>JBJDZN010000001.1:0-27945 GCA_051868045.1 Eubacteriales bacterium
ACCTTCACGGAGATCCTCATATCCGGGTTTACCGAGAAGTGCAAACATATTCTTCTTGTATTCCTCAACGCCGGGCTGATTGAAGGGATTGACACCCAGAGTGTAACCGGAGATTCCGCACGCCAGTTCGAAGAAATATACCAGGTAACCAAATTCATAGGCACCGCGTTTGCTGAGTTCCAGCACGATGTTCGGTGTATTACCGTCGGTGTGGGCGATGGCAGTGCCGGTGAAAGCAGTGCGGCAGACATAGTGCATATCCTTGCCTGCAAGGAAGTTCAGACCGTCGGAATTTGCCTCGTCATAGGGGATAGTGGCAGTGTGAGAGGAATTTTGAAGGTCAATGACCGTCTCAAACATCAGGCGGGTACCCTGCTGAATAAACTGACCCATGGAGTGCAGATCGGTGGTGAAGGAAACGGATGCAGGGAAAATACCCTTGCCGTCCTTGCCCTCGGATTCGCCGTAGAGCTGCTTCCACCACTCTGCTGTCATGGCAAGAGAGGACTCATAAGCGGTGAAAATTTCAACGGATTTGCCCTTTCTGTACAGAATGTTCCGAATTGCGGCATACTTATAGCAGTCATTCTTGTCAAGATCGGTAGAGGTATAGGCTGCCTTGGCATCTGCGGCACCCTTCAGCATATCGTCGATGCTGATTCCGGCAACGGCGATGGGGAGAAGTCCCACGGGAGTCAGAACCGAATATCTGCCTCCGACGTCGTCGGGAACCACGAAGGTCTCATAGCCTTCTGCGTCAGCAAGCTCCTTGAGCTTACCACGGGAGCGGTCGGTGGTGACAAAGATACGCTCCTTGGCACCCTCTTTGCCGTACTTCTTTTCCAGATATTCACGGAAAATACGGAAGGCAATGGCAGGCTCAGTGGTGGTACCGGACTTGGAGATGACATTGATGCAGACATCCCGACCCTCGCAGATCGAGAGCAGTTCTGCCATATTGGATGCCGAAATATCGTTACCCGAGAAATAGATGTCGGGAGTGTCCTTTTTCAGATCATTGTAGCGTGAGCTGGTGCAGAATTCGATGGCAGCCCGTGCGCCGAGATAGGAACCGCCGATTCCGATGACGATGAAGACATCACAGGATTTCTGAATCTTCTTTGCGGCGATCTTGATGCGCTCTGCCTCCTCCTTGTCGTAGTTCAGGGGCAGGTCAATCCATCCGAGGAAATCATTTCCCTCTCCGGTGCCGTTCAACAGGGTTTCATGTGCCTTCTGAATCTCGGGAGCAATAGCCGAAAGTTCTTCAGCACTTACGAATGAGGACAGATACTTGTCGTTTAAGCGAATTGTCATAATATACCTCCATACCGCCTTGCGGTTTCTCTTTCTTACAAAGACGTTCCAGACGACTCAGGTATTCGGATACAGAGAACTTCCCTATTCCCACGATAACCCTTCCGTTTGGAAACACTTTCCAGAAGTTACCTATATCATACACTATTTTGATCACTAAATCAAGGGGTTTTTCAGGAAATCAGTAAATATTTTTTTAACAAACGTCCCAGATACTGACCGAAGGTGATGCGGGGAACGTCCTCAAGAGCATAGATATTTTCCTCTCCAACGGTCTGATCCCCAAGAACGTAGACGACCTTTCCAACCGTGTCTCCCCGACTAATGGGTGCCGACAGAGAGGACGGAATTTCATAGAGGACCTGAACCTTTTCGGCTTCCCCCTTGCCCAGCACCTTCCGGAATGCCGGATAGCCGATGGAAACGGTATCCGCAGTTCCCGCCTTGACGGCGATGGGATCCAGAATCGTGGTATCGACTCCGAAATAGGAATATCCGGCAAAACCGTAATCAAGGAGTTTTTTGGCGGTGGCATTTCGGGTATCTCTGGTGGATGAACCCATGACCACGGCAATCAGCTGCATTCCGTCACGCTCTGCCGTCGCACTGATACAGAATCCCGCCTTGGAGGTGGAGCCGGTTTTGAGTCCGTTGCACCCTGCGTAGAAACGAATCAGTCGGTTGGTGTTGGTCAGCGTGAACTGTCCGTTCCTGACGGTGTCCTGCCAGATGGTGGTGTAATTCAGGATGGTTTTGTGCTTCAACAGTTCCGCCGACATTAAAGCAATGTCGCGGGCGGTGGTAACGTGATTTTCCACGGTGTCATCCAGACCGTTGGTGTTCTCGAAATGAGTGTTGACCATTCCCAACTCTTCAGCTCTTTTGTTCATGGCGGCAACAAAAGCCTCTTCACTGCCGGCGACAAACTCGGCAAGTGCAAGTGCGGCATCGTTGGCAGAGGCAACCAAGACCGATTTAATCATTTCCTCCACGCTCATCTGTTCACCGACCTCCAGATAGATCTGGGAGCCGCCCATGGATGCTGCCAGATCGCTGACCGTTACCTGATCGGTGAGCTTGATTTTTCCACTGTCCACGGCTTCCATGACCAACAGCAGAGTCATGATCTTGGTTACGGAGGCAGGCGGAAGCGGTTCGTCCGCATTGTCTTCGTAAAGGACGGTGAGGGTGTTCGCCTCCATCACAATGACGCTTTTGGCATCGGTTTCAATCTGCGTTTCCTGAGCTGAGATCGGGATGCCGAGGATCGGTGCCAGCAGACAGGATAACAGAAAAATCGCAACAGTTCGGATTTTCATGGCTATTCCTCCAATATTTTTTTCATGATTGGTTTCAGAATATGCAGTGAAAAACCGGACTATGACAGGCTTCAGATGCTTTCCCCCATGCTGTCAAGCTCTTCCATCAGTTCCATCATGCGTTCCTCCAGTGACTCCGATTCGGCATACAGCGCAGTCAGTTTGGAGGCATCGGTGGGATTAGCCTCGATTTCTGCGGGAATTTCGGAAAGACGTGCCTCGATTTTGGCGATCTCTTCCCTGTCCCGTCTGATTTTGCTTTCAATTTTTCGCTTTTCAGCCTGATTTTGCTTGTTTTTCAGGTACTGTTGTTTGCTGTCGCTGACCGACTCCTCTTTTGTCTGAACGGTCTGGGTCCCGTAAGAGGCAAGATAGTCCTGATATTGCTCGTAGGTTCCCGCAAAATCCATAACGGTATGATCCGGACGGAAAGCAAGAATGCGGGTAGCCAGTTTTTTGATGAAATAACGGTCATGAGAGACTGCTACGATGGTTCCGTCGTACTGCTCCAGTGCATTTTCCAGCACTTCACGGGACAGAATATCCAAATGGTTGGTGGGCTCGTCCAGAAAGAGCAGGTTGAATTTGGACAGCATGAGCTTGGCAAAGGTGATTCTCGCCTTTTCTCCGCCGGACAGCACCTTGATTTGCTTGAAAATATCATCTCCACGGAACAGAAACAGAGCCAGCGCATTTCGGATCTCGGTCTGGGTCAGCTTGGAATACTGATTCCAAAGTTCGTCCAGAACGGTATTTTCTTCGGTCAGATTCTGATTTTCCTGATCATAATAGCCTACGGTAACGTTATAACCGTAATCAAAAACGCCACTGTCCTGAAACTCAGTGTGGTTCAGAATCTTCATCAGCGTGGATTTGCCGCATCCGTTGGAGCCGATAATGAACAGTCGGTCCCGCTTTTTCAGTTCAAAGGACAGATCGGAAAACAGTTCCTTACCGGGGTAGCTTTTGGCAAGCCTTCTGACCGACAGAACGTCGTTTCCGCTTTCCTCTGCCTCGGAAAAACGCATACGGATGTTATCCGGCAGTCTGGATGGGGCATCCACCCGCTCCATTTTGTCCAACTGTTTTTGTCTGGATTCTGCCGCAATGATGTTGCGCTCCCGATTCCAGCGACGTTGCTGCTCAATGTATGCCTCAATCCGGGCGATCTCCTTCTGCTGATTCTTGTACTGATGCTCCTGAATCTCCCGATCCCGTTTCTTTTCGGCAATGTAATAGTCGTAATTGCCGCCGTACAGCTTCGCTTTGCAATTTTCCAGCTCCAGCGTCTTGTCGGTTACCTTGCAGAGAAAATATCGGTCGTGGGAGATTACCAACACGGTTTTCCGACAACCGGCGAGATATTTCTCCAGCCACTCGATGGATTCAATGTCCAGGTGATTGGTGGGCTCGTCCAGCATAATGATGTCGGGATCGGATAACAGCAACCGTGCCAGTGCTACACGGGTTTTCTGTCCGCCGCTCAGGGAGGTGATCGGAATATCCCAGAATTCTTTCGAAAATCCCAGACTTTGCAGAATTCCCTTGCAGCGTCCCCGGTATTCCAGCCCCCCGCCGGCAACATATTCCTCATGGAGTGCTGAAAAGCGCATGGCGGCATCCTCGTCACCGCTACCTGCTGCGGCAGACAGACTCTCCAGCGTTTCTTCCATTCGGGTCAGATGGGAGAAGGCAAGGAGCATTTCATCAAGAAGCGTTTTGTCGCTTTCATATTTGGCATTTTGCGCCAGAAAGCCTACGGTCTTGTCTTTGGCAAGGTAGACTTTTCCCTTGTCCGGGGTAATTTCACCCAAAAGAATGCGAAACAGGGTGGATTTGCCGGCACCGTTGACACCGACAACACCCAGCTTGTCGCCCTCATTTATTGAAAAGGAAATATTATCAAGAATTGTCAGGATTCCGAATGAAAGAGAAATCCCTTCACAGCTCATACTTATCATAGGTATCTCCAAAATAAAATCAATTTATTATACACTGATTCTTCCGTTTTGTCAAGCCTTCCATAGGAGAATCGGTCAAAGATTGTGACTTTGAATGACTATTAAGATTTTGAAAGGAATGATATTATGCGAAAGCTATGTACGAAAATCGGCACATGGTGTCTTCTGATGGTGATCGGAGTTTCCATGCTGCCGGTTTTCGGCTCCAACGCTGATGAACTGGTTGAAAGCGAATGCGGCGGTCAGGAATACCTTGATCGAATCAGTTTTTTCGGCGATTCCACAACCTACGGGTTGCTCCGCTATATTGTCCGAAATAACGGTTTTCTGGGCAAACATGACTATACGCTGCGAGAGGAGCAGGTCCTGACTCCTGCCAGCGGCACCTTTTATCTGCGGAATCTGGGTAGTTGTACCATACGCTACAAGGGACGGGACTATCCGCTGTCGGAAGGACTGAAGGAAGCTGATCCTGAGATTCTGATTCTGACCGTGGGCATCAATGGTATGCGCACATGGGAGGAGAAAGACTTCAAAAAGTACTATTCCAAGCTGATTGAGATTGCCGTGACTGCTCTGCCGGATTGCCGTGTTGTTCTTCAATCGGTCTATCCCACCTCACAGCGTCCCGGGACGGTTTCTGCCGAGTACTCCAACGACAAAATCGACACCGCAAACGGATGGATTCGGGAGCTTGCCGACCGGTACGGACTTTCCTATCTGAATACCGCATCGGTACTGAAGGATGAAAGCGGTCGTTTGCCCGAGAAATATCAGAATGGAGACGGAATCCACTTGAATACCGAGGGCTTCAACCGTGTTCTCGATTATATCTGTAATCATATGCTGCCTGAAAGGAACGATGAGTTATGAAAAAGAATTTGATCCTATCCCTTGCCATGATCATGCTGTCTGCCTCCTGTGCCGTTTGCGTAAGCTGCGCAAGAAACAAAGTGACCGTCTACCGTAACGATCTGACCACAGAAGAAATTTCAGACCGGATTGCCGGCGATCTGCCCGATTTTGATCATCTGTCCGACTATTCGGATGAAGATATTGCCTTCTACCTTGGAATTCCCGCTGATTTTGCTGACGATCAATCGGTCCGGGTGCAGACCAGTTCCGTATCCATCGACGAATTCGGCGTTTTTAAGGTTGAAGACGACAGTAAAGCAAAGGAGCTGGAGAATCTTTTGCAGAACTATCTGGACAGTTCCCTTGAGGGCAAACGGGAATGGCTGGAGAGTTACAATCCCACCGAGCTTGATAAGCTGGAGGATGCGGAAATAGAGCGGTACGGAAAGTATGTGGTCTACCTGATTCTCGACAAAGCGGACAGGCGGGTTGCCAAAGAAAACATCACAAAAATTCTTACGGAATAATTCGGGAAACCCTTGACCTTTTTCGGATAATGTGATAGAATGACGGTATCAATCATTCCTTGTCCGAAAGGATTTTTGTCATATGCAATCACTCAGACAGCTTTATAAAATCGGAAGAGGACCCTCCTCCTCCCATTCCATCGGTCCCGATCTGGCTTCCAAAAAATTCAGGTCCCTTTATCCTGAAGCAGATCATTTTGCCGTTACCCTGTTCGGATCCCTTGCCCTGACCGGTAAGGGACACATGACCGATGTGGTCATCCGGGACGCCTTTGATCCACTGCCCGTTGAGATCACCTTTGACGTGGACACCGTGTGCGAAAAATACCAGAATACCCTGGATTTCCATGCCTATCAGGGGGATGCGCTTCTCGGCTCCAAGCGTGCTTACAGTATCGGCGGCGGTTCCATCCTATGGGAGGGAGAGACGCTTGATCCCGTTGAAGAAATTTATCCCCAAAAGAGTTATGCCGAAATCGCAGACTATTGTCGGATGAACAACATCCGCATCTGGGAATATGTGGAGCAGTACGAAGGAAAGGAAATCTGGGAGTATCTCTATAAAATCTGGGGAACCATGAAGAGCTGTATCCGTCACGGATTGTCTGCCAAGGGAGAGCTTCAGGGCGGTCTTCATATCCAGCGAAAGGCGAACTATCTCTACAATCAACGTCATATTGACGAATCGGCGCAGACGAAGGAAAACCGTCTGGTCTGCGCATACGCCTTTGCAGTCAGTGAGCAGAACGCCTCTGCTCACACGATTGTCACAGCCCCCACCTGCGGCTCCTCCGGCGTGGTTCCGGCGGTTCTGGAATATATGCAGGTCACGAAGGGATTCTCAGACACCGACATTCTTCATGCCCTTGCCACCGGCGGCATCATCGGCAATCTGATCAAAACCAACGCCTCCATAAGCGGTGCCGAATGCGGATGTCAGGCGGAGATCGGTTCCGCCTGCTCCATGGCGGCGGCAGCCCTTGCCGAGCTGTTCGAAATGGGCATTGATCAGATCGAATATGCCGCCGAGGTGGCAATGGAGCATCATCTGGGACTGACCTGCGACCCGATAGGAGGTCTGGTGCAGATTCCCTGCATTGAACGCAATGCCGTTGCCGCCATGCGTGCCATCAACGCCCTGTCTCTGGCCAACTTCCTGACCAATTCCCGTAAGATCAGTTTTGATACCGTGGTTCAGACCATGTACGAAACCGGAAAGGATCTCCTGGGCAGTTACCGAGAGACGGCAAAGGGCGGTCTTGCGAAGTATTATCACAACTGATGGAGTAAAAGAATTCTACATTTTTGATGAAACAGATCAAACAAATGAAGAATGAACTTTTCCTCAAAAAAACGGCACCTCCCGAGAAATCGGGAGGTGAAATTTATTCCTCTATCAGATCGGCAAGAATAGGATTGCTGACCAGAAATCCTTTTGTGGTGAAGGACAGGCGTCCGTCGGTAACTTTCATAAATCCAGCCTCTATGAACTTTTGGGCGTGCCGACACAGCTTGGACTCGGCGGGTATGCCCTCATCCAGGCGCAGACCCAGCATAATCCTTTCTTTTTCCCGCTCGGTTTCGGTGATGATCTGCCGATCGCTTTCAGCGGGAAGTCTTCCCTGCTCCAAGGCTTCCATATAACCCATCAGGTCACGGGGACAGGCATAGCGGACTCCGTCCAGATAGGAGTGAGCGGCAGGACCCAGTCCCAGATACTCTTCCCCATGCCAATAGCGCAGATTGTGCTTTGACTCATAGCCCTTTTTCGCAAAATTGCTGATCTCGTACCGCCAATAGCCCCGATCAAACAGATAATCAACCGCAGTCTCGTACATCTCGCACTGGGCATCCTCATCCGGGAGAAGCAGGTCTTTTTCCATGCGTCCGAAGGGGGTATTGGGTTCGACCTTCAGCCCATAGAGCGAAAGATGTTCGGGAGACAGATCGCAGACCGTTTTCAGTGTCTCAAAGAGACTGCCCGGTGTCTGCCCGGGAATGCCGTACATGAGGTCCACGCTCAGATTGTCAAATCCCGCTTCTCGTGCGGCTCTGAATGTGGCAAGAAAACCGTCAAAGTCGTGAAGCCGTGAGAGGTTGGACAGTTCTCTGTCGTTTGCTGACTGGAGACCGATGCTCAGACGGTTGATTCCGATCTCATGAAAGATTTGAAGTTCCTCGGCATCAACGGTGGCGGGGTTGACCTCTGCGGTGATTTCGGCGTCTGCCGTTATTGAAAAGCAGGAAAGAAGGCAGTCAAAGAAGGCATCCATCCGTTTTGCACCCATCAGACTCGGCGTTCCACCGCCGATGTATACACTGTCAAAGAGCCGATCCTGCATTTTTTCGCCGAAAAGGGCAATATGGGTGCAGAGAGCGTTCAAATACCGATCGGCAAGGGAAAGATCGGTCAGCGAATAAAAGTCGCAATAAGCGCATTTTCGGGCGCAGAAGGGAATGTGCAGATAAAGTCCGGTTTTCTTTTTGGAGGATTTCTCTGCAGATAGATTCAAAGGATTCATTCTTCGTCATCCAATTTGAGGACTGCCATAAAGGCTTCGGGCGTAACCTGAACCGATCCCAACTGGCGCATCTTCTTTTTTCCTTCCTTCTGCTTTTCCAGAAGCTTCTTCTTACGGGTGATGTCGCCGCCATAGCATTTCGCCAGCACGTCCTTACGCATGGCTTTAACCGTCTCTCTGGCGATGACCTTCCCGCCGATTGCCGCCTGAATGGGAACCTCAAAAAGCTGGCGGGGGATGTTATCCTTTAGCTTTTCGCAGATTTTTCTCGCTCTGCCGTATGCCTTGGTCTCATGTACGATGAAGGACAGCGCATCCACCACCTCTCCGTTAAGCAGGATGTCCAGCTTCACCAGCTTGCTTGCACGGTAGTCGGCAATCTCGTAATCCAGTGAGGCGTAGCCTTTACTGCGACTCTTGAGCGCATCAAAGAAATCGTAGATAATCTCATTCAGAGGCATTTCGTAATGTAGTTCGGTACGGGTAGCGTCCAGATACTTCATGTCCTTGAACATTCCCCGACGTTCCTGACAGAGATCCATAATTCCGCCCACGAATTCGACGGGAGTGATGATGTTGGCATGGATAATCGGCTCATACGCCTGTTCGATCTCATCGGGTGACGGATAGGAGGAAGGATTGTCGATGTAGACGGTCTCGCCGTTTCGCTTTTCGATACGATAGATAACGCTGGGTGCGGTGGTGATCAGATCCAGGTTGAATTCCCGTTCGATGCGTTCCTGCAGAATCTCCATGTGAAGCAGTCCCAGAAATCCGCATCTGAAGCCGAATCCCAGTGCCGCAGAGGTTTCGGGTTCAAAGGACAGAGCGGCATCATTCAGGCGGAGCTTTTCCAGAGCGTCCCGCAGATCGCCGTACTTGGAGCCGTCGGCGGGATAAATGCCCGAATAAACCATAGGAAGTGCCTTTTTGAAGCCGGGAAGCGGCGTATCCGTGGGATTTGTCGCCGAAGTGACGGTGTCGCCCACACGGGTATCGGCAACATTTTTGATACTGGCTGTGATGTAGCCAACCTCCCCTGCCGACAGCCCATCCGACTTTTCCAGTCCGAATGCCTCCATGGTGCCGACTTCAACCACGTCAAATTCGGCTCCCGTATTCATCATACGGATGCGATCCCCCGCCTTTACACTGCCCTCCATGATGCGGACATAGACCACAACCCCCAGATAGGAGTCGTAGTAGGAGTCAAAGATCAGGCATTTCAAAGGGGCATCGGGATCGCCATTGGGGGCAGGAATGTCGGAGATGATCTTTGCCAGAACGTCTTCGATGTTGATGCCGTTTTTGGCGGAAATGGCAGGACAGTCCTCGGCGGGGATGCCGATAATGTCCTCGATTTCCCGACGGGTTCCGTCAATATCGGCGGAGGCAAGGTCGATCTTGTTGATTACGGGAACGATCTCCAGATTGGCATCAATGGCGAGATAGGCGTTGGCAAGGGTCTGCGCTTCGATTCCCTGGGTGGCGTCCACGATCAGCAGAGCCCCTTCGCAGGCGTTCAGGGAACGGGAAACCTCATAGTTGAAGTCCACATGACCGGGGGTGTCAATCAGATTCAGCACATAGGACTGACCGTCCGGTGCGGTGTAATCCAGTTTGACGGCTCTTGCCTTGATGGTGATGCCACGCTCACGCTCCAGATCCATGTTGTCCAGAATCTGATCTTCCATATCCCGCTTGGCGACCGCCTGCGTTTTTTCCAGCAGGCGGTCGGCAAGAGTGGATTTTCCGTGGTCGATATGGGCAATGATTGAAAAATTACGGATATTCTTTTGATTTGTACTCATTTTCTGTTAGTTGCCTTTCTTCGGCTCATTTTCAGGGTTCAATGGGGTCAGGCACCGGTGTCGGCAGATCGGGGATAACCGTTGTTACGCCGGTCTCAGGTACAGGTGCCTCGGTTCCGGGAGCAGGCACCTGCGTCCCTGTGGGAGGTTCTTCCGTGTCGGGAAGAGTGCCGGGCGACGGTTCTTCGGGATCCGGAGTGGGATTTTGTGTGGTGACAGGCGGTTGTGTGACAGGAGGTTCCGGGATTCCGCTTCCCTGGCTAACGACCAGATCAATTTTGGTAAGACCTGCCGGAACGGTTTCCCCACGGAACAGGCTTTGGCTGATGACTTTTCCTGCCGCAACGGTGCCGGAAAGCTGATAGGTTACCTTTCCCAGTTGCAGATCAGACGATTTCAGTTGTGCGGCGACTTCGGTCATGGTAAGTCCGACCAGATTCGGAACGGTTGTATAGCTGATCTTAGGTCCTTTGCTGACATAAACCGTGATGGTGGTATCGGAAGAAATGGCTGTTCCGCCCTCCGGGTAGGTCGAGACGATCAGTCCCTGGGGCATGGTGTCACTGTATACCTTCTCAAACACCACATTCAGTTTGTTCCTGGTCATTTCAATGCTAGCCTGACGGTATTCAAGACCGATATAATTTTCCAGCGTGAACATATCTTCGCCACTGCTGAGGTAAAGCGTCAGTTCACAGTACTGCTCGCCCATGATAATGGTTCTTCGGGAATTTTTCTTCGGGGATTGGGAGACTATCGTGCTGTACAAGCGATCGGTGTCGTTGACCCATTCAATGGTGACCAGATAGCCGGCTTTTTCAAGTTGTGACTGAAGCTCCTCATTATAAATCTGCCCCTCAAAGTCGTCAACGACGATGACTTCGGCATTTTTGTCGGTGCTGATGATGGAGTGAAAATAATTCTCGTAAACGTACAGCAGTGCCGTCAGCGCAATGAGTCCCATGGCGCACAGAACACCGAGAAGCATGGAGACCATCGAAACATGGCAGGTCTTGGTCACAATTACCTTTTTCCGGATCACCTTCTTTTTCGGTTTTTTCCGGTTTCCGTTCTTACGTTTGCGACCCGTCAGAACCTTCGGTTGACCGAGAGTGACCGGTTTGAAACTTTCATGCTCATCGGTCAGATAACAACCGGAGAACAGCAGATCCCCGCTGTCCTTCAAAGCCGGCTCCAGTTCCTTGGTATCAAACGTAACGAAGTCAAAGGTGGCGGTGGGATTGTTTTTGAGACGCAGCAGACAGTCCAGCATCTGCTTGGCATTGTCAAAGCGTTCGTCGGGATTTTTTCGGATTGCCCGCATAATTACCTGCTCCAGACCCTTGGGAAGATCGGGATTGAACTGATCGGGCGGCGTGGGTTCATCGCTGATTTGCATATGTGCCACATCCATGGGATCTTCCCCGATAAAGGGAAGTCTGCCCGTGACCATCTCATACATGACGATGCCCAGGGAATACAGATCGCTCCGGCAGTCAATGTCCTGTCCCTTTGCCTGTTCCGGACTGATATAGTCTACCGTCCCGACGGTTTTACAGGAAATGGGCAACGGATCGCCCGTGGGAATCTTGGCAATGCCGAAATCGGACAGCTTCAGCTTTCCGTCCGTAGTCAGCAGAATGTTCTGGGGCTTGATGTCCCGGTGAATGACGCATTTGGAATGAGCATGAACCAGTGCCGTCAGAATGGCTGTGGCATATGTCATGGCTTCCATGGGGGACAGTATTCCCTTTTTCTGCATATATGCCTTCAGGGTACAGCCCTCGGCATACTCAAGTACGATATATTTCAACTCCGGTCCGTTGGATACGTCGAAGCATTTGATGATGTTCTCATGGGAAAGCATGGTCACTGCCTTAGATTCGTTGACGAAGCGGTCTACCGAATCCTCGTCCGACAGAAGCTCGTCCCGAAGGAGCTTGATGGCGACGTGTCGGTTCATAACATTGTCGGTCGCCAGAAAAACATAGGACATTCCGCCCGATCCGATCAGTTTTTCAATGCTGTACCGATTGTCCAGTACCTTTCCGATATATTTTTGATATTGTTCCATTACTATCAGTTCCTTTTTGATTGGTTCTCGTGTGGGAGCTGACTAGCCCCGTTCACAGGCAACAATCGCCGTAATGTTGTCCAGTCCGCCGTTCCGATTGGCAAGCGAAATAAGCTTATCCACCTTACTTCTCGGCGACCTCGGAAGACTCAGCAGTTTTTCGATGGTATCATCGTCCACCATGTTGGTCAGACCGTCGGTACACAGAAGGATATTGTATCCGCAAAGGTCGCTCAGCGAGATTTTGTATAAATCAGGGGTAGAATCGGTAATCATACCCACAGAGCGGGTAATGACATTCTTGTATTTGTATTCCGACGCCTTGTCCGGGGAAAGTATGCCGTTGTCAATCAGGTCCTGCACATAGGTATGATCTTTGGTAAGCCTTGTCAGTGTCCCGGATGACAGGATATAAGCCCGACTGTCCCCCACATTCAGAACATAGGCAACCGATTTCATCAGAAGGAGGGCTACAATGGTCGTAGACATCGAAGACAGTTCCGGCTCTGATCCGGCGCGTTGACAGAGAGCCTCATGTGCTTCCTCCAGCGACTGCAAAAGAATGGTCCGTGCCGTTGATTCGGAAATCCGCAGTTCCTTTTTACCGGCTTTCTGCTCGGCAATCTTACGGCGGACGGCATCTGAGAAGACCTGAACGGTAAGTGAGCTTGCAACGGCACCTCCGGCAGTTCCGCCGACGCCGTCACAGACGACAAAGAGAGTGCAATCTCCGTCCAGCGGACAGGTAGCAAAGCAGTCCTGATTGTCCGCCCTGCTTCTCCCGATGTCGCTTTTTCCGAAATAATTCATGGCTCTTCCCTCCTTTACCGTCTGATGATCCGGAATCAGATTCCCTCTTTATGACGAAGCTGTCCGCAGGATGCGTCGATATCACTGCCCAGCTTCCGTCTGACCGTCGCATTGACTCCGTTTTGGCACAGGGTATCGCAGAACAGTCTGACACTTGCCCGATCAGATTTTTTGAAATCGGTCTCCTCTACCGGATTGACCGGAATCAGGTTGACATGGATCGGTCGGCTCCCCATGTATCGTTTCAGCAACTTGGCAAGACGGATCGCCTGCTCTTTTTTGTCGTTCTTACCGGCAATCAGGGTGTATTCGAAGGAAATCCGTCTGGATGTGCGGTCGTAATAGTCTCTGCAGGCTGTCAGCAGACGGTCAATATTCCATTTGTTGTTGACCGGCATGATTTCACTTCGGGTGGCATCGTCGCAGGCATGCAGAGAGATGGACAGGGTTATGGGCAGCTCTTCCTCAGCCAGACGGTATATCTTGTCCACAAGACCGCAGGTTGAGAGTGAAATGTGTCGGGGACTGATGTTCAGACTGTGTTCACTGCTGACCAGCCTGAGAAAACGAACGGTATTATCATAGTTGTCCAGGGGTTCGCCGATACCCATCATGACGATATTGGAAATCCGGACTCCCAGATCCTTCTGAGCCACCAGAATTTGCCCCAGAATCTCGGATGAACGCAGATTCCTCACCTTTCCGCCGATGGTGGAGGCGCAGAAACGGCATCCCATGGGACAGCCCGCCTCCGAAGAAATGCAGATAGAATAGCCATGCTCATATTTCATGACCACGCTTTCAATCAGCTGACCGTCGGTAAGGGCGTACAGATATTTGACCGTTCCGTCGATTTTTGACACAAATTTTTTTACGATTTTCGGATAGAGCAGAACGGTGCAATCCCGGAGCTTTTCCCGAAGGGGCTTTGACAGATTGCTCATATCGTCAAACTCCGCCCCGACGGTCAGCCAGTCGGCAATCTGACCTGCCCGGAAGGCGGGTTGTCCCAACTGATCCCGGACGAAGGCGGTCAGCTCCTCGAAGGTGAGCGACAGAAGGTCGGTTTTGTTTTCCTGATCCATGAGCGTGGTCCTTTAAAGAGTATTTTATGCCGTTATTATAGCACATATTCCGAGCAATTTCAATGACTTTCCGATGATTTTTGCCAAAAGTTCACAAAATCATAAAAAGTTTACAGTTTCATCACAGAAAATTAATGTAAGGTCTTGGCAAAATGTGTTATACTATAGAAAATGAAATCGGAGGTTTTTCATATGGAAGAGAACAAGAAATCGAATGCGTGCGGTGTGATCTGCAAAATTCTGATGATTATTGGTCTTGCTGCTGTTGTTGCTGCTGTTATGACCTTGATCTGCAAGAAGTTTTGCGCAAAATCGAAGGAAAATCAGATTCTCTGCGAAAGTGATGACAGCGCAATAGACGATTACGATGAGTGCTGCTACGACAACGATGACCTCGAAGACAATGTTGACGGTGACACCGATGACGACAGTGAACCCGAAGCAGTTGAAGAAGAGAAAACCGATGATGAGTCGGATGACAAAGTCGTAACCGACTGAAATTCATAAAAATCAGCATCCCTTTGGTGATTACCCGAAGGGATGCTTTTTTGTCTTTTGCAGGCTTTTTTCAGCTTTCCGACGGCGTTTTTGCCTCAGAAAGATCCGGAAAAGGCAGAAAATCAGCCACGCTATGAGGGTTCCTGCCAAGACACCCGCCGAGTCAATGAGTACATCCAATACAGCAGGTGATCTTCCGATCGATAGAATTTGATGGAGTTCATCGGTAACCGCATAAATGCCCCCGATACCGAAGGCAATCAGAATGTGAGGCAGTCGCTTTATCCTGTCCCACAAAAGGGCAAAAAAGGTCAGCATACCCAGAATGGCATATTCTGAAAAGTGAGCAAGTTTTCGGATGACATGGTTCAGGTCATTTACCTTGATTTGCTTGACCGACTCCGGTAAATGTTCATAGTCCTTAATCACGACCGGTGCTACCTGTTCGACAATCTTTCCGCTTGTTTCGGAGGATGTCTCCCCATCCTGTGCGGAAAACAGAAAAATAACAACCATCCACAGAACCGTCAGGATAGAAAAAATCAGTCGAATCCACTTTGATTTCGTCATGGAAGCCTCCTTTGCAAAATAGTCGGTATCAGAACACATCGGGCATTTCATTTTTCAGAACCCGATGAGCATTCTCGGTAAAATACGCCAGAACGTTCCGGTCCATTTTTTTCACGACCTTTTCAAAATTGTCATAATTGCGTCCGGTGGAGCGGTGAGCATCGGAACCGAGAAAATGAATGGCATTCCGATTGAGCAGTGATTTATAGTAATGTTTGCCAGATAAAGTGGCATAGAGATCGGCATTCATCTGTGCAAGCCGGGGCTGTTCTATCAGCCTTTCAGCATAGTTTCGATTGTACCGTTCAATATGCGCAATAATGGTTTTGACCCCGTACCGATATTCGATCTCATAGATAGAATCGTAGATGCGATCAGACCACATGACATCATAAAGCGGCAATTCCAACAGAAGAAAATCGGTACCGTCAATACAGAGGCGGTGAAATTTTTCGGGGTCGGATTTGGTAACAAGATCGGATTCCAGCGCAACCTCTGCCGCCTTGACGATACGGACATCGTCAAGCCCTTCCCTCTTCATGGCCTCTGTAAGCATTTGATAGGACTGCTCTCTGGCATCCAGAAATTCGTCTATGGGGGTGGTATGGTGATAGTAATGGGAGGAGGCAACAATGGTCCGGATCCCGATGCTTTTTGCCTTGCGAATCATGTCCAGCGACATCTCCACTGACTGACTGCCGTGATCCACTCCCGGCAGAATATGGGCGTGCAGATCCACAAGATTTTGTTCAAAAGCCGCCATTACCGTACATCCTTTCCCTTTTCTCTGTCAGAGATGTGCTTATTATAACATAAATCTATGAACTTGTAAAGCTTTTATCGTATATTTTTTTGGAAAAACGGATAATTTCTGCCGAAATGGCAATACTGATCAAAACCCAATCATAGTAGAAGAAAGGCATGGTCAGTGGTATGTGTATTCAAACCGATTGTATCATCAGTCAGATAACAGCAAGGCAAATCATTGATTCCAGAGGGACGCCGACAGTTGAAGCGACAGTCATTCTCCGTTCGGGGGTCTGTGCGTCTGCATCCGTCCCTTCCGGTGCATCTACCGGTATGTACGAAGCGTGTGAACTGCGGGATAACGGGAATGATTTTTTCGGCAAAGCAGTCACCAAGGCAGTTTTCAACGTAAGAGACATCATAGACAGAGAGCTTGTCGGAATGCGGGCAGATCATCAGGTGCAGATTGATAAAAAGCTCATTGCACTGGACGGAAGCCCCAACAAGGAGGTTTTGGGAGCCAACGCCATATTGGCGGTTTCCATTGCCTGTGCAAGAGCGTCCGCCAAGGCCTATTCGATTCCGTTGTTCCGTTACCTCGGCGGGTGCGGGGCAAGAATTCTTCCGATCCCCATGATGAACATTCTGAATGGCGGCGCACACGCCTCCAACAATCTGGATATTCAGGAGTTTATGATCATGCCCGTCGGTGCCGAGAATTTTGCGGAGGCAATGCGGATGGGATGCGAGGTTTACGGAAACCTCAAAAAACTCTTGAAACAGAGCGGGCTGTCGGTTTCGATCGGAGATGAAGGGGGATTTGCTCCCGATCTGCCGAGTGATGAGAAGGCACTGGATTTCCTGGTGGATGCCATCGAATCGGCGGGCTATGTGCCGGGAGAACAGATTGCCATTGCACTGGATATTGCCTCCAGCGAATGGGCAAAGGATGGCGTCTATCATCTGCCCAAGGCGGACAAGCAACTGGATTCCGGGGAGTTGATGAACTATTACAGCCGACTGTGCGAAAGATACCCCATCGTGTCCATTGAAGACCCCTTCTCGGAAAACGATTTTGACAGCTTCACTGAGTTTACCGGAATGAGTGCAGGGTCGGATCGGGTACGCCCGCTGGATTCAAAGAGCGGACTTCAGATCGTAGGGGACGATCTGTTTGTGACCAATCGAAGCCGTCTGGAAAGCGGAATTGCAAAGGGTGCGGCGAATGCGATTCTGATCAAGCCCAATCAGATCGGAACGCTGACCGAAACCATGGAGACGGTCAAACTCGCCTCAGAACATGGCTATCGTGCCATTCTGTCCCACCGAAGCGGTGAGACAGAGGACACGATTATCGCCGATTTGGCGGTGGCTCTGGGCACCGGTCAGATCAAAACGGGTGCACCGGCAAGGGGCGAACGGGTCTGCAAATACAACCGCCTGCTCCGAATTGAAAATTCGCTGGGTTGTGCGGCAAAATACGGGAAAATCTGATTCTCAAAATCACAGGGCGGCACCCAAAAGTGCCGCCCTGTGGTTTTAAAAATCGCATTATTTCGTAATATATCCCTTTGCACACAGAAGTTCTGCGATCAGCACGGCACCGCCTGCTGCTCCGCGGAGCGTGTTGTGGGAAAGTCCGACGAATTTGTAATCGAATACGCTGTCTTCACGCAGTCTTCCGATGGAGATTCCCATTCCGCCGTACAGATTCCGATCCAGAACCGACTGGGGACGGTTATCTTCCTCAAAATAGGTCAAAAACTGCTTGGGCGCACTGGGAAGTCCCAGTTTCTGAGGCTCACCTTCGTAGATACGCCAGCACTCCAGAATCTCTTCCTTGGTGGGCTTCTTGTTGAAGTTCACAAAGACGGCGGCAGTGTGACCGTCGGTGACGGGAACACGGATGCACTGGGTGGTAATCAGGGGAGCACAAGCCTTGACAATTTTACCGTCCTCAACCTTTCCCCAGATTCTCAGAGGTTCCTGCTCGCTCTTTTCCTCTTCTCCGGAAATGTAGGGGATGACATTGTCAATCATTTCGGGCCATTCGCGGAAGGTCTTTCCGGCACCGGAAATTGCCTGATAGGTGGTGGCAACAACAAGGGTCGGCTCAAACTTCAGCAGGGGGCTCAGAGCGGGTACATAACTTTGAATGGAGCAGTTGGGCTTTACGGCAATAAAGCCTTTCGTGGTACCAAGCCGCTTTCTCTGAGCAGCGATAACCTCCAGATGCTCGGGATTGATTTCGGGAATCACCATGGGAACATCAGGGGTCCAGCGATTGGCACTGTTGTTGGACACTACCGGAATCTCAGCTTTTGCATATGCCTCTTCCAGTGCAAGAATGTCGGACTTGGGCATATTAACGGCGCAGAATACGAAATCCACCTGATCCTTGACCGCAGAAGGATCGGATGAATCCAGAACCGGCATATTTTTGTATTTCTCGGGCAGCTCGGAGGTCATCTTCCATCTTCCTTCAACTGCCTTCTCATAGCTTTGACCGGCACTTCTGCCGCTTGCCAGCAGTGCGGTTACTTCAAACCAGGGATGGTTGGCAAGAAGAGTAAGAAAACGCTGTCCGACCATACCGGTGCAACCGATGACACCGACTCTGTATTTCGTCGACATAATGAAAACACCTCATTTTCCAAATTGTATTGTTCTGCTATTATAGCACTTTTCGGGATTGCCGTCAATGGATTTTTGAAAAAAAAAGAAGTTTATGAAAGTATCCTATATTTTTTGCTGGAATAGCTTGACAAATTATCAAAAATGTTGTATGATAAATGATGTATCGCTGTGGGATGAAGTCATTCCCGGACGGAGGTTTATATATGGCAAAAAGTATGACCGCTTACGGAAGAGCCCAGGGAGTCCTTGGTGATGGCGGGAAAAAGATCACGGTTGAACTCAAGAGCGTCAACAGCCGCTATTTTGATCCCCAGATTCGGATCAGCCGGGCATATTCCGCTTTGGAGGAAAAGCTGAAGGCAAGAGTACAGTCCGAGATTTCCAGAGGCAAGATTGATATTTCCCTGTTTGTAGAGGTTCTGGAGAATACCGAATGTGAGATCCGTCTGGATCATGCCTATACGGCGGGCTATCTCAAAGCCCTGACCGATCTTCGGGACACCTTCGGACTTGCAGACGACATTTCAGTTATGAAGGTTGCGCAGAACAAGGATATTTTCACTTTTATCACCCCTGAGGTCTCCGCCGATCAGCTTTGGGAGGAGGTTCTTCCCTTTGTCGATCAGGCACTGGCATCCTTCCACGCCATGCGTGTGGCTGAAGGTGAGCGGTTAAAAGCCGATCTCATGCAGAAAAAGGCAAACATACTTGCCCTTGCGGATCAAGTGTCCGACCTCAGCCGGGACTGCATTGAAAAGTACCATGACAAATTCGAGACCCGCATCCGCAAACTCATCGGTGAGAGCGGAGTGGAAATCGACGAGCAGAGAATCCTGACCGAATGTGCCATCTACGCCGACAAGGTTTCCATTGATGAAGAACTGGTCCGTCTGAACAGTCATTTTCAGTCCTTCGATGAAATCTTTGAGTCTGAGGAACCCATCGGCAGAAAACTGGACTTCCTGGTACAGGAAATGAACCGGGAGACCAACACCATCGGGTCTAAATGCTCGGATGCGTCGATTGCCAAGATCGTTGTAGAGATCAAGAGCGAGATCGAAAAGATCCGTGAGCAGATTCAGAATCTTGAATAGTCAGCTATCGGGAGGGCAAAACCGTGTCTGTAAAATTTGTTCAGGTGGGATTCGGCAACTATGTTGCTGCCGCCCGGATTATCAGTGTGGTGTCCCCTGAGTCGGCACCCATCAAAAGACTGGTTCAGGATGCCAGAGAAGCAGGATCGGTCATTGATGCCTCCTGCGGCAGAAAAACCAAATCTGTCATTGTTACCGACAGCCGTCATGTGATTCTCAGTGCGCTGTCCACCGATGTTCTCTTTTCAAGACTTTCCGGCGAGGGCGATTCGGCAGATGTTGAAAATGAACCGATCGGCAGTTAGGGTGTCCGATCAACAAATGAAGGAGTATAAACAGAATGGAACTTAGTCAAAAGGGACTTCTGATCGTCATATCAGGTCCGTCCGGAACCGGTAAAGGAACGGTTGTCAAAAATCTTCTGGCACGATCCGATGACATTTCCCTTTCAGTCTCGGCAACGACCCGCGCACCGCGGCAGGGGGAGATTGACGGCGTCCACTATCACTTTCTGACCAAGGAAGCCTTTGAAGAACTGATCGAAAAGGACGAGATGCTGGAGCATACCGTTTACAGCCAAAATTATTACGGAACGCTGAAAAAGAATGTTGATCGGATGCTGGACAAGGGAATTTCGGTCATTCTGGAAATTGAGGTCGAGGGTGCCATGAATGTCCGCAGGCTCAGACCTGATGCGGTACTGATCCTTCTCCTTCCTCCCGATTTCAAAACGCTGGAGAAGCGGCTCAGAGGCAGGAACACCAACACCGAGGAAGACATTCAGCGCCGGCTCGATCAGGCAAAGAATGAAATCGCCGAATATCCCAACTATGACTATGTTGTCATCAACCAGGACGGAAAGAGCGACGATGCCGCACTGACCATTCTGGGTATTATCGAGGCAGAACGCTGCAAAACCTTCAGAAATCCCCATATTCCGGTTGATTTTCTGGAAGATGCGTAACTATAAATTTATTGAAGATAAATCCATAACCGACAGGAGACATGAATTATGATTATCAAACCCACCATTGAACAGCTTTCTCAGGGAAAATATAACCGCTACACGCTGGTACAGGCAGCCGCCAAGGGTGCCAGAATGATCACCTCGGATTATGAACAGCAGAGAACTGTTGCCGAGCGTATGATTACCAACAAGGAAACCGACAAGCCCATGATCAATCTGATCAACCGTGAATTCTGTGACGAAAAGGCGGTCTCCTCCTCCATCAAGAGACTGTATTCCGGCGAATTCGTCATCAAGAATGCGCCCAGTATCGACGGAACCGTTGACTGAACTTCTTTGCGTTGATTTCTTTTAGGTGAGGTGTCAGCATGGCTTACCCGACGGCAGGTGTTCATATCCTATCACTGCCCTATTTTGCCGATCGACTCTTTGAATATTATATTCCGGCAGAGTTATCCGATTCGGTAAAACCCGGCAGTCTTGTTGTCGTCCCCTTTGGCGGGGCAAACAAGAGGATGAACGCTGTCGTCTTTGCCTTTTCTGAAAGAGATCAGATTTCCGAACTGAAGCCCATCGAATCGGTGAATTCCGAGGTCAGTCTTTCCGAAGAAGAGAGACGGCTCTGCCTGTTTATGAAGGAGCATCTTTTCTGCTCGGTTTCCGATGCCGTCAAACAAATGCTTCCGACAGAGGCACTGACCAAACTGTCGGTGGTCTACAAGGCTCTTCCCCATGGCGAGGAACTGACGCCGGTCAGTAAGAATGCACTGATCGTGTATGCCGACGTTCTGCAAGCCGGAGAGCTGTCGGCAGAAAGGCTTGTCGCCAGATACGGTGAGGGTACCGACAAAATTCTGCAAAAACTCTGCGAATACGGCTACCTTGAGAAGGTCACCCGCCTGAAAGAGGGCGGCAACCGCATTATGGAGGAGATTGTCCATCTGAACATCCCGGAGGATCGTTTCGATGAGGTTTTTGATACCATCCGGGGGTCCAAGCAGGCTCTTCTGATCTCCCATCTGAGGGAAAACGGAAGCAGTTCCTTCGATATTCTGAAGGATCGGCTAGCCGTTACCCGAAAACAACTGGAGACTCTGTCCAAAAAAGGTCTTATCACCGTTGAAAAGAGGGATTCTTACCGAAATCCCTACCAAATGAAGCAGGATCGTTCCAAAACGATCGAGCTATCCCCTGCTCAAAGGCAGGCATATGACAAGATCGCCGAACTGCTGGACAGCGGAGAACCCAAAGCCGCATTGCTTCACGGAATTACCGGAAGCGGCAAGACCATGGTGATCAAGGCGGCAATCGACAAGGTGATCTCTGAGGGAAAACAGGCAATTCTTCTGGTTCCCGAGATCGCACTGACCCCTCAGGCGGTGTCGGTTTTCTGTACCTTCTACGGGGAACGGGTCGCCGTCCTGCACTCTTCCCTGTCCAAAGGAGAGCGGTTTGATGCCTGGCGGAAAATCCGCAGCGGTGCGGTTGATCTCTGCATCGGGACCCGATCGGCTGTTTTTGCCCCCTTTTCCAATCTCGGACTTATCGTCATCGACGAGGAACATGAGCATACCTACAAATCCGATCAGACTCCCCGCTATCATGCCAGGGATATTGCCAGATTCCGATGCGCCTATCACAAGGCAACCATGCTTCTGGCTTCTGCCACTCCGTCGGTGGAGAGCTATTACAAAGCCGAAACCGGGGTCTATACCCTGATTGAACTTACCGAACGCTACGGTACCGCAAAACTGCCCGAAACGGTGATCTGCGATCTGCGGCTGGATGCCGGACAAGGTCGGATGTCATCGGTGGGATCGGTGCTGAGTGATGCCCTGTCAAAGACCCTTGACAAAGGCGAACAGGGGATCCTGTTTGTCAACCGACGGGGCTTCAACAACTATCTGTCCTGCCCTCTTTGCGGTGCGGTAGTGACCTGTCCCCATTGCAGCGTATCCCTGACCTATCATGCCAAAAGCCGAAACGACAAATGCGGCTATCTTGCCTGCCATTACTGCGGCTACCGTCAGCCCATTCCCGAAAAGTGTCCTGAATGCGGTTCCGATCAGTTTCATTACATGGGATTCGGAACGCAGAAGGCAGAGGACGATCTTCATTCCGAGTTTCCCGATGCCAGACTCATGCGGATGGATGCCGATACCGCATGTGCTAAATTTTCGGTGGATCGGATGCTGGAATCCTTCCGGAATAAGGAGGCAGATATCCTTATCGGCACGCAGATGGTGACAAAGGGACACAACTTTCCGGATGTGACGCTGGTCGGTGTGCTGCTTGCCGATACTTCCCTGTATCTCAGCGATTACCGGGCAGGCGAACGCACCTTTGCGCTGATCACTCAGGTCATCGGCAGAGCGGGTCGTGGGGAGAAGAACGGAATTGCCGTAATTCAGACCTATTCGCCCGATCATCCCGTTCTGCTGCTAGCGGCGGCGCAGAATTATAAGGAATTCTACCAAAACGAGATTGCCGCCCGAAAGGCTCTTCTGTATCCGCCTTTTTGTGATATTGCGCTGATCTCCCTGGCAAGCCCCGACGAAGGACTTCTGAGTAATGTTGCTCTCTCCTTCACCAATCGGATCAAAGAACTGTCCGAAACCACCTACAAGGGCGTGCAAATTATCGTATTCGGTCCCTTTGAAGCTCCGGTTTACAAGCTCAACGAAAGTTTTCGGATGCGATTTGTGGTCAAATGCAGGTCCAATCAGAAAACCAGACAGCTTTTCGCCGCACTGATGGATGAATATACCAAAAAAGCCGGAAAAAAGATCACCATTTCCATTGATCTGAACCCTTCCTCGCTGTGAGAGTATCCGGAATATTTGTGTTATGTGAAAGGAATGTTGACAGATATGGCATATTTGAAGATTTTGACCGAACAGGATCCGATTCTCCGCAAAAAGTGTCGGAATGTGGATTCAATTACCCCCCGCACGCTGACCCTTCTGGATGATATGGTGGACACCATGCGCCGTGCCAACGGAGTCGGTCTGGCAGGTCCCCAGGTAGGCATTCTGCGCCGGATTGTCGTTGTCGAGTGTGAACCCGGCAAGGTTTACGAGCTGATCAATCCCGAGATCGTGAAGGTCAGCGGCAGTCAGACCGGCAGAGAAGGCTGCTTGTCCCTGCCCGGAAAATGCGGTATCGTAACAAGACCCCTTGAAGTCACCGTAGAGGCTACCGACCGCAACGGTAACCGTTTTCAGGTTACAGGCGAGGGATTGCTGGCAAGAGCATTCTGTCATGAAATCGACCATCTGGACGGTAAGCTGTATACCGACATCGCCGAGCATATGCTGACCGAAGAGGAGATGGAGGAGGACTGAGTCTCATGCGAATTTTGTTTATGGGAACTCCCGAATTTGCAGTCGGGAGCTTCCGTCTTCTTTGCGAGAATTTTCAGGTTGTCGGCGCAGTAACCCAGCCTGACAAGCCCAAGGGTCGGGGCTACACTCTGACCCCGCCGCCGGTAAAAGTTGCGGCACAGGAGGCGGGAATTCCGGTTTTTCAACCGGAAACCCTGAAAAACGGTGCCTTTCTTCCCGTTCTTGAGGAGCTGAAACCCGATCTGATTGCCGTTGTGGCATACGGAAAGATTCTTCCTTCCTATGTACTGGAATATCCCAGATACGGTTGTGTCAATGTCCACGGCTCGCTTTTGCCTAAATACAGAGGTGCGGCACCCATGCAGAGGGCGATTATTGACGGTGAGAAAGTCACAGGCGTTACGACAATGCTCATGGCGCAGGGACTGGACACCGGAGATATGCTCCTGTCTCAATCGGTGGAAATCGGTCCGGATGACGATTTTGAAACCATACACGATCGACTGTCCGAGGTTGGGGCAAAGCTGCTGGTTACGACGATAGAAAAGATGTCGGAAGGCAGCTGTACGCCGACTGCCCAGGATGATGCGCAATCCACCTATGCGGCAAAGATTGAAAAAAGCGACTGCCTGATTGATTTTGACCGGTCTGCCCTGGAGATTCACAATCAGATCAGGGGACTTTCTCCCTTTCCCCTTGCCTATACGACAAAGGACGGACAGCTTTTGAAAATTGTGAAATCGGTGCTGCTTCATGAAGACGGAGCCTACGGTGAACCGGGAACGGTTACTTCCCTTCGGGACGGTATCATCGCAGTTGCCTGCGGAAGGGGAGCCATTGGTTTCCTTCGTCTGCTTCCTCAGGGTAAGGGTCGGATGTCTGCATCCGATTATATCAACGGTCGGAAAATTGCAGTAGGAGACAGATTGGGTCTATGAACGTACGGGATTTGGTCTATCGTTCGCTGATTGCCATTGAAAAGGAAGGAAAATATTCCAATCTGGAACTGTCTTCCGTCATCGGGGAAAAGGGTCTGGAGGGCAAAGATCGGAGTCTGTTTACTGCCATGCTGTACGGTGTGGTCGAGCGGAAGATTACCCTGGACTATTTCATCGAGCATTATACGAAAAAAGCAGTGCAGAGACTGGACCTGTCGGTGGTCACTCTGCTCCGTATGGGTATTTACCAGATTGTCTACCTGGAAAAGATCCCCGACAGTGCCGCCGTCAATGAGACGGTAAAGCTTGGACAGCGATATGCTTCCCGGGCAAAGGGATTTCTCAACGGGGTTCTCAGATCGGTCTGTCGGGACAAGGAGTCCCTTCCCTATCCGGACAGGGAAAAGAATCCCATTGAATGGCTGTCGGTCTATTACGGTGTCCAAAAGTGGATTTGCGAGAGCTTTTGTCACGATTATCCCACACAGGCGGAAGGGATCCTTGCCTCCCTGTCGGAAACGCCGACGGTGACACTTCGGGTCAACACCCTGAAAACCGACAGACAGACCCTCCTTTCGGAATATCCTGATCTGCTTGCACCCTGCGATTGGTCACCCTATGCGCTGAGAATGACAGAGGCTTTTCCTCTGTCGGAATTTGCACCGCTACATGACGGAAGATGCTATGTTCAGGATGAAGCCTCCCAGATAGCGGGACTGGTACTGAATCCCTGCACAGGCGATCTGATCATGGATGTCTGCGCCGCTCCCGGCGGTAAATCCTTTTTTGCGGCGATCAGTACAGGGGATACGGGAAAGCTGATATCCATGGACCTCCATGAAAGTAAGCTTTCTCTGATCAAATCCGGGGCAGAGCGACTGGGAATCCGGAATATTGAGGTGATTTCCAACGATTCAACGATCGCTCTTCCAGATTATATCGGAAAAGCCGACCGTGTCATTTGCGATGTCCCCTGTTCCGGGCTTGGGGTTCTTGCAAAAAAAAGCGATATTCGAAATAAAATTCAAAAAACACTTGACAAATTGACTTCTATACAGTATAATATACTTGTATCGTCTTCACGATACCTGAAATCCGGTGGATCTTTGGTTTATTCTACTTGTACATTGCGAAAAGCGGAGAATGAGCAAATTGTGGAACACTTCCTTCAGGAGAATCCTGATTTTGAATCGGTTCCCTTTTCTGTCGGTTCCCTCTCTTCGCCTGATGGAATGCTGACTTTATTGCCACAGATTCATCACACCGATGGATTTTTTGTCGCCAAAATTCGGAAAAAATAAGGGAGGAAGAGTATGGAAAAGATGGAATATGAAGCACCGGTTGTTGAAGTAACGATGATAGTTGAAGACATCGTATTGTATTCAAACGATGATGATGGTTGGGGACCGCTTATCCCGTTAGGTCGTTCGACTCAGTTTTAAAACTTATTGGGGCTTTCGAATTTGCAGAACGCAAATTCGAAAGCCCCAATTTTTTAGGCTCAGATCTATCAATAGAAGGTTGCAACGGGCTGCTCGGGCTGGGAGGTCATGACAACCTCACTGGCGTACAGGACAGGTCCGCTTCCGTCATAGATCGCATGACGTTCAATGGCTATTTTGGCTGTGACGATGACCCAGTCTCTTGTCTTGAGCCGAAGCATTCCCGAATACTTGCAAACCATGGCGCAATAACTGATGTCGCTTGCACAGCAGGTCATCACATGTCTGCCGATGGCGAACGCACTCTTGCCCAGTTTGGGATCGGTTGCCACGATTCCTTTGAACCGGACGGTCTTTCCCGCATATTTGGCGGGATCGTCGGTCAGATCCCGATACCAGACGGCATAATCTTCGTCCTTGATTTCAATGATGGGTGCCTCAATATCGAAGGGGAGCGGATCCTCAATTTCGTCATAGACGAATTCGCCGTTTTCATACTCATATGCGATGTTGCAGCGTTTGTTGATTCCCCGTACGATCTTATGAAACTCGGTCTGATCGGCACCTTCCGGTGTCCGGTTAAAAATGACCGTCTCACAGGACTGGAGCTTATCAAAGACAAGCTGACGCATATTGGCATTGTAGGAAAGGAAGCTGTTGTAATCGGCAAAGAACATTTCCTGATAGACCATCCACTCGTCCGGAAGGTTCTGATAGAGATCGTTCAGCATCCACATTCCGTTGTACTCGATAATGACACGCTCGCAGTCGTGCTTTTTCTGAAGGGATTCAAGGAAATCGGGAGTCAGCATGGAAGAATCCTCCAGCGTCTCGATGAACACATTTGGAAATGCGAACAGGGACGGATCGTATTCCTCAATTCCCTCTTCGCAGACCAGCAAAAGGAATCTTTCTCCCGCATTGAAGCCTTCGTCCTGAAGGGTTTCCTGGATAACTTTGGTTTTACCCCCCTCCAGGAAGCCTGTAAATAGATAAACCGGTATTTCCATGACTGTCTGACACCTTTCTGATGCGGTGAACGCCTCTTACTTTACGGGAACTCCGAACAGAGCGGCAATTTGGGGCTTGTTGATTCCCGAACCGATCACGCAGATACGACCAATGACCGATGCAGGACCGGTGCGGACATCCGGTTCGCCGGGAACATAGTCAAAGTGAATCCAACTTCCGTCGGCTCCTGCCACGATACCCTTGGAACGCAGGATGGTTCCGTACTTCTCGCTGTCTGAAAGAGCATTCAGAATTTCGAGAATCTGCTCACCGGTAAAGCGGACGGGGGTTTCAATGCCCCAGCTGGTAAACACGTCGTCGGCATGATGATGGTGATGATGTTCATGCTCATCTTCCTCATCATCGTCGTCATCATGATGATGGCACTCGCAGTCGGGATCGTCGCATTCCTCATC
>JBJDZN010000001.1:28045-48715 GCA_051868045.1 Eubacteriales bacterium
TCGTCGTCATGATGATGGTGGCATTCGCAGTCGGGATCGTCGCACTCCTCATCATTGTCATGATGATGGTGATGAGATTCGTGCTCATGTTCGGTATCGGCAGCCAGTCTTGCCAGTTCTGCCACCAGTGTGGAGGTCTGATTCATGGCGGACAGAATCTGCTCACCGGACAGTTCCGACCAATCGGTAGTAACGATAGTAGCCGTAGCGTTCTTCTCGCGCAGAAGTGCCACAATCTCGGAAATTTTTTCGTCGGTCAGCTTTTGGGTATGACTCAGAACAATACAGCTTGCATTTTCAACCTGATCGTTGTAGAACTCCCCGAAGTTCTTCATATACATCTTGCACTTGGCGGCATCGGCAACCGTCGTGAAAGCGGAGAGCTGAACATTCTCATTGGTGACGCTCTGAACGGCACGGATGACATCGGACAGTTTGCCCACACCCGAAGGTTCAATAAGAATACGGTCGGGGGCATACTCCTCGATGACCTTTTTGAGTGCCCTGCTGAAGTCACCGACCAGAGAGCAGCAGATACATCCGCTGTTCATCTCGGTAATCTGAATTCCGCACTCCTGCAAAAATCCGCCGTCAATGCCGATCTGACCGAATTCATTCTCGATCAGAACCAGCTTCTCGCCACGATATCCGTCTGCAATCAGCTTTTTGATCAGCGTTGTCTTTCCTGCTCCAAGGAAACCGGAAAAAATGTCTATTTTTGTCATTTTATCTGCCTCTTTTATTCATTTCCGATGTCGAACCACCCTGTCAGGAACAGGTTGATTCACGACATCTTATCTTATCTATTATAGCACAAAATCGGCATTTGTCAAGAAGTTTTTGAAGAGTTTAAAAAATATTGCAAAATATTCAAAAACGGGTTGCTTTTTTCGGTAGAATATGGTAGAATAGCACCAGAACTTACTTACGGAGAGCGTATGGACTATATTCTCAGGCGTTCCAAGCGAAAAACTCTGGTTGCCAAGATCGAACCGGACGGAAAAATTGTCGTTTGCGCTCCGCTTTGGATGCCAGAGCGGCAGATAGATCGGTTCCTTTTGGAAAATCAGGATAAAATCGCCCGGGCAGCACAGCGCATGAGTGAGCGCAAACGGTATGAACCTGATGAGCTGTCGCAGCAGGACATCAAACGTCTGTGCGATCAGGCGGCGGAAATTCTTCCCGTCAAGGTCAGGCACTATGCCGATCTTCTTGGCGTCACACCCACCAAAATTACAATCACCGGTGCCCAAAAACGCTTCGGCAGCTGCTCCTCACGGGGACATATTTGCTTTTCTTACCGCCTGATGTTTTACCCTGAAGAGGCTGTCGATTACGTCGTTGTTCATGAGCTCTGCCATCTGATCCATATGAACCATTCGAAGGAATTTTACCAACTGATCGCCACCGTTCTTCCCGACTGGAAGAGACGGGAAAAGTATCTGAAAGGATGTTTATGACATGGAACCGAAGGATTACAAAGTGCTGACCATCGAGGGAGAATATGCGACCCTTATTGATCTGAAAACCGGAGATGATCTGTACATTGCCATGGCACTGCTTCCCGAGAACGTGGATGTTGACACCATCCTGCATTACGAGAATCTTGAATACACAATAATCTCTCAGTAACGGACCCGGTTCGCTCTGGCAGAAAGGAGACCGATATGCCGGATATTTCACTTCTGATCAAGCCGGCGTCTTCGCTGTGCAATATGCGGTGCAAATACTGTTTTTATGCGGATGTCAGCAGTCAGCGCACCGTACCCTCCTATGGAATTATGTCCGAAGAAACGGCGGATTCTTTGATTGACCGTGCCATAGCGGCGGCGGGTGATGGGGGAACGATTCATTTCGCTTTTCAGGGCGGAGAACCCACACTTGCGGGACTTCCCTTTTTCCGTTATTTTGTCGGGGCGGTCGGAAAACGGCTTTCCGGAGGGCAGAAAGCTTGCTATTCGATTCAGACAAACGGTCTGGCTCTTGACGATGAATTCTGCTCGTTTCTGGCGGATAATCAATTTCTGGTGGGACTTTCATTGGACGGCGATCGGGAAATTCATGATGCCTGCCGATGCGATGCCGAGGGAGGCAGTTATCTTCGGGTTATGAAGGCGGCTGACAGGCTGAAAAAGCACAAGGTCGAGTTCAATATCCTGACCGTTTTGACCCGAAAGGTTGCAGAGCATCCCCGGAGGCTGTGGAACTTCTGCACAAAGAACAAATTTGCCTATCTGCAAACCATTCCCTGCCTGCCCCCGCTGGAAGAGCCCGATCACAGCGACTTCTATTCCCTTACGCCAAGGGTGTACGGGCGTTTTTTGAAGGAATTTTTCCGAATCTGGTCCGATCAGCTGGACCTTGGAAATTACATAAGCGTGCGACTGTTTGACAACTATGTTCGCATGGCAATGGGTGAAATTCCGGAGCAGTGCGGCATGAGCGGGTTCTGCTCCGCACAGTACGTGATTGAGGCAGACGGATCGGTCTACCCCTGTGATTTCTACGTTCTGGATCCATACCGTCTTGGAACGGTTCAGGAAAATTCCATTGAAGAAATGAGCCGATCCGAGGTCATGCGGACCTTTTTGAAGGAGGGTCTGCATAAGCCTGAAAGGTGCGGTCGGTGTCCTTTTCTGGGAATCTGCGGTGCCGGTTGCAGACGCTACCGTGACCTACTGCTGTCAGAAGAGGATTATTGCCCTACTGCCGATTTCCTTGGCGAATGCGCTCCACGGATCCGACAAATCGCAAACAAAATCAAAAATGGTGAATATGACGAACGGTAATCCGTTCGAAATACATGGAAAGGTATGGATAAATTTATGAGTAAAAAACCGAATCTGGTCTACTTTTTCGCCGATCAGCTCCGACTTTGCAGTATGGGGTATTACGGTGACGAAAAGGCTCAGACACCAAACATTGACAAGCTGTCCGAAAATTCCTGCAACCTGATCAACGCCGTATCGGGACATCCTGTCTGCGCTCCCTATCGGGCAACCCTTTTCACCGGCAAATACACGACCTCCACGGGTATGGTCATCAACGAGATCCGTTTGTCCACCAATCACCGTTCCATCGCTCACGTCTTAAATGACAACGGCTATGAGACGGCTTACATCGGAAAGTGGCATATGTATGCCAATCAACTGGGGCATCATTCTGACCCGAAAAACTCCTACATACCCGTAGGACCCGACCGTCTGGGCTTTGACGGCTATTTCGCCGGCTATAATTTCCATCACGAAAACTACGGCGAGACCTCCTATTACCATCTGAACAGTCCGGAAAAGATCCCCTACGACGGATTCGAGCCCGACTGTCAGACCGATATGGCAATAGAGCAGATGAAGAGACTGAAGGATGGAGGCAAACCCTTTGCCCTCTTTGTTTCCATCGGAATTCCCCACGATCCCTGGGACGAATGGAACTGCGATCCGGAGGCATATGCAAGATTCAAGGACACCAAGTTCACCCTGCCCGAAAACTATCTTCCGGAGAACGATCCCCATGCCGACGCATGGGCAAGACTGTCCCCCGAGGAGCGGAAGGCTCTTCCCTATTGGATGAAGGGATATTATTCCATGGCGGCAAAGGTGGACGACAATGTGGGCAGAATGGTACAGGCGATTGATGATCTGGGGCTTTCCGATGATACCATTTTTGTCTTCACTTCCGATCACGGCGAATTATTCGGCGCACACGGCAGACGGGCAAAGAACATTTTCTATGAGGAGTCCTGTCGGATTCCCTTCCTGATGCGCTGGGGGGACAAGATTCCCTACGGAACCAATGACATCTGCCTGAACACGGTGGATCTGATGCCTACGCTGCTTTCCATGATGGGCATGAAGGAGGACATTCCTGCCGAAGTGGAGGGACGGGATTATTCCGATTCAATCCTCGGAAAGCCGGATGCCGCACGTCCTGCTGGTGCCCTGATGATGGGAACCGGTGCCACCGCCGCATGGGAGGACGGACACGAATGGAGGGCATGGCGCACTGAACAGTACACCTATGCCGTCTACCTTTCTGACGGCGAAGAGCTTCTGTTTGACAATCTTGCCGATCCTCTCCAGATGCACAATCTTGCTACCGATCCCGCTTATACCGAGGTCAAGGCACAGATGAAGTATGCCATGTGGAGTGAAATGATCAGAGTCGGCGATAAATTCCATCCATCGTCCTACTATCGGGACAATTGGTGCGTGGATCGGATTATTCAGAAGACCAAAGCGGACTGAAACATAAAAATCGGGATTGCAGCTGCATTTGCTGCAATCCCTTTTTCGTTCATTTCGACTTTATCCGAACCAGATCCACTCGGTCAATCCGCAAAGAACGCCGACTAATGCACCGACAAGAACATCCCGTGGAAAATGGACGCCGCCGATCACCCGTATCAAGGCAAGGAGAACGCCATATCCCAGAAAAACAATGCCAAGGGGCAGATAGATGTGCAGAAAGGTCATGGCGATCACGAAGATCGAAAAAACATGGCGGCTGGGAAAGGATTTTCCTTTTGAATTTTTATGGATCAGGGGCTCGATCTCCAGTACCTCATAGGGGCGTTTGGCATTGATCAGTCGGCGGACGATTGAAAAGAGAATGAAGGAAACGGCGGGTACCAGAATCGCACCGAAAATCCGATGATCTCCCCATAGTGCCATAACAATCAGAAGGACAGGATAAGCAAGATAGGTCGAATAGGTCAGAATGCGGTTTGTCAGGTTCAGGACCAGCGCACCGTACTTCCGTTTCCGGAAGGGTGCGCTGATTTTTTCATATTCTGCGGCAGTCATCGGTCAAACCAGACTTTCCGCATATCGTACGGTTTCCATGGCATCCTTGGCGTAGCAGTCAGCGCCGATCTCCTCGGCGTATTCCTTTGTCAGGACGGCACCGCCAACGACAATTTTACACTCAGGAAGTGCTTCACGGAGCTGTCGGATGGTCTCCTTCATAGCGGGCAGTGTTGTCGTCATGAGGGCAGACAGACCAACCAGACGTATCTTTTCCCGAACGGCAGTCTCCACCACGGTTTCAGGAGGCACATCTTTTCCGAGATCCAGCACATCAAATCCGTAGTTCTCCAGAAGAACCTTCACGATATTCTTTCCGATGTCATGAATATCCCCCTTAACGGTCGCCAGAATCACGGCATACTTCCCTTTCGATTTTGGCATCACTGCTCTGACCTCTTCAAATGCCGCCTTTGCGGCATCTGCCGCCATCAAAAGCTGAGGGAGGAAGATGGTTTTTGCCTCAAATCCCTTTCCCACATCATCCAGAGCGGGGATAATCTCGTTGCTGATCAAATCGAGAGGAGGAACCGTTTTCAGTGCCTTAGCCGCAAAGGCTTTTGCCTGCTGTGTCATACCCTTTACAATGGCATGATGAAGCGGATTTTCGGAAATGACTGTCTGTCCCGCAACACCGGATGCAGAAGGAGCAGACACCGAGGATGTAGCCACAGAATGCTCAATATAGGAAGAGAAATTGGGGTCCTTACCGGTCAGTGCCAGATAGCTGTAAAAAGTATTCATCATCTGGACGGAATGGGGATTCATAATTGCCGCAGAAAGTCCGGATTGCATGGCAAGGGCGAAAAAGGCTGAGTTGATCAGATCCCGGTTGGGCAGACCGAAGGAGATATTGGACACGCCGAGGCTGGTCTTGATTCCTTTGGCATGAAGACGCCTGATGGTATCCAATGTCACGTTGGCTGCGTTCGGATCGGAACTGACGGTCATGGCAAGGGGGTCAATGATGATCTCATGGGGTCCGATTCCGTATTCGGCAGCAGTTCTGATGATTTTTTCGGCAATTTCGACCCGCTTTTGGGCGTTGTCGGGAATTCCGTCCTCGTCTATGGTCAGTCCGATGACGACACCGCCGTATTTTTGAATCAGCGGGAAGATGCCTGCCATGGACTCGGCTTTTCCGTTTACCGAATTGATCAAGGGCTTGCCGTTATAGAGACGCATGGCGGATTCCAGAACCTTCGGATCCCCGGAATCTAACTGGAGCGGAAGATTGCAGATCTCCTGAATCCCGGTGACGGCACGACGCATCCACGCCGCCTCGTCAATGCCGGGCAGTCCCACGTTTACGTCCAGCGCATCTGCTCCAAGGTCCTGCTGGTCGATTGCCTCATCCAGAATATAGTCCATGGAGTCCGACTTCAGGGCTTCCTTCATTTTTTTCTTGCCCGTAGGATTGATCCGTTCACCGATCAGAATCGGACGGTCTCCGAATACGAGCGCATGATTGAAGGAGGTGACGACCGTGTGTCTTCTTTGCTCCACCGGCAGAGGCTCAAGGCATTTTACCTGCTCCGCCAATCTGCGGATATATTCGGGATGGGTTCCGCAGCAACCGCCGACAATTCTTGCACCGCAGGAAACGGCAGTTTTCAGGCTTTCGGAAAAGGAAACGGCATCAACATTATAGACCGTTTTCCCGTCTACGATCTCAGGCAGTCCCGCATTGGGCTTGATGATCAGAGGCAGAGAGGAGGCGGCATACAGACGCTTCACAATGGGGAGCATCTCGGCAGGACCCATGGAGCAGTTCAGTCCGATGGCATCCACCTGTAAACCCTCCAGAATGGCAACCATGGTCTCCGGATCGGCACCTGTCATCAGCTTGCCCTTGGCATCGTAGGAATTGGTCACGAAAATCGGGAGATCGCAGGACTCTTTAGCCGCAAGAACTGCCGCTTTGGTCTCTAGAGTGTCGTTCATGGTCTCGATCGTCACAAGATCGGCACCCAGCTTTGCACCCAGCGAGATCACTTCGGAAAAGACAGAAACGGCTTCCTCAAAATCCAGATTTCCAAGAGGTTTGAGCAGTTTCCCGGTTGGACCGATGTCGATTGCAATGTAGAGTTCCCTGTCAGCAGAGGGCAGTATTTCTTCCCGTGCGGCTTTGGCATGGGTCATGGCGGCGGTCACCAATTCCTCCACCGAGGGTCTACCCATCTTGCCGTCATATTTCAGACGGTTGATTCCGAAGGTGTTGGCATAGACCACATCCGATCCTGCTTCATAATAGGACTTATGCACCGATCGGATGATGTCGGGGTGGGATAGGTTCCAGAGTTCGGTTCCTTCACCCGGGGCAAGTCCGAGATTTTGCAGGACGGTTCCCATACCGCCGTCCAGCACGAGTATTCCGTTTTTGATTTTTTCACGAATGGTCATAACAATTGGGGTAAACCTTTCCTATCTTTTCTTTCCTATGTTACCAAGCCGTCCCGGCAGTAGGGTTTCTTTCGCTTAATCGCCGAGAATGTGTGTCAGATTTGCCATGATCTTTTCGGCAACATCGGGCTTGTTCATGGTGTAGATATGAACAGCATTGATACCGTTGGCAAACAGATCAATAATCTGGTCGGTGGCGTAGGCGATGCCTGCCTGCTTCATAGCCTCAGGGCGGTCACCGTAGTGATCGGCGATCTGAATGAATCTTCCGGGCAGGGCTCTGCCGGACATTTTGGAAAAACGGGCAAGCTGCGACGAACTGGTCACAGGCATGATACCGGGGATAACGGGAACGGTGATTCCGGCATCCCGAACCTTAAACAGGAAATTGTAAAAAATATTGTTGTCGAAAAACATCTGAGTGGTCAAGAAGTCGCATCCGGCATCGGTTTTCCGTTTCAGATTGGCGATGTCCTCCTTCTGATTAGGCGATTCAGGATGTCCTTCGGGATAACAGGCACCGCCGATGCAAAAATCTCCCTTGGTCTTCAGATAGGCAGCCAGGTCGCTGGCGTGTTCGAAATCAACGACACCTTCCCCGCCGCCGGGCAGGTCGCCGCGAAGTGCCAGAATATTTTCAATTCCCTCACGGACAAAGCCCTCGACCTTCTCATCGACGCTTTCCTTTGTTGCGGCAACACAGGTCAGATGGGCAAGAGGGGTCACTCCGAAACGGTGCAGAAGACCGGAGGCAATCTGGGTGGTATACAGAGAGGTACCGCCGCCGGCACCGTAGGTCACACTCATAAAGGAGGGTTTCAACCGGGCTATTTGTTCGGTTGCAGCACGAACACTCTCAAAATTGGAGTCGGTTTTGGGAGGAAAAACCTCCATCGACAGGCAAGGATGGCTTTTGTTGGACAATAATTCCGTTATTTTCATTTTCATTACTCCTATGTACCGTGCAGTAATCCCAAACAAGTCGGAAGTCAGTACGGATATTTTATTTTTTTGATATTATTCAAATTTCTTGGCAGATTCGACTGCTTTGTACCATCTGTCAAGTTCTTTATCCCGACGAGTCTTGTCAATGGCAGGCAGGAAAATGCGGTCACAGGTGCGGATTGCCGGAAGCTCGTCAAAGGTGCAACCCTCCAGTGCCAGCAAAGCCAGTGAGGCTGCTCCCAGTGCCGTGGATTCCACATTGACCGGTCTGTCAACGGGAACATTCAGAAGATCAGCCTGAAACTGCATCATGAAATTGCTGACAGATGCACCGCCGTCCACCCGAAGAGTCGTAATGGGACAGCCGGAGCCCTTTTCCATGGCAACCGCCAGATCGTAAACCTGAAAGGCAATCCCTTCCAGAACGGCACGACAGATTTCGGCTCTTCCGGAGCCTCGGGTCAGACCCACCAGCGTTCCCCTGGCGTACATATCCCAATGGGGCGCACCCAGTCCCGTAAAGGCAGAGACGAAGGTGACTCCTCCCGTGCTGTCCACCGATTCCGCCAGAAGATCGCACTCATGGGCAGTTGAAATCAAATGCAGCTCGTCCCTCAGCCATTGAATGGAGCTACCGGCGTTAAAAACGCTGCCCTCCAGGGCATAGGTGACCTGATCGCCGATTTTCCAGGCAACGGTTGTGACGATATTCTCGTCAAACACGGGCTTTTCACCGATATTCATCAGGGTAAAACATCCGGTTCCGTAGGTGTTTTTCACATCCCCGGCTTCAAAACAAGCCTGTCCGAACAGAGCTGCCTGCTGATCGCCGATGGAAGCACAAATCGGTACCGACCACAATGCCTCGGGAATGGATGGATCCCTTTTGACCTTTGCAATGACTCCGCAGTTGGGTATGATCTCCGGCAGCATCGACATGGGAATGTCGAGAAGACCGCACAGCATCGGGTCCCAGCATAGGGTTCTGATGTCAAATAACATGGTTCTGGATGCGTTTGTGACGTCGGTGACATGACGACCGGTCAACTTCCAGATCAGCCAACTGTCCACCGTTCCGCAGAGCAGTTCCCCACGCTTTGCCCGCTCACGGGCATCCCGGTTGTGATCCAGGATCCAACGAATCTTCGTTGCCGAAAAATAGGCGTCGATTTTCAGTCCCGTGGTCTGCTTGACCGCTTCAGAATAGCCCTTCCGGATCAGTTCCTCAGCAAGATCAGCCGTTCTGCGGCATTGCCAGACGATGGCGTTCTGAATGGGAAGTCCGGTTTCCCTGTCCCAGACGATGACGGTCTCACGCTGATTGGAGATGCCGATTCCGTCTATTTTGTCCGTCACATTCTGCAATACGGTTTCAGCCGCAGACATCTGAGTCGAAAAGATCTCCATGGGATCATGTTCAACCCAACCGGGATTCGGATAATATTGGGTCAGAGGACAGGAGGCTGAGGCGAGCGGATTCCCTTTTTCATCAAAAAGGATGGCTCTGGAGGAGGTTGTCCCCTGATCAAGTGCCAGGATTCTCATATGTACGACCGTTCCTTTCCAAAACATCCCAAAATGTATGAGAGTTTATGTTTATTCCTTCCCTTTGAACAAAGTCTTGCAGATCAGATTTGCGGGATGACGATGTCTACCTCATGTCCGGATTCTGCGGAACGGATAATGCCGTCCAGAATCGCCTGATTGTAAAGAATCTGGGAGGTTGGAACGGGGGCGGTGCCACCTGTCAAGATAGCATCCACAAAGGAGCGTACCTTCTTGTAGAACAGATCGGTCTTTTCCTGGGGCTTCAGCGGAATCGGAGCGGAGGTAGGTTTGCCTTCCTCATCGTCGTACATCAGAGTAACCTCTCCGATGGGACCGTCCCATGCGCCTCCCCAAGGCAGGTAATGGGGCTGACGAACCTTCAGTCCCGCATCCTTTCCGAGGAAGATAAAGTCACCGCAGGTATCCATGTGCATTGCCCAGGACATCCGGAAGTCAAAGGTAATCCCACCTTCCAGACGGATGAAGGCTGCAGAGAAATCGTCAACCGAAAAACGCTCGTATTCTGCGCAGTATTTGGGATTCTTTCCGAAATAATCGTAGGTTACGGCAGAAACGGTCAGGGGTTTCGGATAACCGATGGTATTCAGACCGAAATCCAGCGCATAGCATCCGATGTCGGCAAGTGCGCCAACTCCAGCCTTGTCCTTGTCAATAAAGGTTCTGCCGGGAATGCCTCTGCGTCTGCCGCCGCCCGACTGGACATAGTAAACATCGCCCAGCCGACCCGAAGCCACCAGTTCCTTGACTGCCATGGAATTTTCGTCGTATCTGGGCTGGAATCCGATGGTCAGAATCTTCCCCGACTTCTTCTCGGCACGGCACATCTCGACCGCCTGATCAAGCGTGATGGACATGGGCTTCTCGCACAGCACATGACAGCCCGCTTCCAGTGCCTGAACGGTACAGACGGAATGCTGGGAATTGTAGGTGCAGACGCTGACGGCATCCAGATCCATCTTCAAAAGCTCTTTGGCATCCTCGAAATCCTTGGCATCAAACAGTTCATACTGATCCAGAAAAGCCCTTGCTTTACCGGGAATAATATCGGCACCGCCGACGATTTCCACCTCCGGCATCTTAAGATAGGCTTTTATGTGGGCATGGGCGATACCGCCTGTCCCGATAAATCCGATTCTCAGTTTTCTCATTACGGTATCCTCCGGTCAGTTGTATTTTGACTTGATTACTGATATTATAGCAAATTTTTTGATACAAGTCAAGGGTTTTGAAAGATATTTTGCACTTTCGGACGGTTTTTGGAGAGAGGAAAGGATGGATTAAAGAATGAATCCCGTCTGTCGGCATGACAAACGGGACGGATGATAGATTGTGAAGAACATTTACCTGACAAAATATCCCATCAACAGATGAATGGCATCTTTAGGTGAGTTTGTCAGCAAAAGCCTTGCAACATGACCAAGACTGTGAATCGTACTTTCGGGCTTGTCATGGAGAACCTCTTTGTGTTCCAGAAGAAAATTCATATAACCCATGAGTTGATCAGAGACACACTCCTTTTTGATTACGACATCAGCACCGCTTTCTTTGAGTTCAAAAACAAAGCTTTGATCCGATTGGGTCAAAAGGACTACGGAAAATGTTTTGCTGTGAGCATTTTGAAGGGCGTCCAGTCTGTCAAGAATCTGCGCTTTTCCCATATCAGCATCCAGAAAAACAAAGTCGGAACGGTTATCTTCAACCTTTTCCGCAAGAGCGTCAGGTGTGATTTCGGGATCGACATTCCAAATTCGATGCTCTGAAAGCAGTTCTTCAAGCTTTGAACGAATGTCTTCGTCATTAGTCCACAGTGTAATTTTCAGGTTAGAGTAAACGATGTTCATGTATTTCATTCCTTTCAATTTAACTACCACGTTCGGAGAATTTGGAGCGCACCTGAATATACCTGCTCCGCACTCACGTCACTGTGCCTATTTTACCATTATTTCCCGTAAAAATCTATTGACAGAACGGAGAAGCCTCAGAAAAACCGGGGTGATTTTTCGGTTCGAAGGCTGAACTTCTGCATAATGTGTCGAAAAAGAGACAAAAATGTCCTGATTCACAAACGCCTTTCAGGTGTCTGAGAACCAGGACAGTTCAGGATTGAATTATAATGCCTGTGCGATCAGCTCATCGATGCGGTTACGGACGGCAAGCATGACTGCCGATGATTTGGCACATCGGTTGAAACGGATTTCGCCGAAAATCTTCTCCATTTCGGCAACCACCTGCTCCTTGCCGTAAAACTGTTCGCACAGCTTCATGGCACGGACGTCTTCCAGGGCTTCACGGAAGACAATAATGCGAAGGGATTCGAGGGCAGAGCCGTCCGCCGCCGGGTAAACCGAGAACGGATCGCCTGCAGGTACCCAATACTCACCGCTGGTATCAATGTAGGGGTTGATGCTGTTCACCGATGCCATATTGTTGTAGAAATTGTACCCCCACTGGAGGAAGCCCTTGATGTCGTACTTGTAGAACTGCATTCCGATGGAACGGTTGCGCCAGGAGGGCATGGCAATCAGGCGGTTGCTGACATCCACACACTGACCGCAGCAGTAATAGGTCCACAGACCGGACACACCGCCTTTGATAAAGGGTTCGATATGATCGTTTGAAGGAATGGGGGTCTCAACCACACCCTGTTCATAAAACTCGTAGTTGGACAGAGCGTCCATAATGGTATACCCCTCCAGCAGATCGGCAACCACAGCCTTGGATCGGCGATATTGCTCCAGATGCTCGGGACCCGGCTCATCCGAGATATGGAAGAAGCATCTTTTGTCATCACCACGGGCACGCATATGGGCAAGAAATTCGGTCAGCATCTTTCTCAGAAAGCGGCTGTAATCTTCACCCGTGGCATCGGTATCCCACCCGAAGATGCGGCGATATTCCTCCGTTCCCGTATGGGTGTCCAATACCGTTGCCATGACCTTGGGAGCGTGTCCGGCACCCCATTGGGTAAACAAATGGGAAATTTCAAGGTAGGCAATACCCACACGATTGCACATCTCAATCCAACGGTCCAGCTTGTCAAAGCCGAAAAGATATTCCCCGTCTCTGAGGGTTACGTCCAGAAGCTGAGTGGTGCGCCGTTCGCCACCGACGGCAGTATCCAAAGGAGGCGTGAACAGTGGAGTCAGAATCATATTGATGCCGTTGTCCACGGCGGTTTTGGCGAAATTCTCCACAATGGTCCAGTGCCGTTCTGACCATGGTTCACAGTCGTAGAAATCGGCAAGAGCGTCGCAGTGGAACCACTGGGTATAGATCATCTCCTGCGGCGGCAGATCGGCGTTGAGAATCTCAATATTGATAGCGGCAGATGCGACGGTCTCCTGACCCGCCATCAGACTGACCGTGGTCTCATAGCATCCGGCAGGAATGGCGTCCATAGGGTCAAATTCAATCCACACCGAGCGAAGCTGATCCTTTATGACCGAGATTTCTCCGCCGTAGTGCAGGGGCTGAAGGAGATCAGGATAAAGACCGGGCTTGTCGGACAGATAGTTATCATCCATGCGATCCGGATAAACGGGCATGGAGACCGGGACCATTTCCACTGTTCTGGCATTTGCACAGGACGCCAGAGCCCCCTCAATTTTCAGCCTGAGCAGGGTTCGTGCGGGGACATCCTCTCCGGAGGCAGTGTGGAGAAGCTGGACGGACAGTCGCTGATTTCTCATCATTCGGATATAGGACAGGGGTTGAAAATCCGATATTTTTTGATGTAGGAAAGCTTTTTCGAGGGAGGAAACAAGGCAGATCTGATACACGGGTGTCATTTCCTTTCAAAGTTCATTTCCGGGAATTTCATCAAAAGATGAAATGATCTCCCGTTTTTTGTCAGTATACCATAATTTCCCCCCACCTGTCAAGAGTGGTTTTCGGATTTTCAACCTATGATATGAAAATATTTTGAATCGTTGTGACGTTGCCGTTTTCTGTTCTTTGCCGGGTCGTGATCGTCTTTGAAGGCGGCTCGACTTTGGAAGGGCGTCGATTGCCCAGACATCCGGTCAGGATCTGATAGAATCCGATCATTGCCCCGTCGTTTTGCCAGTATTTCGGCTCCCGGTCGTCGGTAACATCCAGTCCCTCTTCATCAAACCGGTCGCTGACCTCCTCGATCAGCTTCCGATTCTGCAAAATACGGAGTGCCTTGTCCACATCGGCGTCGGAAAATCCGGTGACCTGTGCAATCTGCTTCGGAGTAATGTATTCATCCTCAATAAAAGGAATCTGTACGAGAACCTTGTAGGTCAGCTCGTTGGTCAGCAGACTGAGACAATAGACCACATCTTCATAGTCCAGCTTCATACATTCTTTCTGATGGGCATAACCCTTCATTTCAAAGGTAAATCCCGTCCGATCGTTACTCACCCGAGTCAGCACCCCGGGTTCATCTTTCGGGATTTCCAGCAGTTGATCCGCCGAAATTCCAAGCAGTTTACAAAGATCGGATAGCAGCAGAATATCAGGCAGGGATTCCCCCTTCTCCCATTTGCTGACCGCCTGACCGGAGACTCCCAGATTTGCGCCGAGTTGCTCCTGAGTCATTCCTTTTGCTTTTCGCAGTTCACAGATTTTTTCATGAATGGCTGTTTTCATGTTCGTTCCTCATTTCATTGTGTTTTTCGGATGATCATCTCTTGATACAATCATACCACACATTTTACAGAATGTCAACAAACCATTCATTGGCTTGCTCCAAACCGTAGGTTGGAAAATGAAACCAACCGTTCAGTTCCTGTTTTTGAAAGAATGCGCATTTTCGGTGAAATACATAATTCCCATAGGGCAGTCTTGAAATCAACTTCAAATGCCTGCTCTATGGGAATTACAGAATCTATTTGCCGATCATCAGAGACCGTCACCGGATTGTTTTCATATAATCCTCAAGTTCGCTTTTGATGACCGATACCTGCGGTCCGTATACTACCTGAATTCCGGTCCCCTTTTTAATGACACCTGCCGCACCGCTCTGGCGAAGCAGGGACTCTGAGACGAGGTCGGCATTTTTCACCGTAACACGCAGGCGGGTCGCACAGCAATCCAGATTGGATATATTGGCTTTGCCGCCAAGACCGTCGAGAATCATACGGGAAACGGCATGAGCATCCTGCTCGACCTTTGAAACATCAGGAACATTTTCGTCTTTTTCTTTTTTGGCGTTATAATCCGCACGGGTATACAGCTTGGTCTCGGTATTTTCATCCTCACGACCGGGTGTGATATAATTGCGCCTGCGGATGAGAAAACGGAAGACAAAGAAATACACCACGAAATACACAAGTCCCACCAACGGAATCATCAGCCAGTTGGTCTTTTCGTTGCCTTGAAGGATACCGAATAAAAACAGGTCGATGAGTCCTCCCGAGAAGGTCATTCCGACACCGACATTCAGGATGTGCATGAGCATATATGCCACACCCGCAAAAACGGAATGGATGACGTACAGCATGGGAGCAACGAACAGGAAGGTGAACTCCAACGGTTCGGTGATACCGGTCAGCATGGAGGTCAGTGCCGCCGACAGCAGCAGTCCCCCTGCCACCTTTCTTTTTTCGGGCTTTGCACAGGTATACATGGCAAGGGCAGCCCCCGGCAAACCGAAAATCATCAGTGGGAATTTTCCGCTCATGAAACGGGTGGCATCTACCGAGAATTGCACGGTATTTGGCGATGCCAGTTCAGCAAAAAAGATATTCTGCGCACCGTATACCCTGACACCGTCGATAAGTGCAGAGCCTCCCACGCCCGTTTGCCAGAACGGCAGATAAAATACATGGTGTAATCCAAAGGGAATGAGAATCCGTTCGGTAAAGCCATAGATCAGCGTACCGCCATAGCCCGATCTGAGAACAAGGTCGCCGATGGCATATATGCCGCTCTGAATATACGGCCAGACAAAAAACATCAATACGCCCACTAAGACATAGGACAGGGTGGAAATGATGGGTACGAATCGGGTTCCGCCGAAGAAGGATATGACATTGGGCAGACGGATTTTATAAAAACGATTGTTCAGCCATGCCACGCCAAGCCCCACGATAATACCGCCGAACACGCCCATCTGAAGGGATTCAATTCCGACAACATTTGCAACGGTACCCTCGAGCATGACCCCCGGCTCCAGCTTTCCACTGATGGCAAGGAGACTGTTTATGGTTTTATGCATGACAAAGAAGGCAATCGCTGCAGACAGGGTTGCTGTTCCCTTTTCATTTTCCGCCATTCCCAGTGCGACACCCATGGCAAACAGAAGCGGCAGGTTATCAAAGATAACCGTCCCTACCGACCCAAGAAGGGAAAAAACAGCATAGGGAACTGTGTCGGGTCCCATGAATCCCGCAAGATGATATGTCTCGAGCATGGCAGTGTTGGTCAGGGACGATCCGATTCCCAGCAAAAGTCCTGCAATGGGCAGCAGGGCAATGGGTAACATAAATGCCCGTCCGACCCGTTGCAAAACACTGAAAATAGCGGAAGACTTCTTTTCTTTTTTCTTTTTAACGGCTTCAGCAGACATGGTTGGTCTCCTTTCAGGAAATACCGTAGGTCATGACGGTGGTTTTGCCGCCAACAGTCGTCCCGTATTTGTATTCGATATCCGTAATTCGATCGGGTGTTGCCACAAGTACGGCAGTCGTAGCAGCATATCCCCGTTTTTTGATGAGATCAATGTCTGCTTGAGCCAGCCGATCTCCCGCCTGAACATGTTGACCGGCTTGAACGGCAGGGACAAATCCTTCCCCGCCAAGTGCCACGGTATCCACTCCAATGTGTACGAGTACATCCAACCCGTCATCGCTGCAGATGGAATATGCGTGCCCTGTATCCGCAACATTCTCCACCTTTCCGTCCACCGGACTGTAAAAAATATTTCCGCTCGGTTCCATTGCGATACCTTTCCCCAGCATCTCAGAGGCAAACGCCTCGTCCGACATATCGGTGATCGGCAAACATTTGCCGTCGCACACGGCAATCAAACCGTGTTTTTTTTGCTTTCTTGAGAAAAACATGATCTTTCTTCCTTTCACTCGTCTCACATATTCTGCTGTACCGCCGACCGGACAAGGTCGTCAAGGCGGCAAAAATTGAACTCGCCATTCCATCAGACATTCCTGACAAAAGTTATGATCCCGTTCAGTGCTTCATTTTCATCTGCTCCGATCCTATGGAAGGATACTTCCGTTCCCTTCACGATGACGCAGATGTGATATTACTATTTTCCCATTTTCGGTCCACATTATTCAGCAGGACTGAATTTTTGAAAATCAGATATGATGGCGTCATGAAGCAAGCCGAAATCATCGAGCAGAAAGAATATGAAAACGCCGATGACCGGAAGCAGAAAAACAGGCAGCAGTCCCAAAAAGGGCTGCTGCCTGTCATGCAGGGTATGCAAAATATTCATCATATGCCTTTTTCGCAGACATCAGGCATATCATTCTTCCATTTATTCATTTCCCGAAGTACCAGAAGCAGGGATATGACACCCGCTAAACCGTCCGCAACCGGTCCTGCCCACAGTACGCCGTCAATTCCCCAAAATAAGGGGAAAATAAGCATCATAGGAAGCAGAAGGAATGCCCGTCTCAGAAGGGATACAAACAATCCCACGCCGCCTTTTCCTATGGATGGGAAAAATTGCGTACACAGCAGCTGCAGACCCACGATGAAGATGCAGAACAGGTAGATACGGAAATACCGAACCGCAAATTCAAAATAGAGTTCGCTGCCGCCACCGAAAATTGCCGTAATCTGTCGCGGGAAAATCTGGAAGCACAGAAAGGCAAAGGTGGAGATACTTACAATGACCAAAGCCACTTTTTTGAACGCAGCTTTGATACGGGCATAGTTTCCGGCACCGTAATTATAGCCAATAATCGGCTGCATACTTTGCGCAGTACCATAAGCGATACCGTCAAAGAGCGCACATACCTTTGTAATGATACCCGAACAAGCAAGCGGAATATCCCGACCATACTGAGACAGTTCACCATAATAGCCCAATACATTGTTCATGACGATACTGATGAGGGTGCTGGCAAACTGCATAGCTCCGGCGGCAATTCCAATTCGTATAATCTGAAGGACACTGCCCGCTTTCAGCTTATAATCCCTTACTGTCAATTTCACGCTTTTAAATTTTCTGAAATAGAAAAGAATCATAATTGCTGAAACCAGTTGTCCGGTTACAGTAGCTAAAGCGGCACCCGTCATCCCCATATTCAGCCCAAAAATCAAAACCGGATCAAGGATACAGTTCAGGATGGCTCCCGAAAGGGTGGATGCCATGGCAAATCGCGGGCTCCCGTCTGCACGTATTAACTGACTCGCTCCGGTACCAAGCATAGCAAGCGGAATACCGATTGCAATAATACGGGTATATTCCATGGCGTATTCCAGCGTCTGATCGCGTCCTCCGAAAGCCATAAGAATCGGACGCAGGAAGACAAGGGAAATGCCTCCCACGAGAATACCGGTCAGAACGAGTAACGTCATGCTGTTTCCGACCACTTGCTTGGCTTCTTTTTCTCTCTTACTGCCGAGATAGAGGCTGAACGCAGATGCACCGCCGACTCCAAATGTCATAGCCAGTGCCGCAACAACCAGCACAATCGGAAACGCCACATTGGTTGCGGCATTTCCCAACTCTCCGATCTTATTCCCGACAAAAACCTGGTCAACAATATTATAAATTGAATTAACCAAACTGCTTGCGATTGCGGGAAGCGAATATTTTAAAATCAGTTTTCCGATGGATTCTGTTTCCAACGGATTTTTAACTTGCGGGGCTTCAGTATTTTCCAATGATATGTCTCCATTCTATGTCATACATTTGAATGATGTCTTCCGCCATTCTTCTTTCATCGTTCATTTACCGATTGGATATCCTGTGACGGATCTTCCGAAGACAGGGGATTGAAAGACGGTTTCGGAACCCCTGCTTTCTATACGGTTTCAGCTTACGATTCCAGAGCTACGCCACGGGCGATCAGATGCGCTCTGACCTTGCCAACATCCAGTTCCCGTGTCTTTTCCGTACCGGTCTGCTCCATGAGGTATGCCGCCGCACCGGCAGCCTGTCCCATCGCCAGACAAATGCGTATGACACGGTAGGAGGACATGGCAACATGTGTACCGGATATGCACCGACCGGCGGTGATCAGATTGTCAATACCCAAAGGCGTCATAGCGGAAAACGGGATGTCGTAGGGTTTGTCGTTATGAGGTGTTCCCTCCTCATTGACCGACTGCCCGGGACCGTCGGGATTGTGAATATCCAGACAGAAGGAGGCTTTGTGGACGACGCCGTCCGGGAAGGTCTGACCTGTGATCAGTTCCTGTTCGGTCAGCAGGTGATCCGCCATAATCCGACGGGATTCCCGAACGCCAAGGGTTGAGGATCCACCCTTGATGCGGATATTGGCAAATCCGGGAATGTTGTTCTTCAGAAAAGCCATAATCTGCCCGATTTGTCTACGCAGTTCCACTTCCGCACGGAACACATCCGCAGGGTCAAGCGGATTGATGCGATTCTCCTGAGTGGCGTTCACCATCCGTTCCCCTTCGTAAGCCGTCTTATACAGCCGGACGATATTTACATTCTTCGGCAGTTCCCCGCTCTTGCAGGCTTTGTGGCAAAGGTCCAGATATTTCCGACCGTCACCCAGATCGGTATCATGTTCCTCGTGCATACAAAGAAGCTTTTGCGAAGGATCGACGCCCTGAATCACGAACATAAGCGTGACCGGCTGGACCAGATGGTCGCTTTTACGTCCCATCTCAAAGGGACAGCCCGCCATAACGGCAAGATCACCGTCTCCAGTGGCGTCAATATAAGTTTTACCGGTAAAGGAAATGGTGCCGAATTTTCCGTCTGTGCGGATGGATTCAATCCGACTGCCGTTAGTGATGGCACCCGTTACCTGGGTTTGCAGATAGACATCCACGCCGGCGTCAGCCAGCATGGCGGTCAGTTCATTTTTGGCAAGCTCAAAATCGGGACAGTTCCCGGGTATCGGGCATACTTTTCGCTCCACTTCTTCAGTGATGGTACCGGCGCAGACCGAACCCAACAGCGGACCCACATACCCTTGGGTCAGACCGCCGCCGACACAGCCGTACCGTTCAATCAAAGCCACACGGGAGCCGCTTCGGGCGGCTTCCACGGCAGCGGCAATTCCGGCAGGACCGGCACCGGCAATCACGACACTGTAATTTTTGCTATCCATACAAATAGGACCCCCTTATATACCGATCGAGCGGTATATGAAATCGTTCAAGACATTATGAAGGCAGAAGAACCGTTTCGTTCTCATGGCATATGATTTCAATGTTTCCGTCATTGATCAGATAAGCTTCTCCCCTCAGTTCTTCTCTGCCGTCAATTCCCAGAATGTAGCTGCCATCTACCAGTGCATAAAACCGACGACCGACGCTGTCCGGATATGTAACATCTTCAAAGAGACGAAGACCGTCAAGAACGGCATCTTTGGTTGCCTGATAATGGGGTAAAACCATATTCCGGGTTATTCCCAGACCTGGCAGGAAGCGTTTATAATCTTCTGAAACCGCTTCCCCGTCCAACTCGGGCTGCGCATATACGATGTCCGCACTGTTCATGGTACCGACACTGATTCCGATCAGAACACCATCGTAGTTCTGCAACAGTTTGTGAAGCCGAATCTCTTGAAAAAAGCGATTCTGGGTCGGTACATGACCGCCGGCAAGGATAATCAGGTTTGCTTGTTGAATCCGTTCTGATGCCAGATTTGCATTTCTATGATCCAAAACAACAAGGGACGCAAATGCAATTCCGGAAGCTGCAAAGCTGTCGGATATGGATTTGGCAAACCTATCGGTCTGCAGATAATCGTCCGGATCGGAACAGACGAACAACACATCACAAGGCTGCTTGACCGTTTTCCGGAGTTCT
>JBJDZN010000002.1:0-12420 GCA_051868045.1 Eubacteriales bacterium
ACCTGCCCATCCGGAGGGATCAGCCATACTCAGAGAGGTCAGCTTGATGGAGGAGGTGGTGCGTCCGCCAAGATCGAAGGACTGAACGCTTGCGGAATTGGTCAGATCAATATCAAGCTCACTGCCGTCGGTAAATTTGATGGTGGCAGAGGTGAAGTAGGTATCGTGGGGGAAGTCAGCACGGATATAAAGATTCAAAGTGTCAACCTTAACGTCGTGACCGAAATCAATGGTGATATAGCCGGTCCGGGTGCTGAAATCGGAATCGGGACCCCAGGACTGAACAGGGTAGTTGCCGTGACCGTTATTCTGGGTGAATCCGTCGATGGCGTTTCTTGCCTCAAACTGATACTTGGATTCCTCGCTGGAGGCAAAACGGCAGATGCTGGAGGTGGTAGCGTGGGGGAAGACATTTCCGTCCCAATATGCGTCGAAGGTATAGCCGGTGACAACCATGTCAGGATCCAGCAGATCGGCAGGGTTGAGAGCGAGATTGTGGGATGCCGTCAGTTCGGATGCGTCGGGAATACGGGCAGTGATGGTGGGTGCGGATAATTCCGAGGGATAACTGTAAGTCAGAGTAGGGATGGTGTACTCAAAAGTGTTGCCGCTGACATACAGAATGGATTCCGCCAGTACATCCTTGGCAAGGCAGAATGCAACATAGTGCTGACCCTCAGGCAGGGTAACGACGACCTTGTTGCCCTTCTTGAAGCTGGTGCGGGTCGTTGTCAATTCAACGGAACCCTCTCCACTGGCACTTCTGGATCCGCAGGTAATGGAAATGGTAGCGGAAGTGGGTGTCTCGTTATCCGATGTATCGGTGGTTTCGCCGGTCTGAGCCTCGTTTGTGACGGTATCCGTGTTCGTATTGGTTTCCTTACCGCCTCCGCAGGACGAAAGCAGAAGGGTTGCAGCCATCATCAGACAGATAAGTGAATGAATGGGTTTGATTCTCATGTTAATTCCTCCAATCGGTGTGTCAATTAATTCTACAAAAAAAGTATAGCATAACTTTCGAGGATTGTCAAGGCACAATTGAAGAATTTTACCAATTTGTTCTGGAATTCCTGTGTCTTCCGCTGTCCGACAATCGTTTTTTTGAAATTATTGGAAGAATCGTCAAATTCGTCTTGACAAAGGCTTCAAAAATTGGTATAATACCAGAAGTACCATAAATACGAAGCCATTGTCTGAAAGGAAATCATATGTCAGAAGAACAGCTTGCCGAAATACTCAAACTTTACGGTATCAATCAGTTCGCCACACCTTACGGAAACGGTCACATAAATGATACGTATGCGGTGGATGATCTGATTATCCAACGGATCAATACCCATGTTTTTCCCAATTACAAGGGACTTATGCAGAATATCCTTCTTATTACCGATTTTCTTCGTAAAAAGATCATCGAAAACGGGGGTGATCCTCTCCGTGAAACGCTGACATTGGTTCAGACTCTGGACGGTCGGAACTATGTTGAATTTCCGTCGGGCGTTTATCGCGTCTATAAGCGGATACCGGATGCCGTCAGCTACGATTCGGTGTCTCCGGGCTTGCTTTATGAGGCGGCAAGAGGATTCGGTACCTTCCAGTCCATGCTGGCAGATTTTCCCGCCGATCAGTTGGTTGAAACCATTCCGAATTTTCACAATACCCGAAGCCGCTTTGAAAATCTGCGTGCCGCAGTAAAGGCGGATGCCGTGGGCAGAGCTGAAGCGGTTTCCGATGAGATTGCTTTCGCCTATTCTCATGAGAAGGATGTGGATGTGGTTCTGAATGCCATTGCAGACGGCAGGATTCCCCTTCGGGTGACTCACAACGATACCAAGCTGAACAATGTTCTGCTGGACATCCACACGGGCAAGGCAGTCTGCGTGCTGGATCTGGACACCGTAATGCCGGGGTCTCTGTTGTACGACTACGGTGATGCTCTCCGCTTCGGTGCCTCCACTGCTGCAGAGGATGAACGGGATCTGAATCTGGTTCATTTTGATCTTTCCAATTTTGAGGCGTTCACAAAGGGATTTCTGGAGGGGATCGGCGGAAATATTACCCCCTGCGAGCAGGAACTCCTTCCTTTTTCAATCCGGCTTCTGACATTGGAGTGCGGTATGCGTTTTCTGACCGATTATCTTGAAGGGGATACCTACTTCAAAACCAGCCGCCGGGATCAAAATCTGGATCGCTGCAGGACTCAGTTCAAACTGGTACGGGAAATTGAGGGTTATGAAGATCAGATGAAGAAATTGATTGAAAAAATCAAGTTCGATCTGGCGTCGTCCCCGTCAGAAACGGTTTTACATCAGAACGAAAAAAAGTAACAGACCAAAAGAATAGATATGGAGGATTATGAAATGAAATCGGCAAACAAGACCATTCGCTCATTTACAAAGGGATTTCTCTGCGTTCTGATTTCAGCAGGGGTACTCCTTTCTGCCGCTGCCTGCGGTGGTGGTAACGAGTCGGAACAAACGGATGATACCACGAATGTTCAGAAGGACATTGGAACCGAGATACCCGTTATTGTAGACGGAGATTCCGATTATCAGGTTGTTTATCCTGCGGGTATCATTTCGCCTACCAAAAAGATTTACACCAACTTCAAATCCTATGTTCGCAGTGCAACCGGATTTACCTTTAATATGGTTGCAGATACTACAGAACAGGTCGATAAGGAGATTCTTATCGGACTTACCAACCGTCCTGCCTCTGCCGATGCCTATGCGAAGCTGGGAAAGAATCAGTTCTCCTTCAGTCTGTCGGGAAACTCCATTGTTATTGCCGCATATGACGACAATTGTATGGATCTTGCACTGGAAACCTTTGCCGAGAACTTCGGTTCCGAAGATAAACTGTCGGTTTTTACCGGATCTTTCCCTGTCACCTATCAGTGTGACGATGAGTTTAGCGAGGTTGTCATTGATAACACCAGGAACATTGAGGGGGACGATCCCTATGTTATCAACCACGACGGCTATTATTATTACTGCTGGTCCAGCGGAGGCGTAATGGTCGCCCAGATCAGCAATCTGAACAACATCGTTAAGGATGGCGGAAAGCAGGTTTTCAGCGCATCTCAGAACGGGTTTGATTCAGTATGGGCACCGGAACTTCACTATATCGACGGAAACTGGTACATTTATGTGGCAATGTGCAAGGGAACCAGCGATAATGCCATGCACCGTATGTACTGCCTCAAGGGAACGAGTCAGGACCCTACCGACCCCTTTGAACTGGTGGGACAGGTTACCGATCCCACCAATAAGTGGGCAATTGACGGAACCGTGTTTAAGTATCACGATGAGCTGTATACGGTATGGTCCGGCTGGCAGGGAGATACCGACGGAATTCAGAATCTCTATATTGCCCATATGAGCAATCCCTGGACCATCGACAGTGAACGGGTATTGATTTCCGCTCCCACCACATGGGACGGTATTACCAAAAATCCCTCCGTCAATGAGGGACCGTGTGCCATCGTGTGCGGAGATACCGTGTACATTCTCTATTCCGGTAACGGAAGCTGGACAGATGATTACTGCATCGGCTACCTGTCCTGCTCGGACGGGGATTTACTGAATGCCTCCTCCTGGAAAAAGTATGCCCGTGCGCTGCTGACCAAATCCGAACAGATCTACGGTCCCGGTCACTGTTCGGTGACAACCGCCGATGACGGAAGCTATCAGCTCATCTATCACGCAAACCTGGTTTCCGGTACCGGATGGTCCGGACGCTCTGTCCGTGTTCAGAAGCTTCTTGTGAGCGAGAACGGCATCGCTCTTGAAACTAAGAAGGCACTGGAATCCACCCTTCCTGTCTTCAAGAAAAAGATTCTTGTCGGTATTGTAGAAGAATAAACCGATCATCCTAATTATGTATCAGGATTCGACCGTCTGTGGCACCGCCCTGACGGTCGAATCCCATATCTTGTGCCAAATTGTGCAATACCACCAAAAAAAACACAATATATTGTGTTAGTTGCCAATTGACAAAAACGAATTTGTGTGCTAGAATAATAGCGATCGGTACCGCCTGAAGAAAGAGGTACCGGAAATCCGGTTCGTGTGACTGCAAGTTAACGGGTCATATGAAATCAATCACGAGAGTTAACGAGCGACAAATCCTTTCCCACGGAAAGGATTTGTCATTCTCATGGTAAGGAAAAAGGGAGGATCATCATTCATGAAGGTAATCAAACGGGACGGTTCAACCGTCGATTTTGATCGCAGTAAGATTGTGATCGCAATTCGAAAGGCAAACGATGCAGTGGATCCCGAGGAGCGGATAGACGATAATGGGATCGAAAAGATCGTTTCCTATGTGGAAAGCAAACACCGTCAAAGACTGCTGGTCGAAGACATTCAGGATATGGTAGAGGAAAAGCTGATGGAGGCGGACAAGTATGTCCTTGCCAAGGCCTATATCATCTACCGCTACAATCGTGCGCTGGTCAGAAAGGCTAATACCACTGACGAGTCCATTCTCAGTCTTCTGAAGAACTCCAATAAGGAGCTTGCCGAAGAGAACAGCAATAAAAATACGGTTATCGCTGCCACCCAGCGGGACTATATTGCAGGAGAGGTCAGCCGCGACCTGACCCGCCGTCTGCTTCTGCCCGAGGCAATCTCCAAGGCACACGATGAGGGTCTGCTTCACTTCCATGATGCCGATTATTTTGTTCAGCCCATTTTCAACTGCTGTCTGATCAACATCGGTGATATGCTGGAAAATGGCACCGTTATGAACGGCAAGATGATCGAGTCCCCGAAATCCTTCCAGGTGGCTTGTACGGTAATGACCCAGATCATCGCCTGTGTTGCCTCCAATCAGTATGGCGGACAGTCGGTAGACATCAGTCATTTGGGCAAATATCTGCGCAAATCCTACAACAAGTTCAAAAAACAGATTACCGCAAAATTTGAGGGACAGATGACCGAGGAGCAGATCGAGCAGATCGTTTCGGACAGGCTCCGGGACGAGCTGAAGTCGGGGGTTCAGACCATCCAGTATCAGATCAATACCCTGATGACCACCAACGGACAGTCGCCTTTCGTAACCCTCTTCCTGAATCTGCGCTCTGAGGATGACGAGTATGTGAAGGAAAACGCCATGATCATCGAGGAGATTCTTCGTCAGCGTTACGAGGGAATCAAGAATGAGGTTGGCGTTTACGTGACTCCCGCCTTCCCAAAACTGGTCTATGTGCTGGATGAATACAATGCCCTGAAGGGCGGAAAATACGATTATCTGACCAAGCTGGCAGTCAAATGTTCCGCTAAGCGGATGTATCCCGACTATATCTCCGCAAAGAAGATGCGCGAGAATTACGAGGGTAATGTCTTCTCGCCTATGGGATGCCGCTCCTTCCTTTCTCCCTGGAAGGATGAGAACGGAAACTACAAGTTTGAAGGACGCTTCAATCAGGGCGTCGTCTCCATCAACCTGCCCCAGATCGGTCTTGTGGTCAAGGGTGATATGGACAAGTTCTGGGAGGAATTCGATCGCAGACTTGAGATTTGCAAACAAGCCCTGATGGTAAGACATAATGCCCTGAAGGGTGTGAAATCGGATGTCAGCCCCGTCCATTGGCAGTACGGTGCCATTGCCAGACTAGGCAAGGGTGAGACCATCGACAAATTCCTGTACGGAGGCTATTCCTCCATCTCGCTGGGCTACATCGGACTGTATGAACTGACCAAACTGATGACCGGTGTCAGCCATACCGATCCCAAGGGACAGGAGTTTGCGCTGAAGGTGATGAACCACCTTCGCGAAACCACCGACCGTTGGAAGAAGGAAACCAATATCGGCTTTGCTCTGTACGGAACTCCCGCCGAATCCCTGTGCTATCGCTTCGCCCGCATTGATAAGGAGCGTTTCGGTACCGTTCCCGATGTGACCGACAAGGGCTACTATACCAACTCCTATCATGTGGATGTTCGTGAGAAGATCGACGCCTTCAGCAAGTTTACTTTTGAAAGCCAGTTCCAGAAGATTTCCTCCGGCGGATCCATTTCCTATGTGGAAATTCCCAACCTCCGTCACAATCTGGAGGCACTGGAGGACGTGGTTCGCTTTATTTACGACAACATCCAGTATGCCGAATTCAATACCAAGAGCGACTACTGCCATGTCTGCGGATACGATGGAGAGATCATCATCAACGATGACAACGAATGGGAATGCCCCGTCTGCCACAATAAGGATCATAAGAAGATGAACGTTACCCGCCGTACCTGTGGCTATCTGGGCGAAAACTTCTGGAATGTGGGCAAGACCAAGGAGATCAAATCCCGTGTTCTTCATCTGTAATCGGTGACGGCTATGAATTTTGCAACCATCAAGAAATTCGACGTTGCCAACGGTCCCGGTGTTCGGGTATCCCTGTTCGTCAGCGGATGCACCCATCACTGTAAGGGTTGCTTCAACGCAGAGGCATGGGATTTTGACTATGGCGATCCCTTTACCGAAAGGGAGGTCAAGATCATTCTGGATGCCCTCCGACCTGACTATATCAAGGGCTTCTCCCTTTTGGGGGGAGAACCCTTTGAGGCGGCAAACCAGCCCTGTCTTGCCGATCTGCTGGAACGGATCAAAGGCAAATATCCCAATAAGACGGTCTGGTGTTATTCCGGGTACAGCCTCACTGAAAATCTGCTGCCCGCAACGGTCGGAAGTCGGGAGAACATCCGCCGAATGCTGAACTGTATTGACATTCTGGTGGACGGAGAGTTCGTGGAGGAAAAAAAGGATCTGAATCTTCGGTTCAAAGGTTCCTCCAATCAGCGAATCATCCGTGTTCCCGAGACCCTGAAAACCAGTCAGATCGTCCTTTGGGATCCCGAAAATTCCTGAAAATGAAAAAAGATAAAATGAAAAATGAAAACTTGGCGCAATTATGAAAGGAATGCCCAGAAAATGAATGTACGCATCAAAAAATTAAAGGATTCTGCCATCCTGCCCACCTATGGATCCCCGTATTCGGCAGGAGCCGATCTGTATGCCTGTATTGACGGTTCTCTGACCATCGAGCCGGGGCAGACCGTGATGGTTCATACCGGACTTGCCATGGAAATTCCCGTAGGCTATGCCGGACTGGTCTACGCCCGCAGCGGTCTTGCCACCAAGAGAGGTCTTGCACCTGCCAATAAGGTGGGCGTCATTGACAGCGATTATCGCGGCGAGATCATGGTGGCTCTCCATAATCATTCGTCAAAACCGCAGACGGTGCTTGACAGCGAGCGGATTGCACAGCTCGTGATCACTCCCTGCTACAGTGCCGATTTTGAGGTTGTGGAAGAACTGTCCGACACCATAAGAGGTGAAGGCGGCTTTGGTTCCACCGGCAGAAAATAAGGGAAACAGGGGCTTGCGACAGCCCCGATCGGGTTGGCGCACGGAAGTGTGCCAACCCGTTTGACGCTTTTACGTGAACTTTATTTGAATACGAAAGGTTGGTTTGTCAGGATATGACAGCAGTTGATCGATTGCTAAAATATGTAAAAATCAGCACGACGAGCGTGGAGGACAGTCCCGAGACGCCCTCTTCCTCCAATGTTTTTGCTCTTGCCGAGCTTCTTGCCACAGAACTCTCTGAACTCGGCGCAGAAAAAGTCCGGATTGATCGGGATGCCGGGTGCGTGTATGCCATTCTTCCCCCGACAGAAGGGTATGAGGAGTGCAAAAAGATCGGCTTTATCGCCCATATGGACACCTCTCCCGATTTTTCCGGGGAAAACGTCAACCCTGTGATCCACGAAAACTATGACGGAGGTGATCTGCCTTTGGGAAATAGCGGTCGGGTTCTCCGGGTCAGCGATTTTCCTCACCTGAAAAAACTGAAGGGTCGTACGCTGATTACCACCGACGGAACGACTTTGCTGGGTGCCGACGATAAGGCAGGAATTGCCGCCATCATGACCATGGTGGAAACCGTGATCTCCGAAAAGATTCCCCACGGTCAGATCAGTATTGCTTTCACGCCTGATGAAGAAGTGGGCAGAGGCACCGATCACTTTGACATCAAAGGATTCGGCGCAGATTATGCCTATACCGTAGACGGCGAGGACGAGGGTGAGATCGTCTATGAGAATTTCAATGCCGCCTCTGCTGAGGTTGTGATTCATGGCTTCAACGTTCATCCCGGATCGGCGAAAAACACCATGATCAATGCGGCACTGGTGGCTATGGAGTTCAATTCCATGCTGCCCGCAGGAGATACACCCAGGAATACCAGAGAGTATGAGGGATTTTTCCATTTGTGCGCCATCACCGGTTCGGTTGAGCAGGCTCAGATGTCCTATATCATTCGGGATCATGACAAATCCCTGTTTGAAGCGAGAAAATCTACCATTACCCACATTGCAGATCTGCTCAATGAGAAATACGGGGAGGGAACCGTAGAGCTGACTCTTGCTGACTCGTATTTCAATATGAAGGAGCTGATTGAGCCCTGCCGCCATCTGATCGACAACGCCATGGCGGCGATTCGGAATGTGGGTTTGGAACCCATTACCTCCCCCATTCGCGGCGGTACCGACGGCGCAAGACTGACCTATGAGGGTCTGCCTTGTCCTAATCTCGGCACCGGCGGACACGCTTTCCACGGTCCTTATGAGCATATTACAAAGGAGGGTCTGGAGCTTGCGGCACAGATCGTCATCGGAATCGTGAAAGAGTATGCGAAGGATCAATAATAGGGATACAAAAAATCCTCTTGCTTTCGGCAAGGGGATTTTTTATAGGCAATAGATCGGATTCAACCGAACAGGCTTCCGGATTTCAGTACAGTCCCATAATCAGGGCGGTGAGGGGCATGGTTGCAACCGACAGGATGGTTGTTACCGCAACCACCTTACCGGCGCATTCCCGATCGCCGCTGAATTTCTCGGCAAACATTCCGGTTGCCGTTGCGGCGGGCGCAGACCCGCAGATGAAGCAGACATAGGCACCGAGAGGGTTCTGATACAGTCCCACGAGGGAGGCAATCTTCAGAATGCCAAACATCAGGACCGGGCAAACCAGCAGGCGCAGAACCGTGGCAATCAGGAGATTGGGCTCAACAAGCCCCTTCAGCTTTACCGTGGTGAGCTGCATACCGATCAGCATCATGGACATGGGGGCAATGGTGTCCCGCAGGGAACTCAAAGCGTCTACCACCACCGACGGAATATAGCCGTCGATGGGGAGTATGAAGATCAGAATTCCGATGTAAGTGGGGATGGTGGCAGGATTTAAAAACATCTTTTTCGGGGAGACGTACTTTTTGTCTCCCGTAAAGATCAAAGCCCCCAGCGACCACATAAAGAAGTTGAAGCCGGCAATGTAGAACGCCGCATAGATTGCCGATTCCTCGCCGAACAGCGACATGATCAGGGGAATGCCCATGTAACCGGAATTGGCAAAGATTACGCTGAAACGATAGACCTTTTCGCTGTCCGGTTTTGTTTTTCTGAAGAAGGGAAGGGTCAGGGCGAAAAAGACCAGATGAGCAATAAAGGAAAAAAGCAGAACCCACAGACAGTTGCGCATAACCTCTCCGTCATAGGATCGGACAAAGGAAACCACAATCATGGCGGGGGTCGTGACGTAAAGGATGATATTGGAGAAGGCGAGCTGTGCAGATTTTTCGCAGATTCCCGTTTTTCGGATGATGAACCCCGGGATTACCATCAGAAAGAGCAGGAGAACTTTGGTAAACAGCAGAGAAATTTCAATCATGACTCCAAGGTCTCCTTAATTCCAATGACATTGGGTTGCCAGTTATAGCCGTCTTTTTTTCTGAACGTTCCATTTGTTTGTTCCTCCTGCATTTTGGTTGTTTGCCGACCCTGTTATTATAGCGTACTTTTTCCGAAAATGCAAGTGTTTTTAAGAAAAACAGACAAAGTCCCGTTAAACCTGAAAAATCAGTTGACAAATCGGGAGCAGTATGGTAAAATAAGGAAAAAACAGAGGTGTTTTGATATGAATGAAAGCTATGTTACCTATATTCTGGATAAACTCACCGCATTGCTTGCCATTGACAGTCCGACGGGATATACCGATGAAGCGGCAAGATGGGTGCAGTCGGAGTATCAAAAGCTGGGCTATCCGGCGACGCTGACCAATAAGGGCGGTGTACTGGTCGATCTCGGCGGCGAGGACAACGGAGACGGACTCCTGATCGAAACCCATATGGATACGCTGGGCGGCATGGTTGCCGAAATCAAGGGAAACGGACGTCTCAGGATCACGCCTCTCGGCGGAATGAATGCCAACAATGCCGAGTGTGAGAATGTACGTGTGGTTACGAAATTCAGCGGAGACTACGAGGGAACTCTGCAGCTGGTCAATCCCTCTGTTCATGTCAACGGCAGTTATAACAGTACCGCCCGTACCTTCGACACCACCGAAATCGTGCTGGATGAGGATGTCCGTTCGGAAGTGGATGTCCGCGCGCTGGGCATTGAGGTAGGAGACATCGTCTGCTTTGATCCCCGGACCCGGATTACCAAGAGCGGTTATATCAAGAGCCGTTTTCTGGATGATAAACTGTCGGTTGCCATCGTCATGGGACTGGCAAAGGTACTTCGGGATGAGAAGATCACGCTGAACCGCCACGTTTGGGTGCATATCACGGTATTCGAGGAGGTTTCTCATGGCGGATCGGCATCGGTTCCGGCTGGTGTAACCGAAGGGCTGTCGGTGGATATGGGCTGCGTCGGACAGGGACTGTCCTGCACGGAGCATCAGGTTTCGATTTGCGCCAAGGACAGCCACGGTCCCTATCATTATGAGATGACCAAGCGACTGATTGAGGCGGCAAAGCGATCGGGAGCCGACTATGCGGTGGACGTCTATCCCTTCTATGGATCGGATGTGGAAGCCACTCTTCGTGCCGGATGGGATCTGCGCCACGGTTTGATCGGTGCAGGGGTATTCGCCTCCCACGGCTATGAGCGCAGTCATGTGGACGGTGTCAGAAGCACCCTGAAACTGCTGATTGCCTTCCTGTGTCCCGATTATTTTGAAGAATAAGCAGAAAAAACAAATCCGTACGGGGCTGAGCATCCAGTGTGTTCAGCCCCGTACGGTGTGAAATCAGTCTTCTTTCAATGCTCTGTGCATTGCACCCAGGAGTTCGCGGGTGTGATCACAGCGATGCTCCCAGTACATGATGCCCAAAAGTCCCTTTTCCTTCAGATACTTGCACTTTTCTCCGATAGACTCCGGATCGTCATAGGAAATAAAGGTGGAGCCGTTGAAAAGATAGGGAGCCTTTGCAACATTGTCGAAATAGCGGATAAAGCCGTTCTTTCCCAGAAATTTTTCGGCGATCTCGCCGTAACCGGGACCGTAGTTTCCGGGATCGGCGGGCGAATTCAGACCGTCGGAGTCCGAGCGGACATTGTTCCACATGCGGCTGTAGAATGCGGCACCGATGACCAGTTTCTCATAGGGAACCCCCGCATCGTGATACAGCTCAACCGAGTGAAGAACGCTCCGTCTGCCCCGCCGCTCATCCGAACGATCGGAGGGGAAAAGATTGGTATGATGTCCGGTGATCCTGTCGCCGCAACCCCTCATATCGTAGGTCATGATGGAAACATAATCGCAGATTTCACCTACCCGATCCATTTCAGTGGCTCTTGTGAAATAGGCATCACAGCCGACGGCGACAGTCAGCATGAGAGACGGATTTACCGAATGAAAGACGGAACGGACGGTTTCCAGCATCAGGGTGTAATTCTGTTTGTCGTCAGGCGATGCCTCGATCCCCGCCCAATCCAGGGTGGGATACTCCCAGTCGATGTCAATGCCGTCCAGACCGTACTTTTCTACGGTGGCAAGACAGGATTTTGCAAATTTCTCCCGACTTTCGGCAGTGGACGCCATAGGCGAAAATCCGCCTGCTCCCCATCCGCCTACCGAGAAGAGAATTTTCAGACCGGGATTGTAGGAACGGATGCGGGACAGGTGTTCAAAATCCTCTTCGTTTTTCACCGAAATTTCGGAGTTCTTGCAGTAAACGAAGGCAACGTTAATCACATCCAGCTTTTTGGCATCGTCCGGCGTGACGTTTTTCAGTTCCTGCTGCTCCACATAGCCGCATAACAGATGATGTTTCATTTTCAAATTTCTGCCTTTCTGACAAATGTAATATTAATGAGATACCACGGACCCAAGTAATCCGAATCAAAATCAGCCGGTATCGTCCGGAAGCCGTATGCAAGCAGGGGCTTTCCGGTATGGTATGTTCCCGGAATCAAAGCGATCATTCTGTTTTTCCCGTATGCTCTTTTTGATGTTCCACGGCATCCCGTAGCGAAAACTCACATCCGCAGTAGTTCTGCCGGTAGAGTCCGTACTTACGGGACAGTTCGATGGAACGCTTGTAGCCCTCTTTTTTCTTGAAATCGGAGGGAAGCCAGATCA
>JBJDZN010000003.1:0-3034 GCA_051868045.1 Eubacteriales bacterium
ATCTCGCCTACATCGGTGGATGCTCCTCAACAGCCTGCACCATCTCGGACAAGCTGTTCGGCGTTCCCGCAGGCGGAACCATGGCGCACAGCTGGGTTCAGATGTTCGACAGCGAATACGAAGCCTTCGACACCTACTGCAAAATCTACCCGAACAACGCTACCCTCCTGATTGACACCTACAATGTCCTGAAAAGCGGTGTTCCCAATGCCATCAAGGCATTCAAAGCAAACGGAATCACCAAATGCGGCGTCCGCATTGACTCGGGCGACATTGCCTACCTTTCCCGCAAGGTCCGGAAGATGTTGAACGATGCCGGACTTCCCGAATGCAAAATCGTCATCTCCAACTCTCTGGACGAATATCTGATCCGTGATCTGCTGAATCAGGGCGCAGAGATTGATGCCTTCGGCGTAGGCGAGCGGCTGATCACCTCCAAATCGGCACCGGTATTCGGCGGTGTCTACAAGCTGGCTGCAATAGAGGACAAGGACGGCAACATCATCCCCAAAATCAAGATTTCGGAGAACACTGCCAAGATCACCAATCCCCACTTCAAGAAGGTTTACCGGATTTTCAGCAAGGATTCGGGCAAGGCTGAGGCAGATCTGATCTGTCTGCACGATGAGGAAATTGACACCTCAAAGCCCCTGACGATCTTTGATCCTGTCTACACCTGGAAGACCAAGACCTACGAAAATTATGAGCTTCGGGAGCTTCTGGTTCCTATCTTCAGAAACGGAAAGCGGGTTTACGATCTTCCCTCCACCGGCGAGATCCGCAGCTACTGTGCCGATCAGATCGACAAGCTGTGGGATGAGGTCAAGCGTTTCGAAAATCCCCACACCTTCTATGTGGACCTGTCCCAGAACCTCTGGAACGTCAAGCAGGACCTGCTCAAGAAGGGTCAAAGCACAAAATAACAGAAAAAACTCCCCCTCCGTCTGGCAAAGGTCAGCGGAGGGGAGTTTTTTATGGAAAAGATTTATTTGAGCATCTTCTGAATGCCCAGAACCTTTCGGAAACGCTGATAATAGAGGGAAATCAGCAGACTCAGCGCAATATCGAAAATGATGAATGCCACGTTACCGAGAATATAGATAATCCATATGGCGACATCTTCTTCAATCCCGTACAATTTGAAACCGATAAAGCTAATCAGGGTCAGCATTCCGTTCATAAGAACCAGTTTGCAGAGCAGAGAGAGGATTTTGGGGAGCTTTTCCAGAAGGGATTTGGCAATGGGATAATAACCGATAAACAGAACGTATATCGGCGTGATAAAATAAGAGGGGAACAGGATCAAGGACAGAGCGGAGGTCACGAGATAGACCGCAAAGGCGTATTTCAACCCCATCTCAATCGCCGAGAGTACAACGATCAGCGAAACCAATGCGGCAATCGTCAGATCAAGATCCATCAGCATCCCGCCTATCCAGAGCAAAACCACTCCGAGGGCGGAGAAAATGGCAGACAGTGCCATCCGTTTGACTTTTTTACCGCTTTTCATACGATTTTTCCTTTTGTCTCCTTTCTTTGCGGTGGTCAGCAGCAGGAAATCAGGTCGCCACCCATACATTCACAGCAGCAATCGGCGCAGATCAGACCGGAACACATATCACAGGCTGAGCATCCGCCGGAAGAGGTATTGGTCTGATAGGTACGGTAGGTCTGACCGTAATTTCCGCTTTGGCTGCGGATATCGCTGAGTGCCTGACGGTATTCGGGATTGTCGGGATCCAGATAGCATGCCGTCTCGAAAAAGCGCATGGCATCGTAGTAATAGCCCCGACGGGTCTTGACGATACCCATAAGGAAGTTCCATTCGGCATTGCGTCCCTGACTGGGGATGCTGTCCAGAACGATGTCTGCCTCTGAATACCTGCCGTCGTTGACCAACTGTCTGGCACGAAGAAGTTCTTCACTGTAGTTGGAATTCCCGGTAGAATAGCTGCTGGTACTGCCATAGGATTTTCCGCCGGAACGCTCCTTCTGGATGGCATCGTACGCCTCGTTGATCTCCTTCATCTTCTCCTGAACGAGATCGGCAAGGGGACTGTCCACATAGTTATCGGGGTGATACTTTCTCGCAAGATCCCGGTATGCTTTTTTGATCTCCTCATCGGTTGCCTCTCGGCTGACTCCAAGTGTTTTATACGGATCATTCATAGATTCGGTTATTCCTTTCAGCTTGCTTTATGTGTTCTGTCCCTGCTCACCTGATAACGGGGTACCATCATTTTCATTTCGGGAGGGCTTCTTTTGCTTTTTTCTTCCCTTTTGCCCCTTTTCTTGGGGATCAAGAATGTCCTCAGCTACCTTGGGAAGTCCCAGATAGAGGATATTCTGAATGATCGAAAACATTCCCTGATCCGAAAAGGACAAAAGGGAAAGTGCCTTTTCGGCTTCGATCAGTTCGAAGGTCAGCGCATCCTTTATATTCTCCCGAAAATGCTCGGTCCTGTCCTCATCGGAGATCAGAAAGGGATTATAACTGCCGCTTTTCCGGTCATCCTCAAGATCGTCCAGCGCATCGACAAGATAGATCCAGCGTCCGATGCGTCTGCCGAGTTCAAACAGGCATCTGCGTTCTGCTTCGTCCTCAATTCCATGGGAGAAAACCTCGCCCAGCAGGTTTCCGAAGGGTTCGGCGCAGGTGTAGATTCCGGTGCGCCCTTCCCTTTCATAGGCGGAAATTTGGTCAAGATACCCGGCAATCAGCCCGTCCAGCTTTCCGTCGCCCAGTGCCGATTTTCGCATGGACTTTGCCTTGGGCAGACAGAGTGACGATGCCATCCGCCGGACTCCCTTTTTGTCGGCAATGTCATCCTTCAGATTGTAGTAGAGCAGCAGGGCTGAGGCAGAGGCACAGTATTCAAGGGACGGGGATGATTTCACATACAAACGCTTTCTGAAGGGATGAGACACGCACCGCTTCTTTCCGAAGCTGACCTTTTCTCCCGACAGTGCCATCCGAACAAGTGCCAGAAAAACGAAATCATAGGACAGGGACAGGGAGAGAAAGGGTGAGCGT
>JBJDZN010000004.1:0-12177 GCA_051868045.1 Eubacteriales bacterium
GACCCGAACCCTACCTCATCGCATGCCTTCTGCTTGTTTCCGACATACACCTTTGATGCCGGATTATCGCCGACGAGAATCACCGCAAGATAGGGGGAAATCCCATATTTTTCCTTGAACGCTGCGCACTCCGACGCAATATTCTGCCTTTCGATTTTGGAAATCTGTTTTCCGTCAATGATTGTTGCCATTTTCTTTCTTCTCCTCGGTAATTATTTCAGTAGTATCAGTGGTTTTTTGGGGGTTTGCAGTATCGGGATCCGCTTCTTCGGGAGTACCGATGGTGTCGGGGATTGCTTCGCTGTCGGGCGTGTCGGTTGAATCTGCGCTGCTATCGGTATCCTCTGTCGGAGCAGCTTCAGCTTCGTCGATGCTTTCCACTTGAGCGGATTCCGGTGACTTTTTAATCTTGGCAAGGGCTTTGGCACCCTCCAAATAGATGCAGTCGACAACCGATCTGGTCTTGTAGCGGAAGAAGGTCAGCCAGATCAGCAGGACGCCTGCGATGATGAAGCAGAGGAAGGCAATCAGCTGGGAAACCCGGATGCCCGTACCGCCGATATACAGACTGTCGGTACGCAGTCCCTCAATGAACATCCGACCGAATCCGTACCAGGTCAGGTATCCCAGGGTGATCTGACCGTCGAATTTCCGATGCTTGTAAAGCGAGCAGAGCAGAATAAAGCCAATCAAATTCCACAGGGACTCGTAGAGGAAGGTGGGGTGTGCGCTCACGGCTGTCGTGAACCAGGTTACACCGCCGTCATAGGAGGTTTCGATGTGCATTGCCCAGGGCAGGTTGGTGGATGCGCCGAATGCCTCGCCATTGCAGAAGTTGCCCCATCTGCCGATGGACTGTGCAATCATAACGGCAGGAGCCAGACAGTCAAAGAAGGCAGGAATGCGGATTTTTTTGTAACGCAGAGTCAGAATGCAGGCGATGGCACCGAAGATAATGCCTCCGTAGATGGCGAGTCCGCCTTTCCAGATGGAGATCACATCGTAAAGGTTGGTATATTTGCCCGGATTTCTGAGCCAATCGAAGAAAACGTAATAGAGTCTGGCACCGATAACGCCGGGAATAACGGTGAACATGGCAAGATCCAGAAGATCGTCAAGTATCAGCTTCTGACGACCGGCACGCTTGTAAATGTAGAAGATCGCCACAAATATTCCCAGCATAATGAGAATTCCGTACCACGCCACCGAAATCTTCGTTCCGGGAATCGTGAAGGCGACTTCGTTGATCTCAAAGGTGGTATCGGAGATCCATGGGAGTCCCGGGAAGGAGATTTTGTTCACATCCGAATGGGCAAGGAGTGTGTTCATAGCTTTAAAATACCTTTCTGTTTTTGTTTTTATTTCAGGGGAAGCAGGGTAGCAAAGGTCATCCGATCGGGACGAAGCAGCCTGTGAAGCTCGTGTTGAAGCTGATCTTTTGTCAGATGGGTCATTGCCTCGGAAACCCCGAGATAATCCCTGCCGCCAAGGGCAGCATCGGTCAACAGCTCGCAGATCAGCTCCGGGCTGTCGGCAGCCATGATCTGCCGTCCCAGCGTTGCCCGTTTGATCCGATCCAGGCGACCTGTGGGAAATTCACTGCCGCAGATCTTATCCAGATAATCGGTGACTCTGTCGAAAAAGAGTTTGGGATTCTTGCATTTTGCCGTGTAAAGCAGATTGCCGATTCTGCCGCTTTGGGTGAGCATGGAGATCGGAAGGGATTCCGAAATGCCTTTTTCGTACAGCGACAGCGAAAGGGGGGAATCTTCCTCCAGCAGCAGTTTTTCCAAAAGTTCGTCGGATGCCCGCCGAATCAGTCCTGCCTCCCCTTTGGGAAGGGGATCATCCTTGATTCCCACTCCGCATAGGGGAAGGGTCAGGTCCATGTGGGCAGTCTGGCGTTTTCGGAAGATTTCAGGCGGTTCCATGGGATCTATCCGGATGATCCCGGGGACCTCGTTGGTGACGGGAAGACGGTCGCAGACCCTCAGCACCTCCTCCATGGTCACGTTTCCGGCAATGCAGAGTGCCATATTGGAAAGATGGTAGAAGGTACGGTGTACCGAATACAAAAGTCCCTGGGTGATTCTCCGAAGATCGCTGATTCTGCCGCCGATGTCGTCCCGGGAGGGATGAAACCGGTAAAGACCACGGAACAGCATTTTGGAAAGCCGACAGTCCGGTGAGTTCCGGTACATCCGGATCTCCTCGGCAATTATGGGACGCTCTGAGACAACCGAATTTCCCGTGAATCGGGGATGGGTGACGAAATCAAGGAGCAGTTCCAGAGCGTCGGTGACACGGTCGGAGCAGGAAAACTCAAAAACAGTCTCCTCGTCGGTGGTATAGGCGTTGACTTCGGCACTCAAGTCGGCAAAACGCTCGGAAATGTCCCTGCCTTCGGAATCTTCAAAGAGTTTATGCTCCAGAAAATGGGCAACGCCCGACGGCAGAATGACCTCGCCGTTCTCTGTTCGGTAGTGGCGGTCGATGGCACCGAATCCCACCTTGAGTTTGACCCAAGTCATGAAGGTGTTCATCCTGCACAGTTTGATTTGCAGTCCGCTGGGGTGGCAAAATTCCTCAACGGGAGGAAAGGGGTGAACCGGATCAGATTTCACGGTCGCTCGCCTCCTTTACGAAGGGCTTCCAGGAAAGTCGGGAACCGTCCTCTGCTCCTTTTTCGCAGAGAAAGAAGACCGTGTCAATCACCATGGATTTTGCCGTCAGAATGACCTGCTGAAGGTCAACGGCTTGGATTTTTTGGGCAAAATCATGGGGCGAGTCCGTGAGTCCGGCAGGTGACAGTCGGGTGTACCAGCCCATGAGATCCCCCGAATCGTCCGGGATTCCCCGAAAATAGGAGATCAGCGACTTTTTGGCGCAGGTCAACTCTTCTTGGCTGATTTTTCCTTCCTTCATCTCGTCAATTTCGGTAAAGATCGCCGAAACAGCCTCGTCTACCCGATGGGAGTCAATGCCGCATTCGATCCGAAAGAAGCCCTGATAGGCTTCCTCGGCAACCGAGCAGGCATAGCACAGTCCTTTTTTCTCACGGACGTTCACATACAGTCGGTTGATGGGAGATCGCCCCAGAATTTCCAGCATTAAAAGACAGGCATCAAAATCGGAGCAAAGAAGGTTGGAACCCAGACGCACTCCGATACATAACTGTCCCTGCTCCACGGGAGCAATTTCACGGACATAGTTTGGCGGGTGGGGGAGGTAGTCTCCGGGATGGGGGATGGTCAGGACAGGGGGCGTGTGGTCAAAGCCCGGGAAGGCGTGCGTCAGTTTTCGGGTCATTTCATCGGCATCCCTCGGACCGCAGTAGAAGATGTCAACCCTGGCGGTTTTCAGAAAGCTCTGATAGAAGCGATAGAGCTCTTCGGGCGTGATCTCTTTTACCCGGGAAACCTCGCCGTCAGCGCAGACGGAAAATCGCTGCCCACGGAACATTTCAAGTTCCATGTGATAACGGGCAAGTTCTTTTTTGTTGTTTTCGTTTTCCAGATAGGCGATCAGATGCGCCCTTTCGCTTTCCACCACCTCGGGAAGAAAGCCTTCCTCCCGGATCAAGGGACAGAAGATCAGCCGATGGAGCAGATCCAAAATCCCATCCAATACGGGAGCATGACCCGGGAGAAAACGGTCGTCGGCGAAGGCGGCGGCAAAGGCGATACCGGAAATTTCACCGTTTTGCTCGGAGATCGGATAGATCGTGGCTCCCCACAGCTCATCCTGACGCTGCCGAAGAGCTGACAGGTTGGGATAACCTTCACATCCCCGGATCAGCACCTGATGGAGCAGGGCAATGTGGGAGGCGGTCTCTTCAGACAGTTCGGTGAGAAAATGAACCGCAAGACCGGAGGTTCGATAGTTCTCCGAGTGCAGAAGGTGGAGCGTCAGCGCAGGGCTGACGGTTTGTGTCAGAATAGGCATATGCAATCCTTTTCTATAAGGAATGGGACTTTCGGAACAGTCCGATAGTTCCCTCTATTCTACACCTTTTTTTTGAATTTTGCAACGGTTATTTCCAATAAAACATCGCTTTTTTCAAAGGAAAAATAATTGTTTACAATTTTGCCGTCAATCCGAAACAAATTTTCATCTCCGGGAAAGAGCTTCAGCGTGTAATGACATCCCTTTATGCGAAGTTCGTAGGAGATCGGATGGCGGATGGGGGAGGGCGACAGGGTGAAGTGATCGGGATAGACCTTCAGTCCCAGCACCCGATCGGCAAGATTCCAAAGGTAGTCGGCATAGTCCCCCTTGCAAAGGGGAGGCGTTGAATTTTCCGGACGCTCCCGTTCTGCTATGGGCGTCCGGGGGACTTCAAACTCATCGGCGGGCAGATAGGGAACAATGACTTTCACTGCCCGTGCGTAGGCGGCAGATGTTTTGACACAGCCCTCCAGTATGCGGATCAGGTGCAGATAGAGACTTTCCCGATAGACTCCCCCATGATAGGGAAGGATTCGGGACAGAATCTCCCGGTCGTCGGACCTTTCCAGATACCGCCCACAGCCAAAAACCAGTTCCAGATAATCGTCGGAATAGTCTCCGCTTGCCGGCATCTCCGAGGCAAAGCCGAGCAGACGTTCCCGGAAGGCATCCGGTTGGTAGTAGAGCAAAAAGAGAAAGGGGGCAAAGCGGTTGGAAGAGCCGAAAATGCTCCACAGATGCGCCTGACGGACAAAATCGGCATCCGGCATCCCCTCCGCTTGGGTAATTCCCTCATATTCTTTGCACCGACAGCCATATTCCACGAAGGCATCCTGAAAATCGTCTGCCGTTCGGTATTTTTCCAGTGCGGCATAGTATTCCCGCTCACTGCCCCGCAGATAGCTGCCGATCAGGATGCCGTAGTCCCTTCCAAGGGTTCGCTTGCAGACATAGACGGTGCGATTGTCGGAGTCTCTCTTGTAAAACAGGGTGTCCTCGTCCCGGATTGCTCTGATCTGATCGGGCAGGGTGTCAACGTCAAAGGGGCGGATGTCTGGATCGAGGGAGTCAATGGCAAGACGGTCGGTCAGAATCAGTTTGACGGGCAGATCGGGATCGCACCCTACCAGAATCCGCCCGCCGATGGACTCCTCCATTTTGTAGATGGCGCACTCGTCGGTGAACAGACAACCCGACACCCTAGAAAATAGGGGAAAAGACTCGCCATCCCGTACGGCGGACAATGCCTCTCCCATAAAGGGACGGCAGGCACCGAGGGGCGGGCTGGTGATAGGCAGGATGGGGTCGCAGAGGACCGTGTACCCCGGGGAATGAGGGGTCAGACAGGTGATCATCCGGCGGTTCCCGTACAGTCGCTCCGAGCCTGTGGGATCGGTGGGAGCAGACGGACGGTCGGAAATCCGAATTCTGTCGGCGCAAATCTCACGAACCGAATCCTCTTTCCCGATGAAAAGTTCATTGGACTTGTGATCGGATATTCGGTCTTCGGTGCTGTCGGACGGTTCTGCCACTCTCAGCTTGCAGAAAAATCCACGGCGGGAAAGTGCCTCTGCACACCGTTGAAAGGGGGTCAGTGACGACATGGGAAGATCGGCAGAGGGGCAGATTCTGATCTCCCGACTGCCCGAAAACAGGCAGGCGGACAGCATCCACTGTTCAAGGGGATCCGATGTCGGCGAATGGAGAACCTCATTGGGAGCCTCTGCCAAAGATAGAGAAATTTTGTGATTGCGGAGCAGTTCGGAACGGCTTTCGGACAGGAGAATCCGAAAGCCGATAGGTCCCCGCCCCATTTTCTTCAGCCGAACCATGCCGAACACAGTGTTTGCGGGGGGCAGTTCGCTTTTCGGTTCGGCTTTTTCCAGCAGATCGTAGAGATCACGGTCACTGTAACCATATGGCAGAAGACGGGGATCGGTGAACAGATCGCAAAACCAGGCGGGCGATCCGACCCCGATGCCCATCCAGAGGTCCCCTTTTCGGATGAGAATCAGGTTCATGCCGGGAAGGGTTTCCACGCCGCTTCCCTTATCGGCAGACAGGCAGATCATCAGTGCAGCCGTGAAGCGTCCGGGGTCCCCGTCGGCACGAAGCTCAAGACTCCATACGGGCAGGGTGTCCGACAGACGTTTCAGGGTGGTTCCTGTGATCAGCCCCATGCGGTCGGCGTGAAGATCAAGCTGATGCTCCCCGACCGAAAGTTCCCCGGTCAGACCGTTGAAATATCGGTCCCCCACCGACGCAAACAGACGGATGCTTTCCCCCACCTCGGCGGGGTCGTGGGGATCGAAGCAGTGTCGGTTGACGGCACTACCCTTGTAAAAGAGCTGAAAATGCCCTGCATCGGACAGAATCGCCGACAGAAAGGGATCCCCGATGAGGGCAAGGGTCAGTTCCTTCTCTTTTTTCGGGGGTGTCTTTTGCTCCCCGCTTTTTACCGTGGAAACCGGAACTTTGATCGGGATAGATGCCGATTTGGGAATCGGGCGAATCAGGAGGGAAAGATGGGAACGGACCCGGGGATCGGACAGAAGTCGCCGCTCAAAGGGACGGTTGCAGAGCAGATTGGTAAGGGAGATCAGAATCAGTGCCTGATGCGCCGTCCGATAGCCCTCAGTGATGGCATAACCGCCTCCTACCCGCTCTTTGGCAAAATCCACTGCCTCATAAAAGCCGTAGACTCCGTAGGCACCCATGCGGACCTGCCGTCTGAGATTGGCAAGGGAGCGGTGGGGGAGCAGGGAACCTGCGAGAAAGGAGGTGTAGGGATGGACGGTGTCGGAATCGGCGGTCATCTCGGCAAGACTCGGGTCGCCGCCACGGATGGGAATGGGGCGGCGGTCATCATCGAAGGCAAAGCAGTCCCCCTCGCCGGAGCCCCAGATCCGACGTTTCTGCCGTCCGGCAGACGCCATTTGGGAAAGCAGAGCCAAGTGGCTCCCTTCGTATGCCAGGGAGCGTTTGGCAAGGGGCAGGAACAGGTAGGGAAGCAGGTAGTCGTCTAAAGCTCCGTGTGCGGAACGGTAGCCCAGATAGCCGCCCCGTTCGATCAGTCTTGCCTCGGGATAGGTCAGATAGCTCTCGGGAAGTTTCCCTAAGCAGACACCGAAAAACAGGGTCAGCAGATCGCCGGAAGCAAATCGGTCGCACAAATCCCCGGTATCGGGTTCCTTTGAGGTGACATAGGAACGCAGACAGGGTCTGTCCTCACAGGACAGAAGGGAAAAATCCATGCCCGAGAGCATCGACTCAATCTGCCCGACCGTCCGATCCCGGACTTCTGCTTCCTCCCTGGAGGACAGGGAAAGCTCGGTAAGCCCGATCTGAAGACAGAACAGGGATGCGACAAGGATACCGGTTTCGTCGGTGCGAACCGTGGGACCTCCGTATAGTTCAGGCTGGTCGGTGTGGTACTTTTCGTAAAAAAGCCCCTTTTTCTTGGGCAGACGGGCAAGGGAATCCACCAGATTGGAGGAACGGCGGACCAAGGTATGGGCGTCAATCTTGCCAAGATCGTAGGCGGCAAGTCCGGCAAGGGCAGTAAGTCCCAGAGTTGCGGGGGTGGTGTAGTCCCATGTCATGGGATAGGGAGCCAGTTGAACTCCAAAGGGCGGCAGGGTGTCGGGCAGGGACTCAAAATAATGCCAGGTCCGCCCGGCATAGTCGGACAGCTCCTCCCGTTCGGGTTTGCTCATGACGGTGGTCGGTCTGATCTTGTTCCAAACAGAAAGAAAGGGCGGAAAAAGCATCCAGACGATTCCCAATAACCGCATCCAGCCTCGGACTCGGAGCAGGAGAAGTCCGCAGAGAAGGTTCACGGGAAAGAGAATCAGAAGAATGATTCGGTCGGAAAGGAACTTGCCATACCGCCGCTTACTCGCAGAGCGCAGGATGCCTGAGACCGAAGAGGCGGCGGCAGAGGGAATGGCGGCGATCCGAAAGAGTGCGGCAGTGATCGCCCGCCAGAATTCAGGCAGAACGGTGGAAAAAAAGCGTCGGTAAACCTCCCTTCCATCCCGAAACAGAACGGGTAGGGCAGGCAGCAGATAGACCGACAGAGCGGCAAGCAGGATAAAGTGCCTGTGGGCAGGGAAAACCGACCCGATCAATAGTGCCGACAGGGTAATGGGGGCGGTCAGATCCTGCAGAATCCGATGGAGCAGTCTGCCACGGGAATGATCCGATCGGAATTTCCGTCGGAGTCCGGAAAAAGTCTCCCTTGAGGCAGAAAAAATCCGACGAAAGTAGTCACATGGAGTGGGAGAGCTTACCGAATAGGTGTTGATCTGATCGCAATATCCGATGGACAACCGCTCGCTGACCGAAAATTCAAAGGGAAGATCGGCGGGTATCTCAGCCAGCAGTCCGATGTCTACGGCAAGGCTGGATCCCGGATGCACGATTCCCAGTGCAGAAAAAGGGGTGAGATTGGTCCGATAGACCGACTGACTGCAGATCCGAAGTCCTCCGTATCCGCCCGTGACCCGATGATCTTCTACAACGGGCAGATTTTTGGGATGGGACAGAATGCGGCTGAGCTTCGGCAGAAAGGAACAGGGCAGCAGCCCGTCTTCGCCAAGCCAAAGCAGGGTATCGCAGTCTTTTGCCGCTTCGGTCTCCCCCGTCAGAAGTTCCAGACGGGAGTCCATGCCACGGGCAAAGCAGGTCAGCTCCCGTGGGATCGACCGACAGAAGCCGCGGTAGAGCCGTTTGTCGGGATCGTATGCCCTCTTGCAGAAAAAGAGCAGGAAGGATGCCCCGTGAACCTCCTCCATCTTCGATATCCGACTTTGAATGTCGGTCAGCTTCCGATAGTCTGACATGAGCTCGGAGCAGGGGGCATCCTCTCCGGACAGAATCAGCGCATAGACGGGGTTTCCCGTATGATCGGCAAAATAGCACTGCTCCAGCCGATCGCAGAGGTTCTCTCCCTGATTGATTTTCCCCGCAAGGGCAATCAGATAGCGACGGGATATGCCCGCCTGCTCCGAAAGAGAGGGAAAGGTTTCGGGCGTATGATACAGCCGTATGGCACCGTATATGGCATAGCAGATGCCCTCATACAGGGGAAAAACCAGAATCAGGGCAAGTAAAACGGGAAAATCCCACCAAAGTACGGGAACTGCGGTACAGAGAATCGCCGCCGCAAGAGGCAAAAGCTGACGGATGGGAAAGGCATTCCCCGGAACTTCCTCATAAATCTGTGCCGCCTGATTTTTCGAAATCCGATGTCGGCGGGCGTACTTTTCCACCCGAATCCGTTTATCTGATCGGGTTGCCGCATCCTCCTGCCGGTACAGAGGGTCGGATGCCATCAGAATGGGGTGAATGCCCGACAGATTTTCCGCAAGGGCAGTGTAGTCGCATCCCCTGAGCTTTCTGTACTGTTCAGCATCGCCTTTTTTTCGGATTGCCGACAGAATCCGGTTCTCTGCATCGGCAAGTTCCCGCTCCCGAAAGGGTGTCTTTCCGGCGATTTCGATCAGTTTTTTTGACAGCAGAGAAAAGGTCAGCTTTTCTCCATCCTCTTCCAGAATCCGAAGCGTTGCCCGTCCCAAGTCCATTCTCATAAAAATCTCTCCATACCACCGTGATTTACCGATAGTATGGAGAGATTTTCCGAAAAATATGCCGATCAGGGAGAGTCCGTGTATTCATAGGATGTGCCGGGGTCGGTCAGCGTCAGTTCGCTGTCCATAAATCGGCGGGGAAACAGACAGGAGGAGTGGATGACGGGTCCGTGGGAGCCCAGAATGATCTCATCGGGAACGGGCAGATCATCCAGCAGATCGCTGTAACTTTCACACTCCCAGAAGGAAGCGGAAAGATACAGAGTGCAGCCGGATTCCTCCTCGACGAAGAATGCGGTGCAGAGATGGGTTGACCGTGTTACGGTGTCTGTATAGACGGAAATTTCAAATCCCCTGTAATCAAGGGAGGTTGTCCCCATCGGATAGAGGTAGACCTGACAGCCGTATTCCCTTGCAATTTCGGCAAGACGGGCATTTTCCGACTGAAGGTCGGGGTTATCCGGAAGAAACAGGTTGACAATGTCGCTGTTTTCAAGCAGTTTTCTCAGTCCCGATGTCTGATAATTGTGAGCGTGGGTCAGAAGCAGACTGTCCACCGTGACCGATGTCTCGTCTGCCGACTTCAGACATTCGGACCAGAAACTGTAACCGCCGTTGGAATTGTCCAGAATGATCGCATGGCGGTCGGCAGAAAGAATCATGGCATCGTTCGAACCGTCGGACAGGCAAACCATGGGCGTTGCACCGATGGGAGTCAGACAGGCAGACACCAGAGCAAGGCAAAGATAGGACAGGTAAAGCACCGCAGGGATTCCTTCCCGCCGTTTGATCCGAAGGTGTAGCAGAAAAATCAAAGCCAGAATCGGAATCGAAAGCCACTTAATCCATGCAATGCGGAAGGACAGGATGAAAAAGCTCTGCCCCATCAGATCGGAGAGGGTATAGACTGTCTTGCAGAGAAATCCCATGATCCATCCTACCTGCATTCCCACCGGAGGAAAGAAGGAGGTCAGGAGAAGAATGGGCGAAAGAATCAGAATCAGGGTGATCAGCGGGGTAAAGATCAGACAGGACAGGGGTGAGATCAGGCTGTCCGACCCGAAATACCAGACGGATATAGGAAGGGTCATCAGCTTTGCCGAATAGGTCAGGGCAAGAGCCGACAGGCAGGCACGGATCGGTCCGTGGAACCGTGTTCCGATTTTCATCGTCAGGGGAAATCCGATCCGGAGAATTCCGAAGGTGGCGAGGAAAGAGAGAAGCAGACCGATGTCCAGAATCCGATAGGGAAAGAAGGCGGTGATCAGGGCGGTGGTGATAAACAGTGCCGTCAAAGAGTCCCTGCGTCTTCCGATGAGAACCGACAACTCCAGAATCAGCAGCATTCCGAAGGCACGGCAGACCGATGCCGAAAAGGAGCAGATTGCCATATAGAGGGCAGCAACACCAAGAAGGGGCAGTACCCCCGCCTTCTTTCCGATCCGGAAGGAGCGAAGGAAAAGGGGCAGCGCAAAGATCAGAACACCGATGTGCATTCCGCTGACCGCCAGCAGATGAGAGATGCCCAGCGTCGTGAACCGATTCCGTATGCCGGAGGAAAGGGAGGATTTGTCGCCGCAGATCAGCGCACGGATCAGGGCGGCACTGTCTTCATCGGTACAGCTTGCGATCCGGAGTCCGATCTGCCGGGAGAGGTTTTCGATGTAAGTGTCGGGAAAAACCTTTGCATTGATTTCGCAGATTTCGGGGGTGTCTTCGGGATCGGCAACCAGATTTAAGAGACAGCCGTTGGCATACAAGTAGCTGTCCGACACCGCAACGGAAGGTCGGATGCCTTCAATCTGAACTTTTTGGAGAATTCTGTCTCCGATGTCCCAGTAACTCTGCTCTTCTGTGACCAGAATGCTGTGGATGGATGGTTCCTCCTCATCGCCGATTCGGGTCAGCACCACCTGATAGGAGCAGTACCCGGAGCTTCGGAAGGAAACGGAGGTCACTACCATCTCACACTTTATGCTTTGACCGCCGTATTTATCGACAAGGGACTGATAACGGACGTCCATGGACAGATAGGAGAGAAGCAAAGCAGGGATGCAGGCGGAAAGGATAAAAGGGTACAGAATCCAATCTTTCCGGTGAATCAGGCAGAAAATCAGGGTCAGAAGGAGACAAAGTCCCCCTGCACAGAGGGCAAGAATCCATTTAAAGGAACCGTAGAAAAAGGCAGTCAAAAGGGAAACCGCCAGAAAAACACCGCAGAAGAAGCAAAGGGGTCTGCGTCGGATGGGTCCGGTGTTTTTCATGGCGGCACCTTCTTTTTCTAAAAAAGATTGTCCCGACTTTTGAAAAAGTCGTGATAGACTCTCACACAGTCAAGCTCGGTCCGGTCACGGACAACTGCGGGAATGCTGTCCGGATCGTAGATCCGGGCATCAGACAGGGAGAGCAGAAAGGGCGAATGGGTGGAAATGATCAACTGACAGTGAAAATATCGACGCAGTCCTCAATGAACTTCTTCAGTTCCGGCTGACTCTGCGGGGAAAGACTGTTTTCAGGCTCGTCCGTCAGATTGAGCGCATCCTCGGATATGGAAGGATTTCAAATCAATCAATGAGCTTTCACCCTTTCTCCGAAAAGAAAATGCCGCATCGGAAGACCGATGACGGCACCGTCCTCT
>JBJDZN010000005.1:0-12154 GCA_051868045.1 Eubacteriales bacterium
ACAGTCTTGCCACACCGGTTTTGCGGTTATAGGCAGTATAATACATATAATAGGTGCCGTCCTCGCTCTTGACAATGCGGGGATCTTCGCAGCCGCCGCCCTCCTCAAAGGCGTAGAAATCGTCTTCGTCATCCGGGAACAGCACCGGATCAGTGTAATTCTCAAAATGAGTTCCGTCCAGCGACAGTGCCAGACCCACACGGGAGATCAGGGGATGATCCTGCGAACGGTAGAGAACGCAGATCACATCGTCCTTGACCACGGCAGTGGGGTTATAGAGGGCTTCCTCCGACCAGAACACCGGTCCGTCTGTGATGGGATCCATGAAGAAATCGGTGCTGTTGGGCGTCAGGATGGGATTCATGGCATCCAGTTTCACAAAGGGTCCCAGTGCCCAGGAGGACGGATAGGCTCCCGACTGAATCAGCTGAAGCTGGGCAAGTGCCAGTGTTTCGCCCGATCCGCTCAGCGTAATCCGATAGTGAGCGTAAGCGGTAATATTGTCGGTATCGAAGATTCGGCGGAGATTGTCTCCTTCAAAGGTCTGTCCGGTTCGTCTGTCCAGTTCCGTCCAATTTACGCCGTCAATCGAGGCTTCAAAGACCCAATCGGTGGGATCGCAGGCATGATCTGCCCCGCAGACCAGAGCATAACTGTTGACAAGAATCTGTCTGCCTGCCTCAAAGGAAACCTGAAGGGTCAGCGTTTGACACGCTGCCGACAGAACGGTAAGCCGGTCTCCGTCAAAGGCGGCGGCAGGGTCCACCGACGACCCGTCGGCGGCAGCGATGAAGGATGCCTTCACGCTGTCGGTGATATAAGTATAGCTGCCTTCACCAATGACATCCAGGGTAAAAATGCCCATCTTTCCGTCAGCATCCAATCCCACGACTCTGCCGCCCAACACATTGCCCACTGCCGTGAGCGTTACCGAGGAGGTACCGGTGGACGCGTCGAAGCTCACTTCACCAACGGCGATGGCAGAATCGGAGGCGGCAAACTTCATCTGCGCCCCGTTTGCACCGGTCAGGGTCAGACTCTCCCCTTCAAAGATGGTGGATTTAGGGGCAGTCAGCGTCCGTGTCGCCGATGAGGTGGGCGTAATTCCCGTAAAATCAGGAGCATCTGCGCCGCCGACTTCATAAAGGGACAGCTCTGCCAACTGGAGATATTCGCCGCCGTTGTTCTCGGTGATCTCCAGACGGTAGCAAGCATATGCCGCAGGATTTTGAATCTCGTAGCGGTTGGTGGCATGACGGGCAGAAAAGGTCTGTTCTTCCTGCTCATCCACAAGAACCCAGTTTTCACCGTCTACCGAGCCATACAATTTCCATGACTTGGGGTCCCTTGGGGACTCATCATTGCCGGAGGTGATGGAATAGACCCCGATAGCATAGGATGCGGAGTTGGCAAAGCAGACCTCAATGGCACCGATCCTGGACTTTGTCAGCCACTTGGTGTCCACATTTCCGTCAAATGCCTTTTCGATTTCCTCAGACGCAGGGGAAGACACCGTTTCTCCGTCATAGGTTCCGGCAAGTGACCGACAAATCTCTTCTCCGGGTGCCGCAGGAGTGGGAACCCACACGGGAATCACCGTAAAAGACCCGTCCGACGAAACCGCCAGCAGATCGCAGTCACCGGGAATCATGCCCGTCAGCACCACGCTGCATTCCCCTTTTTCGCTGTCAAATCCGATCTCTCCGACCTCTATGGCATTATTGGTGGTCAGAAACTTCAATTCTTCCCCGGCGGGAACCGTCAGGGTGAGATTCTGTCCGACCTGTACGGACGAAATTTGTTCCTTATCGTTCACTTTTTCATTCACTTGGGTTTCGGGAGCAGTTGTTGGACTGCCTTCCTCCTTCTGATCAACGGTTGTCACCTGTGATGTGACGGTGGGTGATGAAGCCGATGTATTGTCTGAAAGAGTCTGTGACGTGTCCTGTTGCTGTGTTTTATGGCAGGCGGTCAACAGTGCAGACAGGATCAATACGCCGGCAAGTATTCGTTTTTTCATGCGTTGCCTCCTTCTTCTTCGACGAGGTAGGTGACTCCGTCAAGGGTCAGGCTGTACCCATTATCCGTCGGACGGAAGGTAATCTCGGTATCGGCTTCGTCCCCGTCATAGGCGGAAAGCTCCCAGATGGAGAAGCCGTATTCCGTGGTTTTGGTGGTTCCTTCCATACGGATATACCGTGCGGCAGTTCTTTCAAAGGTGTAAGACAGGGTGGTGTCATAACTGCTGTTGTCCTTGACATCAGCAACGGCGGTCCAATTCGTCCCATCCTCCGAAAGCAGCAGACGGTAGTCCTTTCCTGCCGCCCGTTCCCAGCACAGTGTCAGTCGGGTCAGCGACTGCGTCTGTCCCAGGTCAATCTCCAGCCACTGGTTTTCGGCATAGGAGGAGGACCAACGGCTTCCGTCATCCCCATCTACGGCAAGTGCCGGACCACGATCGGCAGAATCCACCGAGCTTGCCGTGGCAGATGCGCCGAGGGCAAGATTGGGACTGCCCGTTTTGAGCCATATTGCGCCGTCTGAAAATGTGGCGGCGGCGGTAATCTGACGGTCCCCGACCGTCAGATGAGCGTTCATTCCCCGGAAGGACAGGGTCAGACCGTTAACGCTGGTCGTTTCGGTGAGGATTCGCAATGCCGTATACCGGGTTGACGATTCCTCCATGGGTTCAAGCAGATAGACGGTGTCGCCATAGGAAATCAGGAGATCCCCCTCGAAATACCGGTATTCAAAGGCGGTTTCTCCGATTTGCAGACAGGTAGAGGTTGCCGTTACCTGCCCCGAAAACCGATAGGTTTCCTCGGGAGTAACCAGCGTCAGGGACAGGGTATCGCCACTGCCGCAAAGTATCGCCGCCCGATCTTCCCGGAGGGTCCCGTACAGCCCCTGAAAAACGGTGGGGTCGGGTAGATTCTCCTCCGATTTTGCATTCTGGGGCAGTGCGGATATGACCGCTCTTTCGGAAGACCCTTCCGATGCGGGAGATGTCCGATCCGGGGAACCGGTACTGCTCTGTGCGCAGGCAGTCAGAATCGACGGCAAAAGCAGAAACAGAGCGATGTTATGCAAAAATCTGTTTTTTGGTCTCATTTCGTTTTTCCTTTCATAGCGTTGAATCATGATTCACCTAATTATAGCTGTTTTTTTCGGCAAAAACAAGGAACAAATAGACACAGATCTTTAAAAAATCAACACAGATGGCTCCGACATGAAAATCGGGCTGCCGCATCATGCACGGCAGCCCGTATGGGAATATGAATTTATCGGTTTTTATTTCAGAACCGAGACGGCATCGGCAATGGTCTTCTCCATGGCTTTCTTGCCGTATTTATCCACCTCTGTTTTATTCTTCTCGCCGTGGGTCAGGCATCCTGCACCGCCGATACACCCGCCGACGCACGCCATACCCTCGATAAAGTTAACATCCAGCACGTTCTTGCTCTTTTTCAGAAGGGCAACCCGGCACTCTTCAATTCCGTCACAGGAGCAAGCCTTGAGTTCGAAATCGGTAAGTCCCTGCTCTTTGAGTCCTTCTGCGACGGCATCTGCCAGTCCTCCGCAACGGGCAAAAATCCGTCCGAAGTAGGAGGCGTTATCCAGCACGCCCTCTTCAAGGGTGGTGATGTCCAGGTCACGGCTGTCAAACAGTGCCTGAAGCTCCTCAAAGGTCATGGCAACATCCACATAGGGCTTGACCGATTCCTTCTGAATCTCCTTTTTCTTGGCGGTACAGGGTCCGATAAAGATGACCTTGGAATCGGGAACCGTCTTCTTTATATATTGGGAAATTGCCGCCATTGGGGAAAGATTGTGGGACACAAAGGGGGTCAGTGTGGGGAAATTCTTCTCCAGATAGGACACAAAGGCGGGGCAACAGGAGCTGGTCAGGAATCCCTTTTCCGCAAGTTCACGGGATTCTGCCTGAGCAACCATATCCGCACCCAATGCTGCCTCAATGACGTTGTAAAATCCCAATTCCTTAAGTCCCGTGACCACCTGACCCAGCTTGGCATAGGTGAACTGGCTGGAAATAGAGGGAGCAACCACAGCATAGGTCTTATATTCCGTGTTATTCTTGCTTTCCTTGAGAATCCGGATCACATCGGTAATGTAGGACACGTCGGTAATGGCACCGAAGGGACACTGATAGACGCAGGCACCGCAGGAAATGCACTTCTCCTCGTCGATAAAAGCGGCTTTATCCTCATTCATGGAGATTGCCTTGATCTTGCAGGCATTCTGGCAGGGACGTTTACGACCGACGATGGCGGTATAGGGGCATACCTTGGCGCAGGCTCCGCACTCGATGCACTTGGACTTGTCGATATGGGCTTCGTGATTTTCATCAAAGGAAATGGCACCTCTGCGGCAGACATCCTCGCATCTGTGGGCAAGGCATCCACGGCAGGCGTTCGTGACTTCATAACCGCCAACCGGACACTCATCACAGGCAATATCAATGACCTGAATCACGTTGGAGCGGCTTCTGTCTCCGCCCATTGCCAGCTTGACCCGTTCGGTAAGAATTGCCCGTTCCTTATACACGCAGCAGCGCATGGTGGGAATCTTCCCGGGGACGATGGTTTTGGGAATATCAATGGCAGTCTCGGGAAGCCGACCTGCCCATGCTTCACGGGCAACCTCACGAAGAACCTTATATTTCAAATGCTGAACTTTTGTGTCAAATTTTCTCATAACTTTCCTAACCTTATTCTTGCAATTATGATTGCATTATTACGATATTATCACGATGATTGTGCAAGGCTATTTGCGCAACAGAAGCCCCTCAGACCCATCGCATCCAAAAGAGATTTTCTTTATTATAGCATATTTTCGAGAAAAAGTCACTGATTTTTTCGAAAAACTTTTTAAAAAAATCCACAATTTGTCGGAGCTGTTTTTAGTTAAAATGTCAATTATTATAGACAAATTGCAAATTTTAACCGATCGTGTTGACAAAATTGGAAAGATATGTTAAAATGAAATCAAAGCAGGAAGGAAAATCCAAGCAGCGCATCCGAGGGCGATTACCACTATATCCTATGACACCGTAAGTGTGGACAATCGGTTGTTCATCGCCGTAGAAGCATCGTCCGAATGGATCAACGACGCCGATCGGGCTTTCCCTGTGGTCATTGATCCAACGCTGACAAGAAACGCTGCACGTGACACCTTTTTGTCGCCTGTTACACCGGTAACCATGCTACGCAAAGTCTGCCGCATGCAGCCGTTAAGGCAGGTGCCAAATGCTCTGTCGGATTCGAAAAAGACATTTGGTGTTCAACTGCTAACAACTGGATTCCAAAGAACAAAGTGCAACATTCTTCGGGTACGAAATCACGGGACAATACGAGGATTCAATCAAAACCGATCTTTACGGTATTGAGAACATTGACCGTTATGTATACAATTTTGATGAAGGATGTGTTAACTTTTCAATCGGTCAAAAATCGGGGAAATGCCTGTCTTATTTCATCGGATTAAAAAATAACAGGTATCTGGACATAACAACCGGGTCTCAAATAAGCGAGGATGAGTGCCGGGAAATTGCTGCAGAGTATCTGACAGAGTTGTTGGAAAATTCCGACCAATTTGAATATGAAGAGGTTATCACCCACAGCATTTCGGAATTAGGCGGCGATGTTCATACTTTTTACTTTACGAAGAAAGTGGAAGGTATGTGGACATACGAACGGGCATATGTGGAGGTAACATCATACGGGGATATTATCGCATATAATCTGTCTTTTTGCGGCAATATATCCATTAACACCCTTCCGAAAAAATACGACTCCGACAAGATCGGCAGTGCGGTCAACGATCGCCTGGATCGGATATACGAATCGGTTCAGGGAAAATACGATGAAATCACATATTCCGTTCAATCGGAGCGGCTTGTCAGAGTAAAGGGTGGCAAATACGGAATTCTCTACGAAGTCGTGACAACGCTGACCGATTCAGACGGGCGCCCCCTTCAGGACCCGTCCATGTTTCTGGTCTATCTGGATTGATCGAGCCGATCCCCTCCCCTGAAGGAATCCTTCGGGGAGAGGATTCCCCGGTGAGTGCGGACAAGGGTTAAATCAGTTACGCAAAAAAGGAGAATACGCTCATGAAATCCTATTTTTTTACATTTATTCTGCTTCTGCTCATCGGATGTCTGTTGACCTCTTGCACAAGTGCATCTGATCCCGTTCCATCCGAAAGAACGGATGAAAAAACTTCTGAAATCCATTCCAAATCGGAGGCTATGACCGAAAAGAATCCGATCATCACCGATACGACCAAAACAGCAGAAGAAAGCAACCCCACCGAAGATACTCCCGATATAACGGACATCATTGAATCCGGCGGAGAGACTCCTCTTCTCACTCTGTCAACCTACGATCAATACGAAAAGCTTGTGCAAAGCGGCTCATTACCCCAATCCTTCGTCACCTATGACCAATTGGAGAATATCGGAAGGTTTGAAGGTCTGGTGTTTCTTAGCGATGTTAGAGAAGATGATTACAGTCAATATATGTATTCCTTTGTGGATGACACAAATTACATTATTTATCTGTATGTATATCACACGGAAAGAGCAAGCGCAATCACAAACGAAATTTCATCCTCCTTTATTGACGGATCGGATATGCGCACCCTGAGCAGTGCAGATACCGGCATCTACCGTTACAACAATTTGGTATATTATTATTTGTCCGGAGAACTGCTATCCGTTCATTGGGAATCCGACGGCATTACCTATATTTTTAGCGGAAGTTCTCTTCTATCCGATTATCCTTTCTCTGATTCCACTTTTACTGCCGACATTCTGAATCTTGATCGTGTGCAGACTGCAATCGCAACGATTGGTGATTCCATGAGTTAAAATCTTATACGCATTGTACACAGGGTTGAAAAAAGAACCCCACCGATCAACCCATTAGAAAGGAAGGTGCAATTATGATTAACGGTTCATTTTACTTTTTGAATTTCATTTGGTTTGCGTTTTTCCTGTTTATTGCCGTGATTGTGGGACACCTGCAATTGCAAATCTGCAAAAGAGCCGAAAAACTCCCGACCAAGCTGATCTTGCCCGTCGTACTGGGGGTGGCGATTCTCTTCGACCTTCTTCTTTACTTCGGTGTGATCGGCATCGGCGTCCCCGATCTTACACACATGATCGGCACAGACATGTCCGGGTATGCCCGTCAGACCTTTGCGGTCTTCACCGGGTACGGCGTGGGCATCCTCGCCATCGGAGACGGGGCAGCGTGGCTTGCCTTCATCTGCCAAAAAACGAAGCGGTTCCGGAACTCGGGCAACCGTTAAGGAGGTTTTCTTACATGATTGAATGGAGCATTTTGTCAGATACTGCTATCTTTTATATCAGTGCGCTTCTTGCGGTGCTGATCGGTCACTTACAATTCCATATCTGCCGCAAATCGGGAAAAATCCTTTCAAAGCTGGCTATTCCTGCAGCGATCCTTCTGATGTTCGCTCTTGTCCTTTTGCTGTTGCTCCCCTCATCAGGCACTTGGGGCGCGCTCCTGATCGGATTTGATGCCATCTTCTTCGGCGAGATGCTGTTTGCCGACCTTTTGGGCTGGCTCGCCTATCTGATCGGTAAAACGGTAAATGCGACACAAAAACAGCGGTCAGGCACCCCGTAAAACCAACGCTCCTCCCACAGACGGGTAAAACCGTCTGCGGGAGGAGATTCTGATATGCTGCTTTAGGTACGGGGTTATACAACAAGCGGACTCATCCTTGTCCTCTCACATACATCAAATATCGGAGGGGTCTTTACAGAACCGCTCCGATATTATCCCCATTCTCTATTGTCCGTCAGCTTGTTTCAAACGCAATGGCATTCAGAGAAAATGTCGGATGGCGTCACCCCGCCTCGATGACGCCGCATCCGATCCGCACACCGGAGCCGCCCGAGGGCTGAGTGGTGAAATCGTCACGGTCCAGATGCACCACCACCGTCCTGCCAACGATCTCCTGCACCGTAAATCGGTCGGTCAGCACAGACAGATAGGCATATCCGTCGGCGTTGAGAAGAGGCGGCAGATCACCGGCATGGTAGGGATGCTCCCGATTTTGAGGATTATAATGCCCGCCCGCCGATTCAAAGGGATTTTCAGAGTCGTCTGTACACTGATCCCCTTCATGGATATGGAATCCGAAAAAACCGTCGTCCGTGGGCAGATTGTGAATTTCGGCAGTCACAAGGACGCCCATCCGCATCTGACGGAACCGAACGGTTCCGTACAGATCGGGATAGGCAGAGGATCCTGCGATGATTGCCGTGGCTGTTTGCCGATCTTTGCTGACATACATTATGATTGCCTCCCGCAGTCTGTATTGATTGCCATTTTCCACCCCGATCTGACCGTATTTCGGTCGCCGGGGGATTACTATATTCATATGCCGGATGCGCTGAAAGCGTGCGGTTCCCAAATACGACATGCCAGTATTTATATATGGGTATGTAAATTTTGCAATATGAAAAGTAAGGATAAATGATATTGTAAAAGAATGTGTACGCTGCTGTTATTTGTCTAAAAGTTTTCGCCCGCCGAGGAGCAGTGCCGCTAACGAGAAACCTTACTGTTGTATCAATAATATGGAACCATTTCCCGTCTGACGCTGAGAAATTGAATTGAATCATTTTTCCGCCTTTCTTTACGAGAAGAAAGGCTCCTAAAGACTTGCTTAGGAGGAAGAACCGATGGTTCTTCCTCCTAAGAATCCCCCTATCTCCGGAAAGCGGCTTCGCTGCAAGTTGGGCTGAAGCAATGTCTTGCACTTTCTTTCCAACACCTTTTTCTGCCCAAGTCATGGAGGCTTTTATAATATTCTTTCATTTTCCTCTTGACAGAGGAATAAAAATGTGCTATACTGCAAACTGTATCAAATGAGACAAATCAGGAGAGCCATGAAAACCGTTAAGCGACTGAACGAATTTCCAATCTTCTCTGTCCTTAGTGACGAGGCGTGTGAAAAACTGCTTGAACAAGGAAAAATCCGGGAGCAATTCTTTGCGGAATCCCAGAGCATCCGTGAGCGGGCGGTCTACTGCGTCCTGTCGGGGACTGCCGCCGTCTATTCGGCGGACGAAGCGCATCCCCTTCTGCTTCGTTATCTGAAGCCGGGAGACATTTTCGGAGTTGCCACTCTGTACGCAGGGGATGACAAAATCAGCCGGATTGAGGCAAAGAACAATGTGAAGCTGCTGTCTGTCCCGAAATCGGTCATTCACGAGCTGTTGACCACCGACGAGGACTTTCTGACCGCCTATCTTGCCTTTCTGTCCGATCGGATCGCCTTTTTAAACGGAAAGATTTCCTGCATCGGAGCCGGATCTGCCGAGAGAAAGCTCGCCGCATGGCTGACCGGTCACTCTGAATCGGATGATTTCGATCTTCCCGTCAGCATCAGCGATCTGGCAAGATTGCTGGACTTGGGGCGTGCCTCCCTCTACCGTGCCTTTGACGCTCTGATTGACCGGGGCTGCATCGTCAAAAACGGAAGTCATATCACCATCCTGAACCGTCTTGCACTGCAAACTGTCCCTGATACAGAAAGGAATTCCCTATGAAAAATCTTTTTTTGAAATCGCTGTCCGCCCTTCTTCTGATCTCCACTCTTCTTATCACCCTGATCTCCTGCTCCGGCACTCCTGAAACGACGACAGCCCAATCCACCGATAGCAGTGTCTCCACCGATCAGACTCCCGCCCTTGACACCGATTTGCAGATCCGAGTTGCCGTACTGTCCGGTGCTACCGGTTACGGAGCCGTCAAGCTGATGAATGATGCCGAAAACAAGACGACGGCTCTGAACTATCAGATCAATGCTGAAGCCTCTGCAAAGGTGATTCAGGACAGTCTGATCGCAGATCAGTTGGATCTTGCGGCACTGCCCACCAACAAAGCGGCTTTGATCGCCAATACCACCGACGGGGACATTCAGGTTGTTGCCGTCAACACCCTTGGCGTTATGTATCTTGTCACCACCGACGGCAGCACAATCTCCACCTTTGAGGAGCTTCGGGGCAAGACGGTCGGCATTCCCGAGGAACCGTCCTATATTCTGAAGGCTCTCTGCGAGGCAAACGGTCTGATCGACGGCACCGATCTGACCATCAGCACCTACGCAACCCCCGGCGATCTGGTTACCGCCGTTGTCTCCGGTCAGGTTACCACTGCCGTCCTGCCTGAGCCTCTGCTTTCCACCGCCATGAGCAAGAAGGACACCATCCGGATCTCCATGAACCTGACCGAGCAGTGGGAAAACATCTACACCGGCGGCAAACTCATGCAGGGCTGCATCGTTGTCCGCACCGAATGGGCAGAAGCTCATCCTGCCGAACTGGCGAAATTCCTTGAGGAATACAAGGCATCGGTCGAATTCGTCATTTCCTCCCCTGCCGAGGCGGCTCCCATGGTGGAAACCTACTTCGGTACTGCCGCCGCAGTTGCCGAGAAGGCGATTCCCCGTTGCAATCTGACCTATCTCGACGGAGAAGAGATGAAAGCCCAGCTTCAGAAGCTGTATGACGTGTTGATCGGCATTCCCTCTGCAAGCATCGGTGACAAGGTTCCCGATGATTCCTTCTACTACACCAAAAAGGCATGAAAAACGGCAATAAGCATTGGATAAAAGCGGCAAAATACCTGTTTGCCGCCGTATTCTGGATTGCCCTCTGGCAGATTGTCGCCATGGTCGTAGGGAAAGAACTTCTCTTCCCCTCTCCCATGGCGACCCTTCGGGCATTTCTTGACCTCTGCAAAACCTCCAACTTCTGGCTCACCGTTGGAATCTCCTTCAAGCGAATCTTTATCGGCATCCTGATTTCGATGGCAATGGGCATTTTCGGAGGCATTCTGACGGGAATCGTCCCCTTTTTCAGAATCCTTTTTGAGCCGATCCTCTCCATCATCCGATCCACTCCGGTGGCATCCTTCATTGTTTTGCTGGTGCTTTGGATGAGTCGGGACAGCGTTCCCACGGTGATCTCGGTTCTGATGGTTCTGCCCGTTGTCTGGGCAAACGTACAGGAGGGCATCCTGCGCACCGACAGAGAGCTTCTGGAAATGGCAAAGGTCTTCCGTCTGCCTCCGTATAAAAAGTTCATCGGCATCTATCTGCCGTCGGTGTCCCCCTATCTGGCATCCGCCGCCCGATCGTCGCTGGGCATGGCGTGGAAGGCGGGGATTGCGGCGGAAGTCATCGTTCTACCCCTCTGCTCCATCGGACGGCAGCTTTACTATGCCTCCAACAATCTGGAGACCGCCCGGATGTTCGCCTGGACTGCCACCGTGATTCTGCTCAGTATGTTGGTGGACATTCTCATGTCCCATCTGCTGAAAAGATGGGAAGACGGGGCAAGTTCCATGGTCAAAGGAGGGAAATCCACATGACGGAAGTCCAAAACGTCACTTTTTCTTATGGTGAAAAGATCATTTTCCGAAATTTTTCCCATATTTTCGCCGAGAATCGGATCACCGCTCTCATGGGACCCTCCGGCGTGGGCAAAACCACCCTGCTTCGGCTGATTTCGGGGCTTTTGGTTGCCGATTCCGGGCGAATTCAGACCGACTCGCCCTTCTCCATGCTCTTTCAGGAGCCGAGGTTGTGTCCCCGGATGAGCATTTCCGACAACCTTCGTCTGGTACTTGGGGGAAAGGAAGCCCTCCCTATGGCACGGAAGTGGCTGGAGCGGGTTCATCTGGAATCGGATGCGGATCGCCGCCCCCGGGAGCTATCCGGCGGAATGCTTCAGCGTGCCGCACTGGCGAGAACCCTTGCCTATGCCGAGCATACGGACTGTCGGCTGGTTTTACTGGACGAGCCCTTCAAGGGGCTGGATGTGGATCTGCACGACGAAATGCTGTCTTTGATCAAAACCGCCACAGCAGGCAGAACGGTCATTCTGGTGACCCACGATCCGGGGGACTCGGAGCGGCTTGCGGACGAGGTGCTGAATCTGGAAGCAGTGAAATAACCTCTACATCAAAACCAAAAGGGGCTGTAAAAAAGTCCCACAAAGAAGCAGAGACAACGATCGGTCGAAGTCTCTGCTATTTTGTAAGTGAGAGAAAATCGGTAAAAATCGCAGAATTTTGGGTACAGAAATCCC
>JBJDZN010000006.1:0-12111 GCA_051868045.1 Eubacteriales bacterium
AGCTTTCACCCTTTCTCCGAAAAGAAAATGCCGCATCGGAAGACCGATGACGGCGCCGTCCTCTTTTCTCTGTAAATATTATACTATATTTTATGCCGTCTGTCAATGCCGGTGGGGAAATTTATTCAAAATCGTAGAAATTGCCAAAAAAAAGCGGTGAAGTTTGGCAATTTCCATGCAAAAACTTTTGCCGTGAAAGGTTGACTTTTGCCAAGTTCTGTGCTAAAATAGCCGTTGTACGGAAAAAACAAAACAGCAAAATAAATGACAAAAGATTGAAAGAAGGGGAGATTCCATGATCGCAAACAGGAAACCAAGCAGCAGCCGCCTGTCCGATGAAACCCTTGCCGTCATGCGGAATGACGGGATCGACTTCGACAGTCGGATTGCATGGGCAATCTCTGATCGGAATGTGCAGGGTGCCTACCATCAGACGGTTGTTATCCTGACGGAAAGCGAAATCATCCTTTTTTGTCAAAATGACGAACCGAGAACCGTTCGCTACCCGGTGAGCGATTTCCTTGAACTGCGAGTGGAAGAGCTGATCTCAGGTTGCCGCCTGATCGGAAAATCCGCTCAGGGGGACAAGCTGCTCAGCTGTATGTCCTTTTCCTGTAAGGATAACTTTTATAAGATCTGCTCGGTGTTTGAGCATCTGACCCACGGACAGAGCTACGAAAAAGAGGAGCCGGAGGAGGTGTACTGCCCCAAATGCGGTATGCGCTATGCCGACAATAGTCGTAAATTCTGTCCTAACTGCACCGATCACAGCAAAGTCCTGTCCCGAATGAGCGTGTTCTTCCTGAAATATCGCATGGAAATGGCACTGATCTTCCTGACGCTGGTGGTCTTGGGCGGACTTGCAGTCATCGCCCCCTATCTCAGTTCGGGCTTCTATTACGATGAGGTCCTCTCTGCCGACGGCAATTTCTTCGGGCAGATCATCTTCGTTCTGACCCTGATCATTGCTCTGAGACTGCTTCGCATCGGTGTGCAGATGGTCAGCGACATCATCAGTACGAGAATTACGGCAAAGCTGGTGTATGACATCAAGAAAACCAGCTTCCATGCCATCGAGAAGCTGTCGGTGTCCTACTTTACCTCCCGTTCTACGGGAAGCCTGATGAATCAGGTCAACAGCGATGCCGACCGGATCTACTGGTTTTTCGTGGACGGACTGCCGGTTCTCCTGATCAATGCCATTCAGTTTATAGTCGTACTGATCGTCATGCTGATTATGAATCCTCTTCTGACGCTTCTGGCACTGATTATGGTACCGCTGGTTCTGGTCCTTATGGGCAAGCTGTACAATCACAACCGCCGTCTCCATGCCAAGCGTTACTCCAAAGAGCGGGCATTGAACGGACTGCTGTCCGACCTGCTTAACGGAATCCGGGTGGTCAAGTCCTTTGCCGGTGAAAAGATCGAAGCGGCACGTTTCAACCAGTACAACAGTCGGTTCGCCGAGGCGGCGAAAAAGACATCCCTGTACGGGGCAACGGCGTTCCCCATGGTGAACGTGCTGGTTTATCTGGGTGTCATCATCATCTGGGCGGTAGGCGGCTGGATGATCATTACCGACAGTTTTGATTTTACTTACGGTATGCTGCTGACCTTCGTGTCCTATATGGGCATGATCTACGATCCCATCTATTCCATGATCGGTATGATGCAGACTGCCTCTGAGAGTATGAACGCCATGAGTCGGCTTCTCGAAATCATGGATGCCGTTCCCGAAGTTGCAGAAAGCGAGCATCCAGTACCCATGCCCGAGTGCAAGGGTCAGGTCACCTTTAAGGATGTGAAGTTTTCCTATATTAAAAACCGCACGGTTCTGGACGGTATTTCCTTTGACATTGAGGCAGGGGGAAATATCGGTATCGTCGGACATACCGGTGCAGGAAAGTCCACCATTGCCAATCTGCTGATCCGCCTCTATGACGTGGATGAGGGCGAGATTCTGGTGGATGGCATCAATGTCAAGGATCTGTCCTTTAAGGATTTGCATAAGAGTATTGCCATCGTATCTCAGGAGACCTATCTGTTTGTGGGAACGATACTGGACAATATCCGTTATTCCAACCCTGATGCCACAAGGGAGGAAGTGATCCGTGCGGCGAAAGCGGCAGGTGCCCATGATTTCATCTGCAAGCTTTCCGACGGCTACGAAACCATGGTCGGTTTTGGCTATAAAGAACTGTCCGGCGGCGAGCGTCAGAGAGTTTCCATTGCAAGAGCCCTGCTTCAGGATCCCAAGATCCTGATTCTGGACGAAGCGACGGCGGCAATGGATACCCAGACCGAACAGAAGATTCAGAACACTCTGGACGAGCTGTCCAAGGGTCGCACCACCATTACCATCGCCCACAGACTGTCCACTTTGAGAAACGCCGATTACCTGATCGTCATCAAGGATCGGAAGATGGCGGAATACGGCACTCCCGCAGAACTGATTAAGAAGAAGGGTCTCTACTGGAATCTTTACAGACTCCAGCTTGAAGCTCTGAAAAATGCGGGAATTGCCGAATAATGGCGTCCCCGGGCAAACACGAGCTGTAAGACTGTAAGATAAGAACTGTAAGACGGTTAGAAAGGTAAGGAATTCATATGGCAGAAGAAAAGCAGTCGATCCAGAACATGGTTGATCTTTCCTATCTGGATCAGACGAATACAGAGTTTTACCGCAGGGGGGACTTTCTTGCGGTGAAGATCACCAGGAATGGGGAGACCAATGACTGCGGCAGAGTGATCCTGCACAGGCTGTTTCCCTTTTCTGAGCTTTACACCAATATCTCGGTGCAGAATCCCGACGGCGATGAGGTTGGTTTGATTGCTGACATAAACGCCTTCCCGGACGACGTGGCTGAGATGCTTCGGAAGGAGATCGACGAGCGGTATTTCGTTCCCACTATCCTGTCCATTGACGACCTTAGGGAGCGTTTCGGCATCTCATCCTGGAAGGTTCATACCGATGTGGGCGAAATTGCCTTTTCGGTTCGGGACACCTACCGTTCCATGACCTTTTCGGGGGAGGGAACCATCTACATTCTGGATTCCGACGGCAACCGGTATGTAATCCCCGATGTCAACAAGCTGGATTCCAAATCCTATCGGAAGATTGAACTGTATATCTGAGACTACGGACGGAGAAGTGCTATGACACAGCATGAAAAGATACTCTATCAACGTTTGCAAAAGAAAATCCTGTTGGATTATAAAAGCGAGCCACTGGCACTGCTGGAGTACAATATTCCCCTTGAAAAGGGGAAACTGGTACAGGGTGTAACCGTTTTTTATTCCGATTCCTATCTCCAGATTGAGGGGGAGCGCATCGTCAGGCGGGTTCAGGTTGCTCCGGAAGAGAGATTCGAGGCAAGAGTTTTGTCGGGTGCGGTGCTGATGGAGCGCATCTGTCGGGAAGCGGATCAGAACGGTGAGTTTACCGGCGATATTCTTGGGGGAAATCTGGTCTGCAAGGCAACCATGACCTATAAAAGTGCCTATTTCGCCGTCGCACACCGTCTGACGGCTCTGGCGGAAGGCAAACCCGAGCCCGACAGCGAGGAGCTGATGAACCGCAAATGCGTCAAGTGCGGTCGTCCTCTCCGTCCCGGCGAAATCGGAGACAAATGTATCCGGTGCCGGGATAAGAAGCGGTATGTGGCAGAGCTTTGGAAGGTTATGGGATCCGATCGGGTCTACCTTATCCTTTCGATCGTTCTGTTCTTTGCCGTGACGGGCATCAACCTGATTTCCCCCTATCTGAGCAAGATACTGGTGGACGATTACATCCAGCCGAAGAACAGCTTTTTCGTGGGATTTATCTCGGTAATTCTGTCCATGCTGGGGGTCAGCCTGCTGTCAAGGGCTGTCACTATCCTGCGCAGCTGTGTTCTGGTCAAGGCAAGTTCGGGAATCATTACCAGACTCCGGGACAGCGTCTTTGAGAAGATTCAGAAGCTGTCGGTTGCCAACATCTACCGACGCACGGCAGGCGGAATCATGCAGAGGGTGACTTCGGATACCGAACGGATTCAGACCTTCCTGACCGATAATCTTCCCGGAATTATGGAGCAGACCACGCTGCTGATCGCCGTTCTTGCCATCATCATCGTCTATGACTGGCGGTTGGCACTGCTGCTTATCATCCCTCTCCCGTTGTTTTTGGTTGCCCATCGGCTTTTCCGTAACCATACCCGTAAAATGTACCATCGCCAGTGGCAGTGTTCAGGAAAGGTGCGTACGGCTCTGCTGGACATCTTCTCCGGCATCCGGGTGGTCAAAGCGTATGGCAGGGAAAAGCAGGAAGAGGAACATTTTGACGAATACATTACCCAGGAATGCCGCATCCGTGCCAGAAATGAAAAGTTCTGGGCGATTTTCAATCCACTGGTGAATTTTCTTGTCAGTTTCGGCGAATTCGTCATTCTTTACTATGCAGGCAGCAAGGTTCTGAGCGGCGAAATGACGCTTGGTACCATGCAGATGTTCTCCTCTTATGTGGGACTGGTCTACGGACCCATCCGAATCTTCACCAATATGTCCCGACAGATTACCAACGTTCTGAACTCCACCGCACAGGTTTTTGAACTGTATGATGAGAAGATCGACGTGGAAGATCAGGAGAATGCCGAAGAGGTGGAAATCAAAGGCGAGATCGAACTGAGAAATGTGGGCTTTGGATATGATGAAGAAAAGCAGGTACTCCACGGAATCAATCTGACCATCCATCCCGGCGAAATGATCGGCATTGTGGGACGGTCGGGTGTGGGTAAGTCCACACTGATCAATCTGATCATGAGAATGTACGATGTCACCGAGGGTGAAATACTGGTGGACGGTCGGAACATCAAGACCCTGTCCCAGGAATGTCTGCGATCCCAGATCGGAGCGGTTCTTCAGGAGACCTTCCTGTTCAGCGGAACGATCTATGACAATATTGCCTATGCAAAGCCCAATGCCACAAAGGAAGAGATCATCCGTGCCGCTAAGTTGGCGGGTGCCCATGAATTCATCGTCAAGCTGCCGGATGCCTATAATACCTACATCGGCGAGCGTGGCTATACCCTGTCCGGCGGCGAGCGTCAGCGAGTCTCTATCGCAAGAGCCCTTCTGCACGATCCCCGGATCCTGATTCTGGACGAGGCAACGGCATCGCTGGACACCGAGACGGAAAAGCAGATTCAGGATGCGCTCCAGCGTCTGATCTCCGATAGAACCACCATCGCAATTGCCCACCGTCTTTCCACCCTGCGTAACGCTACCCGCCTGATCGTACTGGATAAGGGAACCATCGCCGAGATGGGAACCCATGATGAATTGATGCGTCAGAAGGGCATCTACTACGGTCTGGTTATGGCGCAAAGAGGAATGTCCCGGATGCGTACTGCCTGATCGGAGGGTTCTGCGACCGTGTTTCTGCCGCCTGCTCCCCTGTTTTTCTGTGATATTACGACCCGAAAGGCATGGTTTGTGCTTATGATGGAGCTATCCGAAGAAAAGAGACGCTTTCTGGAAGCCCTCTCTATGGTTCAGGAAGAACCCTCCGGCAGCGGCGGGATCGGAACCCTCGGAGAGAAGACACTCCACGCCGTCTGTAAACTGTACATGGAACCCGATTGCCGCTATCACGAGGTCAAAACCGGAAGTTTTGTGGCAGATATTGCAAGAGATGGGGCGATTGTAGAGATTCAGACCCGTTCCTTCAACCGTCTTCGGGAAAAACTCAGCTATTTTTTGTCGGAAGGCTATGTGGTGACGGTTGTCTACCCGGTTTCGGCGATTAAATGGCTGTCCTGGATGGATATGGAGGAGGGCACGGTCACCGATCGCCGGAAAAGCCCCAAAAAGGGAGGAATTTACGACATCATCCCCGAACTGTACAAAATAAAACCCCTCATCGCTCACCCAAATCTGGATTTTACGGTGCTTCTTCTGGAGGTCTGGGAATACCGGATGCTGGATGGCTGGAGCAGGGACAAGAAAAAGGGTTCGACCCGATATGAGCGGATTCCCATTTCCCTTGTGGATCGGGTAACCTTCGGCTATTCGGATGGCTTTGCCGCCTTGATTCCAAAGGGACTGCCCGAGACCTTTCAGGTCAGGGAATTCGCGAAGGCGGCGGGAATATCCCATTCCCACGGGTCAACCCTGTTGTCTATTCTCCATTCTGCAGGAGTTCTGGAACGGGTAGGGAAGAGCGGACGGATGTTTCTCTATCAGCAGGCAAACAGGCAAGCAACGGATAAAATGAGATGAAAATTCCCCGAATCGCAGAAAATGCGATTCGGGGAAATCTTGTCGTTATCGGGCTTGGATTTCAGCTCTTGATTTCGAGATTGAGATCGGCAAGCGTGGCATAGAAAGCGGACAGCATTGCATAACTTTCTGCGGCGGACGCCTGATCCATGACGTTCTTGTTGGTGTCGAATTCATTGCTGGTGTCCCATCCGGTTGCATAGTTGCGGGGGAGGAAGTTGTTGTTGTTGAAGTTTTCGAAGGCATAGTCGATGGATTCCTGCATGGATTGAATGTACTTCAGGCACTTGATGGAACCGCTTCCGGTTACGGCAATCTTTGCCATCTCGGCATATGCAACATCAATGAAGCCCTGAAGAAGAATAACATTGAACCAGGTCGTCTGGGAGGTAATGGGGTAAAGATCAACAGGATAGGCATCACCGGAGGAACTCTTTGTGCTGCGGAAGTTGGTGTAAGCCAGGGTTGCAAGTCTTTCTGCGGCAGTCAGGTAGGTGCTGTCACCGGTTGCAACGTAGAGAGCCGCCGCACCGGACAGAACCGCACCGGTATTGTAGGTGTATGCCGTCTGGTCGATGCTTGTGGACTGGGAAGTGGTTACATACTTGTCGTCAACCAGTTCACGGCTGGTTCCCAGAAGGTCGCCGAATATACCGGCACTGTTTCTCAGATGGGAACTGGTCCAATCATAGACCTTGATTGCCCAATCCAGGTAATAGGTTGCCTTGGTGGCATCGCCCAAATCGCTGTATGCTACGGCAATGCTGACCAGCGGTTCAATCAGAGGAGCGTTGGAACAGGTATGCTTGGTGGCATAGGCAGGACCCCAGGTGATTCCGCCGTACTCATTGCCATCTGCATCCAGACCGACGTCCCATCCGTCCAGACAGATGTCGGCAAGACGAACGGCTTCATTCATGTATTCCAGAGTTCCGGTGTACTCGTATGCGTCCATCAGATCCATGATAATCCACATCTGATCATCATAAACCGCCTGATCGCCTGTCACATTGGCACCGTTTTTCCGGGAGGCGCGGTTGACTCCGTAGAAGGTGACTCTGGAGGTACCCTGATAGGTGGTAACAGCACCGGAGCCCTTGTAGTAGTCCAGCGAATCCACCAGTTCCGCATACAGATCGGCGTATTCTGCTTTCTTCTCCTCCGTGTCGGCAATTTCGATCATATGGGATACCATTGCCATGACGGCGGTATAGTGCCACACGGACGCAATGTCCACCTGAGCAGGACGGTGGGAGGTGATGGTGTAGTATCTGGCGACGGAGATATCGCCGTTATCTGCGGTTGTAATATAGGCATCACGGGTTGCGGTTGCGATGGCTTCTGCGCGGGTATTGTACTTGGTTACCAGTTCACGGAAGGCGGCAATCTCACTTTCTGTGTAGAGAGGAGTGATTTGCTCGACGGGTGTCGTAGTGGTTTCGGAGGTGGTTTCCTCGGAACTTGATGCAGGTTCGCTTCCTGTGTTACATCCGGCAAAAGAACACAGAGTTGCACCCGCCAGGAGGGCGGCGATGCTGCGTTTGATTGGATTTTTCATAGAATCGGTTTCTTCCTTTCATTTCATTCATGGATTCTTTGATGTTTGTGGATTTATACAAAATTATTGTACCATATTTCTTTCATCTTGTCAACTGCCTTTTTGTAAAATTGTCCAATTCAGACAAATATTTATTTCAAAATTATGCAGGTTTAACAAAAAAACGGGAAATGCGGAGGTGCCGCCATAAAAAGGCAAAAATATACTTGACTTTTCCGGGAAAGTATGCTATAATATACAAGCTTATCCGAAAATACCAATACATTACATGCAAATCTGATGATATGAGGAATATTTCATATGTTAATCAAGGGAAAGCTTCTGGCGGCAACCGGAGCCTCGTTGGCACTTGCCTGCTTCCTCGCCTTCGGTACTGCCTATCAGCAGCGTTCGGATGAAGGCGGCATGGCTCGCACCACATCGGAAACAAGTGTCAAGACGGCAGTGACCGGTACGACCGCATCCGTCCCCACTACATCCGACCCGGAGTCTCCGGCAGTTCCGACGGTTCCCGCCCCTGATTCCGATGTCACATCCGACGTCACTGAGGATGATTTTGACAACATCGACATTGGCGGTTACGGCAGTGCAGCAACGGATACCGAGGAAATTCCGGTTTCCGGCAACGAAGATTTGCCGCAGACCACTTCGGACGTTTCGGAGACAATACCTGTTCCGGAGACGACCCCTGCCCCGGAGACGACCCCTGCTCCGGAAACGACACCGACACCTGTAACCACGTCTACCGCTCCCGTCACAACGACGGCTCCCGTTACCTCTGTTCCCGAGGGACAGGGCGGACTGTACGATATTATGAATCCCGATCCCGACTACGGCAGATGTGTGGTCGTCGTTACCGGAGAAGACAGAGCATTGCTGGAGGCACTGGTGGAGGGTGAAGCCGGTGATCAGGGCTTTATTGGTGCCGCCATGGTTGCACAGTGCATCAAGGATGCCATGACCTATGAGGGCTATAAGACGGTTGCCGAGGTCAGACTGAAGCTGAAATATTCGGGAAGGATCGACCGGGAACCCTGTGAGGATGTGGTCAAGGCGGTCGCCTACATCTTTGATGAGGGTGGCTACGCCGTCAAACATCCTATGCTCTACTTCTATTACTCCCGCAACGGCATCAATGCCGACGGCTTCCATGAAACGCAGGAATTCGTGGTCGAGTACAAGGATCACCGCTATTTCTGGAAGAAAACTTAGAAAACTGGCGAACGAATCTTTTATTCATCCAATACAAAACAATCCGTTTATCTTGTTTTTTCATCCGCAGACCGGGTCCGGTCTGCGGAATTCTTTTGGAAAAAATCGGCTCGCCATGAAAATTCCTGTTAATAATCTATGAACACACCGATCTTCCACTTGACAAAATGCAAAAACTATGCTATAATGTACAAGCATAACTATAATAGCCTTATTATGCGGTCTGAGCGACGATCAATGGGGCATTGTATGATTGAAAGGATGAATGAACATGATTCTGGATGAAGAAACCCTGGAACTGAGGGATATGGTGCGGGAATTCGTTGACAACGAAATTATCCCCAATGCCCCCGGTTACGAAAAGAGAAACGAATTTGCCACCCCTATTCTGGACATCGCCATTGATGAGATGGGTCTTGGATGTCTCTGCCAGCCTGAAGAGTACGGCGGAGCAGGGCTTTCCAACGTGGCATTCCTGACCCTTTCCGAAGAGATTGCCAGAGGCGATCTGGGCATTGCCACCACTCTGTTCGGCAACTGCCTTGCTACCTATCCCGTCCTGATTGCGGGAACCGATGAGCAGAAAAAGTTGTGGTTTGATACCCTGACCGAAAAGAAATATGCCGCATTCTGCCTGACCGAACCCAATGCCGGATCCGATGCCAGCGGCGTTCAGACCACTGCCGTTGCCGACGGCGACGATTTTATCCTGAACGGCACCAAGTGCTTCATTTCCAACGGCGGTATTGCCGGCATTTATACCGTGCTGGCTGTCACCGATCCCAAGCGTGGGGTTCTGGGACTGTCCGCCTTCATTGTGGAGCGTGACCGTGAGGGCGTTTCCATCGGTAAGGAAGAGGACAAGATGGGTATGCGTCTGTCCAACACCACCGAGGTTATTTTCGACCATGTCCGTGTTCCCAAGGATCATCTGCTGGGTAAGCTGAACCGTGGATTCAAGATCATGATGGATACCCTGGATCACTCCCGTGCCGGTGTTGGCGCATTCGGCGTCGGTATCGCCCAGAGAGCATTGGAAGAGGCAACCAAGTACGCAAAGCAGAGAGTCCAGTTCGGTCAGCCTGTAGCAAATTTCCAGGCCGTTCAGCACATCCTTGCCGATATGGCAATCGAGATCGAATGCGCAAGACAGGCATATCTCCATGCAGGTGAGCTGATTGATGCCGGACAGCCCTATAAGATGGAATCTGCTATTGCCAAGACCAAGGGTTCGGATACCGCCATGAAGTGTGCAATCGACGGACTTCAGGTTCTGGGCGGCTACGGCTACATGAAGGAATATCCTCTGGAAAAGTTGGTTCGTGATGCCAAGATTCTGCAGATCTATGAGGGAACCAACCAGATTCAGCGCGGTGTCATTGCAGGCTGTCTGCTGAAGAAATACTGATCATCTGCGAAGACTTTGAGGGATAGGACTTCTTTGCCCGACTTGAGGTCCGATCTCCTTGATCATAAGAAAGGTAAGACCGAAATATGAATATTCTCGTTTGTGTGAAGCAGGTACCCGATACCACTTCCATTAAGATTGACCCGGTGAAGCACACGCTGATCCGTACCGGTGTTCCTTCCATCGTCAACCCCTACGACGGCTATGCGCTGGAGATGGCTGCCCGCATCAAGGACAAGGTGGGCGGAAGAATCACGGCACTTTCCATGGGTCCCGAAATGGCGAAGGATGCCCTGAAGGAGTGCATCTCGGTTGGAGCCGACGATGCCTATCTGATCAGTGACCGTGTTTTCGGCGGTTCTGACACCCTTGCCACCAGCTGCATCATCTCCACGGCAATCAAGCTGCTGGAGGAGAGAAACGGCGCACCCTTTGATCTGATCTTCTGCGGAAAGCAGGCGATCGACGGAGATACCGGTCAGGTGGGTCCCGAAATTGCAGAGCATCTGGACCGTGCGCTGATTACCTATGCCTATGAGTCAGAACTGGATGGCGATACGATCAAGGTCAGAAGAGAGAGCGACGAAGGTTACGACATCATTTCCACAAAGCTCCCTGCCGTGATCACCGTAGAAAAGACCCCTTATGAGCCCCGTTATCCCTCGATCAAGAGCAAAATGGCAGCCAGAAAAGCGGTTATCACCACCCTTACTTCCGCAGAGGTTATCGTGGACGAAAGCAGGAGAGGACTCAAGGGCTCGCCTACGAAGGTAAAATCCACCTATACCGCCGAAATGCAGAAAAACGGAAAAACCATTTCCGACGTTCCCGGAGATGTGGCAGGTACACAGCTTGTCGATCTTCTGTATGATGCCGGCATTTTGAAGTAAGGAGGATTTTGAACCATGCAGACAAAGAATCTTTGGGTTTATATTGAAACAGAAGAGGGAACTGCCAAAAGTGTGGGCTATGAGCTGCTGACTCCCGGACGGGAACTGGCAGACAAGCTTGGCGTTCAGTTGATCGCCGTGGTATTGGGTCAGAATGTTGAGCAAGTGGCAAAGAATGCCATCGCCTACGGTGCCGACGGTGTCATTCTCGTGGAGGGTGACGAATACCGGACCTACAATTCCGATGCCGCAACCTATGCTTTGGGTGAGCTGATCGGAAAGTATCAGCCCGATGTTGTCCTGATCGGTGCAACCAAGAACGGCAGAGACCTGGGTCCCCGTGTGGCGTGCAAACTGTCCACCGGACTGACCGCAGACTGCACCGGACTGGATGTGGATGACGAGACGAAGAATCTGCTTTCTACTCGTCCCGCCTTCGGAGGCAATCTGATGGCGACCATTGTTTGCCCGGATAACCGTCCTCAGATGTCCACCGTCCGTCCCGGAACCTTCAAGAAGCGTACTCCCGACAACAGCCGCACCGGCGAGATTGTCCGTGAGGATGTACATATTGCCCCCGAGAAAATCCGCACCACTCTTTTGGAGCGGGTGAAGGAGGTCACCGAGCAGATCAATCTGGAGGAGGCTGAGATTATCGTCTCCGGCGGCAGAGGCATGAAGAAGCCCGAAAACTTCGGTATGCTCCGTGAGCTTGCCGATCTGCTGGGTGGATCGGTTGCCGCATCCCGTGCCGCTACCGATGCAGGCTGGATTCCTTCCGCCTA
>JBJDZN010000007.1:0-2987 GCA_051868045.1 Eubacteriales bacterium
GGAGGAAGATGCCTCGGAAAATCCCAGCACATGACCGCCAAGCTCGTACATTGCCGCCTCAAAGGACAGGCGGGTACGGGTGGACGGCTCAAAAAACAGGGTTGCCAGCTTCTTTCTATCGCAGACATGGGCATATTTGTCGGGATTTGCAATAATGTCCTGTGCAACCTCCACCAGTTCGTCAATTTCTTCTGTGGAAAGGTCCATTATATCAATCAGGTTTCTCATGATCATACCATCCTTTCTGATCACCGGATAAATTGAGGTTCCATGTTGGTTTACGGTCTGTTTTGGATCCAGCTTTCGTCGGAAGGATTATTGCGGAAGGCGATCAGTCGCTCCTTGTCCTCCTGCCGGATATATCCCTGATCGGCGGCAACCTGCACGGTCACATCAAAATTGGTCAGCGACACATTCTTCACCCCTGCCTCAGCAAGACGGGTGATTCCCTTCTGCATACCGTAGGTGTAGATGGATGCGATACCCAGTACCCGGGCTCCCGCTTCACGGAGAACCTCCACAACCTCCAAAACGCTGCCGCCAGTGGAGATCAGGTCCTCGACCACGACGACCTTCTGTCCCTTTTCCAGCTTACCTTCGATCTGATTCTGTCTGCCGTGATCCTTATGACCGCTGCGGACATAGCCCATGGGCAGTCCCATCATGTGGGCAACGATGGCGGCATGGGCGATTCCCGCAGTGGAGGTTCCCATCAGGACTTCCACATCGGGATATTCTCTCTGAATGATCTCCATAAGCCCGGTCTCCACATCGGTACGGACGGCGGGAGCGGTCAGGGTCAGACGGTTGTCGCAGTAGATGGGCGACTTGATACCGCTTGCCCAGGTAAAGGGGTCATCGGGGCGGAGAAATACCGCCTGAATGGACAAAAGATCCTTTGCAATCTGTTCAGCACTTATCATTTTTCAGTCTCCTTTTGATCACAAATCAGTTATTCTTTTTAAAGATTTTCTTAAAAAGTCCCTTCTTTTCGGGGTCCTTTTGAGACTTCTCGTCTGCTATTCCGGACTCAGACGGCTCCTCAGCCTCATCGGATCCCGAACCCTCCACCGTTTCGTCTGTTGCTGCGGGTTCTGCACTCACCATGGGTTCGTCCGACTTTTCGTCAGGAACGGACTCCTGTGAAGTTACGGAAGCCTCTTCAGACTCAGGATCCTCAGGGTTTTCCTCTTCGCCGGGGGCGGTAATTGACAGGACGGTAGGCACGCCGGGCACATCGGCGGCACGGACATCCACGGCATATCGGAACAGGAAGTGGAGTTGATTCTGATGATCCAGCCAGCCGAATTCCACCAGATACTCCTTATCGCCGTTCTCGGTAAAGATGCAGACTTCTGCATTCTCCTCTACGGTGAACTCCATAATCCGTGCGCTCCGGGTTGCGGGCATATTTCCGAAGGGCGAGGCGGTATAGGTAATAACGCCGCCGTCCTCCACATCTTCAATACCAGACAGGGGGAAGAGGGTCAGATCCTCAATGGAACTGCAAAGGGTCAGGCGAATCTTTCCCTCAGGGAAGCACCGGGTGTTCAGATGCAGGGTGGACGCACCGGGAACCCGCTTGGCAATATACAGAGGAACGCAGGGCATTCCGTTGGACAGCTTCGGATAGCTGTTCTGATTCATCCGATTGACAAAGGGATTGCGGGTGGAATATTTGTGCAGTGCCAGTACCGTACCCAGGGAGGAAAGCTGTTCATCGTTGCCGCAGACCAGCTTGAAGAAGAGCTTGTGACACTCCTGTGCATTCGCCTCGCTGCTGAACTGAATGAACTTGGTCAGAAGATCGCTGTACTCCTCATCGGTATAGCTGACTGTGGAACGCTGGTCGGCGAAATTCTGGAACAGGAAGCTCTTGGCTTCCTCGCTGCCCGCATCTCTGGCACGGAGCAGATAACGCTTACCGGCTTCGGCGTCCTTATCACAGCCCTGACCCATGACCAGCATTATGCCGGCATTGCACATTGCCTCCCGGATTCCCCGATCAGCCGCTTTCCGGTACCAGCTCAGCGCACTTTTCAGATCGGGGCGGCGGATAATCTGTCCGGTCTGCTCATTCTTTTCTTCAGTTGAGCGGAACCCTCTGTGCATATACAGATTGCCCAGGTAGAATGCCGCCGGGACAAAGCCCTCATTATACAGAGCGGTGTAGCCCTTGAAAGCGGTCTCCAGGTCTCCGTTCCGTTCTGCCTCGATCGCCTTGGTTACCCGATTCTTGATCTCGGTTTCCTTCGCCCGTTTAGCTGCAGCATTGGCATTGGCAGCCGCTCTCAGTTTTGCTTCAATTTCAGGATTCATTGCCATATCAGTCCACAAACTCCTTTACGCATCTTCTGTATGCGGCAACGGGATCGGCTGCCGCCGTAATCGGTCTGCCTACCACGATATAGTCGGAGCCGATTTCCTTCGCCCTTGCCGGGGTGGTGACTCTCTTTTGATCGCCCACATCCCCGTCCGCAAAGCGGACACCGGGAGTGACGGTCAGGAAGCCCTTGCCGCAGCTATCATGTACCTTGCCTGCCTCCAGAGGAGAGCAGACGACACCGTCCAACCCGGCGGATGCGGCATTTTTCGCATAGTGCAGAACCACCTCGTCGATGGGTCTGTCGATCAGCAGCTGGCTTGTCATTGCCTCCTGATCGGTAGAGGTCAGCTGGGTTACGGCAATCAGCAGAGGACGGCTTCCGTCGGGACGGGTCAGTCCCTCGATTGCGCCCTTCATCATTGCTGCCGTTCCGGCTGCATGGAGATTGGTCATGTCCACGTCCAATCCGGACAGCACCGCCATGGACTTCTTCACGGTATTGGGGATGTCGTGGAGTTTGAGATCAAGAAAAATCTTATGCCCCCTTGCCTTGATTTCACGGACAATGGAGGGTCCCTCTGCATAGAACAGTTCCATTCCGATCTTCACGAAAGGTTTTTCCTCGGTGAAGAGATCCAAAAAATTCAGTACCGCTTCCAGA
>JBJDZN010000008.1:0-5933 GCA_051868045.1 Eubacteriales bacterium
TTCCTCCTGAGCCGGAATCGGATTCTGATACACGGTTTCCATAGGCTTTTTCCTCCTTTTCCTTTGCAATAGCCTCTTCGAGCAGCAAATCCTTGTCGGGAATGATTCCGTCAGGCAGCCGCATCAGATACTGGGACAAGCTGATCTGCCCGCCGGAGAGCAGACTGTTCAGGGTAGACATCAGCAGCGAACCGGAATACCGTCGGCTGGCACCTATCTGCGCTCTGGCAATCATATGACGAAACTCCCGATTTCCGAGGTCCAGCACGGCAATCCCCTTGGGATCTGCCACCCGTCTGCACGTAGGCAGGTACTCCTGCTCCATCTCCAGCCAGATCATCGCCAACTCCTCCAGACAGTGACAGAACTCAGACCGCACGTTGTCCAAAGGTTGATCGGCTGTCTCACGAAGGGTGATGATCGCCGAGGTATTGGTGGGATCCACCTCGCCCAGTGCCGTCTCGGTTGCTCCGGACAGCTCTTTGGTATAGGTGATCACCCGATCAATGATGTCAATGTAGCCGTCCTGCATCTGTCCCACGCCCACCGTGGTAACGGCACCCGAAACGTCGCCGCCCGACAGGACGCCGATCGCCTGTCCCACCTCGTTGGACCATTCGGGAATCAGACGCTTGTCGTAGATCACCTTGGAAAAGGCGGTGTCGGTCATGTGCTTCATCTCCATGGCGAATGCCTTGTTGATGTACTTCTGGTTTCCGATCAGCTCGCTGATGGGGGACGATCCGTGGAAGCAGTTCTTTGCCCGCTCCCAGGAGAAGGCGGCAACGGGATAACGCCTCATTCCGGTCACAACTGAGCGGATCACCAGATTTCTGGTACATTTTTCAAAGACCACATAGCCATCGGCATTTTTCCGGAATCGAATGAGATAATCTGCCTTGGCTGCCGATTCGTCCGGATTTTCCACCGAGCCGTAGTCGCCCGCCTGTTCGCCGTCCACCTCATCGGGAACGATCTTTGCCGCCTCTTCCGGAGTGCATCCGCTGCTGAGTGCCTCCCGACGGAGCTTGTCCACACTGCACCTGCCCGACAGCAGGATAAAATCCTGAGACTGAATGTCCGGGAGATTCATGTCCGCCGCAAACAGATTCACATTGTCAATGACCGACAGTCGGATGTCGCCGGGATTGCCGTCCACTGAGACGAGATCCTCATCGTACCAGGCGTAGATAACTCCGTCTCCGCAGAGAATGGAATCGGTCAGCATCTGACGGAGCAGTCGGTCAATGCCCTGCATTTCCCAGCAGTTATCCCGGTATTCGGACAGCAGTCCAAGGGCTTTGGACAGTTTTCGTTTGGAGGGGGAATCCTCACGGACGTTGATGGAGGGATTCTCGTACTTCAGGTCAATGCGGTAGCTCATGATGGCGGACACCAGATAGTTGACCACTCGGCGAATCAGGTTGAAGGTCGGCGTCGGAAGCCCTTCAACCGAAACGCCTCGCCACTGATCTCCCCGATAGAAGCGTTCGTTTTCGGACACCCGGGAATACAGCCCGATCTGACGCTTGAAATCCTTCCCGTTTTCGTATGCACCCCAGACAGAGGCGAGAATGTCTGCCTTGGGGTTATTCTGTTTTTTCATTCTGCTTTGTCTTCCTTTCGTATCGTAAGATCCGATGCAATCCATAAAATCGGATCAGTAATCTGCCAGTGTTGGTGTCCGATCCTCCACCGTGAAGGCTCGGTAGGGTGAAAATTCCTCCTCTTCGATCTCGGGCGGACGAAGGTAGGACATGACCCCGTAGCGCAGTGCCTCAGGCGAGTGAGTGATGTCATGGGGAGTTCCCGACACGTCCTCCGGGTGCAGGCGGTCGTGGCAGAGGGCAGGCAGGGAGGAAATCAGATTCTGACAGGTGGCAAAAATGTGGAGTTTGGGTGGATTTTCCCCATTATGTGCCAGATATTCCCGCAGATTCCGCCACCCGATGATTCTCCGGTTGTCCGCCTTGATCAGAGGCGGCAAACCCGGATTCTGACTCATGATGGTCTGTCCGCTCTGACCGCTGTCCTGCCGCCGGTTCCAGAGATCGGGAGAGGCGGCGATGTAGGAGATGGCATCCTTCCCGTTTTCCCGTACCACAGCCTCTGCCGCCCCCGACAGAGTAAGCCCCGATCTGCAATACTCCCGATAAACCCACAGTCCCCCTTCCGGGTCGGCGGCAAACCAGAGTACGGCAAGCATATCAAAACCGTAGTCCAGTGCGCCGAAGCGTTCCCACTCCTTCGGAATGGAAAAAGGTCGGCATACATGGATTGTTTCGGAGAATTCGGTGAAATACTGTCCCTCGAACACATCCCAACTCCCGTCCAGCCAGGCACGCCTGAGACTGTCGGGAAGGGATTTCAACGCCTCCAGATAACCGGGATCGGCATCCAGAAGGATTTTGTTATCATACACCTTTGCCGGGATGAAGCAATAATCGTCGGGATTCTCCCCGGGACGGTAAATCCTGTCCACAAACAGACGCTTGACCCAGGCATGACCCACCCCGCCGGGGTTGCAGGTCAGATACATCCGCTTGGGAAAGCCGTTGGTCCCCCGCAGACACGCCTTCAGGGTGGTAAACTGGAATTCGGTCAGCTGAGTCGCCTCGTCCAGTGCGATGATGTCGAACTCCTGACCCTGATAGCGCAGCACGTCCCGTTGGGCATCCATGTAGCCCAGCAGAATCCTCGAACCGTTCGGAAAAAGAAAACTTTTCTGCTGTTCCCTGTAAGTCACAAAGCTGCCAAGCTCGGACAAAAGGGGATAGAGATGATTTTCCCGAAGTTCGGGGAGACTGCGCCGAACCAGCAGGATGCGGATGGCGGGATAGTTCAGGCAAAGCAGGATCAGCTTTCGCCTCAGTGCCCAGGACTTTCCGCCTCCACGGGCTCCCCCGTAGGCGGTATAGCGGGCGGTGGACTCAAAAAAGAGTTTTTGACGCTCGTTCGGCACTCCTTCAAGGCGGATCACCCTCCCTTTCTTCCCCGCCGTCGCCGTCGGAGCCCTGTTTGCAGAGTATTTTTTACCTGCCATCGCTGTCAGGATCCTGTTCGCAGATGATTCTCACGGTGTTACCCCCGTCGGTGCCGCAAATCGAGCTGGTCAGCTCGGCAAGATAATTCATATTTGCCGCACTGTTGGGAAATTTCGTGTTCAGTGCCTCATCAATGAAGGTAGACTGCGCAATGTCGAACATCAGGGGGTAGCTTTCCGAGAGAGCGGCAAAATCGCTTCTCGTGATGGCACAAAATCTGCAGAACCCTGCGGCGTTCGGCAATCTGCGATGCTTTTCATCCAGATTGCAGTGCTTGATGTAGCTCTTGAGCTTTCTGCGAAAGATCGCCTCCGATGCAAAGGCAGGCAGCGTCTTCGTCTGTGTGACTTGTTCTCTATCCAATTGAATTTCCTCCTTTCCTGATTTTATGTCCTCCCTTTCCGGGAAAACCCTGTTTTTTTGGATTGCAAGGGCATTATAACATGCCTGCCCTGCAAGTACAGTTGCAGAATGTCTGAAATTCGAACAAATGTTCGTTTTTAATTTGAAGAACCGACAAGAAAATCGGAGTCATTTTCATGAAATCATTGACAATTCAAAAGAAATATGCTAGAATAGCATGGGTAGGTATGAGAGTTTATAAAGGAGAGAGCGTATGTACAGACAGCCATTGGCGGACGCCATGAGACCCCGGACACTGGATGAAATGGTTGGACAGCCCCATCTGTTCGGCAAAAACGGGATACTGCGTCGGATCCAGAGTCAGGGCGCACTGCCAAACATGATCTTTGCGGGACCTCCCGGTACCGGAAAGACGACGGCGGCAAACATCCTCGCCGCCACATCGGGCATGACCATCCGCACCCTGAACGCCACCACCGCCTCCCTCTCCGACATCAAGGAAATCTGCGCCGAAACCGGCGGAATTCTGGGATCCGGCGGGATTCTCCTGTACCTGGACGAGATTCAGTACTTCAATAAGAAGCAGCAGCAGTCCCTGCTCCAGTACATTGAGGACGGTCGGATCACGCTGATCGCCTCCACCACCGAAAATCCCTACCTGTATGTCTACAACGCCATCGTCTCCCGATCGGCGGTCTTCACCTTCCGCAGCGTGTCCGCATCCGAGATGCTCCCTGCCCTCCGCCGGGGACTGGAATACCTATGCAAGCGGGACGGGACATCGAAATCCTGCACCGATGAGGTTCTGATGACCATCGCATCCGGCGCATCAGGGGATGTCCGCAGAGCGTTGAACCTTCTTGAAAACAGCTATCTTGCCGCCGATGACATCATCACAGAGGAGATTGTCAACGGTTTCACCGAGCATACGGTGGGCAATTTCGATAAGGACGGAACGGTTCACTATGATCTGCTGTCCGCCCTGCAAAAATCCATCCGGGGCTCCGACCCCGATGCCACCCTGTTCTATCTGGCAAGACTGCTGGAAGGCGGGGATCTTATCGGTGCCTGTCGGCGGCTGAGGGTCATTGCCTCCGAGGACATCGGACTTGCCTATCCTCTTGCGGCGGCAGTCACCGAGGCGTGCGTCCAGTCCGCACTGGCACTGGGTATGCCCGAGGCAGCCATCCCATTGTCCAACTGCGCAACCCTTCTGGCAACCGCCCCCAAATCCAACAGTGCCCATATCGGCTACAATCTTGCCGCCGCCGACTTTGCGGCAGGACTGGGTCAGAACATTCCCAAGCATCTGCGCCAGTACACCAATTTTGACGGCTACCAATACCCCCATGACTTTCCCGATCACTATGTGGATCAGCAGTATCTTCCCGACGATCTGAAGGGGAAAAAGTATTACACCTTCGGACCCAACAAGACCGAACAGGCAGCAGAAAGTTATTGGGATAAGATCAAAAAAAGAAAATCCGACAAAGGTCAGGAATAAAAATAAACGGGAATCCAATTCAGAAAGGATGGACTCAAGATGAACATGGCACCGGAAACCACCGAATATCAGGCTCATGATGCGGAACTTGGCAATCAGGAAACTCCCATGCGAAATGCCCCCAAGAAGACGAAGAAAAAACGTTTCAAGGAGGGACGCCGCCTTCGGTCGCTGCCCCCAATGACCGTCATCATTCCCTTCGTCATGAAAAAGAGAAACGATGCCCTGAATTATTTCGAGGACACGCTGGTCATCGACCGTGCCGAGGAGTACATTGCCAAGAAGCGTGCCGAAGGCTACACGGGGTTCGGACTGATGCACCTGTTCTTGGCAGCCTATGTGCGCACCCTTGCCGAAAAGCCCGGAGTCAACCGCTTCATCCGGGGTCAGCGCATCTATTCCCGCAACAACATCGAGATCTGCCTGACCATCAAGAAAGAGATGCGGGCGGACTCCCCCGACACCGTGGTCAAATTTTTCCCCAAGCCCGACGCCACCCCGCTTGACATTTACAATGAGGTCAACAACACCGTTGCCAACAGCAAGGCGGACAACGACACCTCCCTCGATCATCTGATGAATGTGTTAGTCTGTCTTCCCGCCTTTTTCTTCCGCTTTTTCGTGGGGCTGATGTCCTTTCTGGACTATTACCGTCTGCTGCCCCGTGCCTTTACCAAACTGTCCCCCTTCCACGGCAGTTATTTCATCACTTCCATGGGATCGCTGGGCATTCCCCCCATCTATCACCACATCTACAATTTCGGCAATATCCCCCTTTTCACCTCCTTCGGTGCCAAATATAAGGAATATTTCATCAAAGCCGACGGATCGGTAGGAGTGCGGAAGAAGGTGGACTACAAGATCGTCATGGATGAACGCATCTGCGACGGCTTCTACTACGCCTCTGCGCTGAAGATCATGCAGTACTATCTCACCCATCCTGAAAAAATGGACACTCCTCCGGAGACCGTCCTTGCGGATGTGCCCTGACTTTTTGCCTGTTTCCTATTTTTCCAATTTAC
>JBJDZN010000008.1:6033-46613 GCA_051868045.1 Eubacteriales bacterium
CCGTCCTTGCGGATGTGCCCTGACTTTTTGCCTGTTTCCTATTTTTCCAATTTACCAATTTTCCAATGAACATAGAAAATTTATCACAGATAATTTATTTTGGAGGTCATTTATGAACTACATTCAGGAGCGAATCGAACAGGAGCTTCACGAAATCTCCCGTCGGATTCTCGTTCGCAGTGTCAAAATCGAGAACGTGCTTTGCGCACCGACCGATTACAAGGGACCGGGACACACGCCCCCGGCGGATGACGATCCCGTCTGGATTCCCCAGACTCCGGGATGTCTGAAGAACATGCCCGCCGGCGGATCGAAAACCGAATACGGCGAGTACCACGCCTGGTTCAAGGCGAGAATCACCATTCCCGAGGACATGAAGGGAAAGTGTCTGGAACTGAAGGTTGCCTCTCCCCGGCATTCCAACCCCCAGCACATCGTCTATCTGGACGGTCACATCATTCAGGGGTCGGACAGCAATCACGAAACCTTCCCCATTGATTCGGAGGTTGACGGCTACGATCTGCTGGTCTACACCTTTGCCGGCAGACCCGAGCAGCTCTTTTTGCAGGCAGAACTGCTTCAGATCGACGAGGACACCCGTACCCTGTATTATGACATTCGGGTTCCCTTTGATGTCATGCGTTTTCTCCCCTTCGAGGGCAAGGAATACTGCCAGATCCGCACCGCTCTCAACAACACCATCAACCTGCTGGACCTGCGTACCCGCGGCACCGAGGAATACCGCAACAGCGTCAAAGCGGCTCTGAACTATATTCAGAAGGAATTCTACGGCAAAATCTGCGGCAAGCAGATGGCAAACGTTGTCTGCGTCGGACATTCCCACATCGACACCGCATGGCTGTGGCCCTTCCGTCAGACCATTGAGAAGTGCCAGCGCACCTTCTCCACCGTAGTCAACATGATGAAGGAGTTCCCCGAGTATCACTTCTTCAACTCCCAGCCCCAGCAGCTTGCCTATGTGAAGGAACACGATCCCGAGCTGTATGCCGAGATCAAGGAGCTGGTCAAAGAGGGCAGATGGCAGGTCGACGGCGGTATGTGGATCGAGGCAGACTGCAACCTTCCCTCCGGCGAGTCCTTTGTCCGTCAGCTGATTCTGGGCAAAACCTTCCTGCGGGAGGAATTCGGCGTGGAGTCCAACATTCTGTGGCTTCCTGACGTCTTCGGTTACTCTGCGGCTCTCCCTCAGATTCTGCAAAAGGCAGGCGTAACCCGCTTTGTCACCTCCAAAATTTCCTGGAACGAGACCAACACCCTGCCCTGTGACGTCTTCAACTGGCAGGGTATCGACGGCACCGAGATTCTGTCCTACTTCCTGACCGCTCAGGATTACGATCCCCGTGAAAAACTCCGCAACGGCACCACCTACAACGGCGACATCAGTGCCAAGCAGATTCGCGGCACTTGGGAGCGGTTCCAGCAGAAGGAACTGCATGGCGAGGTCATCAACACCTTCGGTCACGGAGACGGAGGCGGAGGACCTACCCGTGAGATGGTCGAGATCGGCAGACGTCTGGAAAAGGGCGTCCCCGGCTGTCCCACCGTCACCTTCGACAGTGCCGGAAACTTCCTGGACCGTCTGGAAAAGGACGTTCAGGGCAACCGTTTCCTGCCCAAATGGGTCGGCGAGCTTTATCTGGAATACCACAGAGGCACCTATACCTCCATTGCCAAGAACAAGCGCAACAACCGTAAATCCGAATTCCTGTACGAGGATACCGAGCTTACCTCGGTTCTGGACAACGTCCTTTTGGGCAGTGAGTACCCCAAAGCAACCCTTCACGACGGCTGGGAGAAGATCTGTCTCTGCCAGTTCCACGACGTCATTCCCGGTTCCTCCATCAAGGAGGTCTATGACGACTCCGACGTGATCTACGCCGATCTTCAGGCAAAGGCAAACGAGCTTCGTACCGCATCTGAGGGCAGAATCGCCTCGGCTATTGCCACCAAGGGCGGCGTGCTGGTGTTCAACCCCAACTCCTTCACCGATTCCGAACCGGTCAAGGTCGGCGACCGCACGATCTATGCCGAGAACATTCCCGCCAAGGGATATAAGGTTGTCCCCGTCTCCGATGCCGACGTATCGGGGGTCAGGATCAACGAAAGCAGCCGGATTCTGGAAAACCGCTACGTCAAGGTCAAGTTTGACAAGAACTACAACATCAGCTCCATCTACGACAAGAAGGCAAAGAGAGAGGTTCTTCCCAAGGGTGAGAAGGCAAACCGCCTGACCGCCTACGAGGACATTCCCAGAGCCTGGGACGCCTGGGAGATCACCAACTATTACACCGAGAAGAGCTGGAATCTGGATGAAGTCACCTCTGTCCGCACCATCGTCGAAGACGGCAGAGCGGGCTTTGAGATCGTCCGTCCCTTCCAGAAGAGTACCGTCAGCCAGAAGGTCACGCTGTCTTCCTACGACGGCAGAATCGACTTCGCCACCACCGCAGACTGGAAGAATGATCACATTCTGCTGAAGACCGCCTTCCCCACCACCATCACCTCCGATAAGGCAACCTACGACATTCAGTACGGCAGCGTGGAACGTCCCACCCACTACAACACCTCCTGGGAACAGGCAAAATTTGAGGTCTGCGCCCACAAATATGCCGATCTGTCCGAGTACGGCTTCGGTGTCGCCATCCTCAACGACTGCAAGTACGGTCACGACATCCACGGCGGTGTCATCCGTCTGTCCCTGATCAAATCGGCAACCCATCCCAACCCTGCGGCGGACAAGGAAGTTCATCACTTCACCTACTCCATCCTGACCCACCAGGGAGACTACCGCTCCGCCGGCGTTATCCGTCAGGCCTATGCGCTGAACAATCCCATGAGCGGCATGGAAATCGGCGGGCAGGAGGGAACCCTTCCCGAGTCCTACAGTCTGGTCAGCGTCAACAAGGAAAACATCTTTATTGAGGCTGTCAAGCAGGCGGAGAAGGATCAGGACATCGTGGTCCGTCTGTACGATGCCTTCCACGCCACCTCCACTCCTACCGTCACCTTCGGTTTTGACGTGGCAAAGGTTCAGTCCACCAATCTGCTGGAGGAAGAGGGCGTTGAGCTTCCCGTCAAGGACAACAGCGTTACCCTGACCGTCAAGCCTTTCGAGATTATTACCCTGAAGGTCACGAGAAAGTAACAGAATATGGCAAAATCTCCTCCCGCCGTTTTTTTCGGCGGGAGGAGATTTTATTGGTGCCTATAGGAAAACTCCGGCGATCCTGATCATTGCCGGCAATCTTTTTTGAAATTTTATAAAAAATTTTAAAAAAGGTATTGACAATCAATATATTGTATGATATAATTTGGTTACATTCAAAAAAAGAAAGGTAAGGAAAAAATCATGGCAAACAATCATACAACCTACGCTTATTCAAGCAAAAGACCCTCCGGACTCAGCGGAAAGAAGTTGGGACTTCTGGTGGGAATCGGCATTGCCGTCATCGCCGCCATCCTTTTGGCAGTGAACTGTACCACCTCGGTACCCACGGGGTATACCGGTATCGTCACCACCTTCGGAAAGGTGGAGGACTACATTCTGGATGCGGGACTGCATTTCAAGGCACCCTGGCAGAAGGTGGTCAAAATGGACAACCGGAACCAGAAAGGCACCGTGGATCTGATGGCATTCTCCCAGGACATCCAGCAGGTGGACATCCGCTATACCGTCAACTACCAGATCGAGAAGGAGAACGCCCAGAACATCTATCGCTCCATCGGCGTCAGCTACTATGACACGGTCATGTACCCCCGCATTGAGGAAGCCGTCAAGAGCTGTGTTGCCCAGTACACCGCAGAAACCCTGCTGGAGATGCGGAACACCCTGTCCGACGAAATCTACCAAATCCTCAAGGAGGATCTTTCCCAGTACAATATCGTCATCATCAGCACCTCTATTGAGAACATCGACTTCTCGGATGCTTTCACCGATGCAGTTGAGGCAAAGCAGGTTGCCGCCCAGAACAAGCTGAAAGCCGAAATCGAGCAGCAGCAGGCCATTATGGAGCAGACCGCAGCAGCAGAGCGTGCCGTCATTCAGGCAAATGCGCAGGCGGAAACCGCCAAGATCGCCGCAGAGGCCGATCTGGAGATCACCAAGATTCAGGCGGACGCTGCCGAGTATGCCGGTCAGAAGGATGCCGCCGTCAACGAGGCAATTGCGGGATCCATGACCGATCAGCTTCTCTATTATTATTACATCACAACCTGGGACGGAAAGCTCCCCGAGTCCTACGTTTCCTCTGAGGAATTCCTGTCCATCTTCCGGATTCCCACCGGCGGACAGAACAGTACCGATGAAGAGTAAGCCGACCGGTTCGACCTTCGCTCTTTCTCTGCCCTTCTGATTCATTTTCCTTTCATCAAAACCCATGACGGGTTTCAGGGGGACTTTTCCTGAAAAAGTCCCCCTGATTTCATATCGTTTTCACTTACAGCAAACACTCCAGTTCGGAAAAATCGACGTCCAGACTGCGGGTCATGCCTTCCAGGCTGTGAATGGCATTGGCACGGGCAAGAATACCGAGTTCTTCAAGCGTAATCCCCCGGCTGTCCTCCAGCCAATTCAGATAGAGGGCGAAAACCCCCGATATCATCTGCAAAATTCCAAGTTCCAGAACGGCACGGTCATGAGCGGGCCAGTCGGGGACGTCCTCCGACAAAATCCGAAGAATTTCCGACTTGAACGCCTCTCCTGCCTTCTGAATGAAGTAGGTATAGGCACCCGATCGGATAAACAACCGGATAAAATCCAGATTATCAATAAAAAAGCGGTTGACTTTGTCAAAAAATTCGTGCCGATGCTCTGAGGACGGCTCCCGAAGGCGTCGCATTACCGAGATCAGACCGCCGATCACCGAATCTTCGCACCCGGCGATGACATCTTCAATGTTTTTGTAGTGAAGATAAAAGGTCTTGCGGTCAATCTGCGCCCGATGGGCAAGCTCGGTCACACTGATGGAACTCAGTTCCCTGTCCTCCATCATCTCAAACAATGTCGTGACAATGGCACGTTTGGTTCTGGCAGTACGCCGATCCCCCTTTTGTCCGTATTCCTCTGCCAGATAACCGCTGACGTCCATTTTTTACATTCCTCTTTCTTTTCAAAATAGCTCAAAACACATCAATGACAGCTTGTTTTTCAATAAATTCCGATATTGTTTACAATTTCCTTCTTGTAAATGCCAACTGTTGATATTATAATACACAAGTGTGGAAAAGTCAACCGCTTTTTTGCAAAAAATTGAAAGGAAAAAACGAAATGCTCAGTCTGAAAGGAATCGTCAAAAGCTATGTTACGGGGGATACCACCGTTACGGCTTTGAAAGGAATCGACCTGGAATTCCGCAAAAGTGAGTTTGTCTCCATCTTGGGACCCTCCGGATGCGGGAAAACCACTCTTTTGAATCTTATAGGAGGCTTGGATCGCTACGATGAAGGCAACCTGTCCATCAAAGGAAAATCCACCCACAATTTCAGCGACCGGGATTGGGACAGCTACCGCAATCACTCCATCGGCTTTATTTTCCAATCCTACAACCTGATTCCTCACCAGAGCGTGCTTGCCAATGTGGAACTGGCACTGACCCTGTCGGGCGTGTCAAAATCGGAGCGTCGAGCCAAAGCCATCGCCGCACTGGAAAAGGTGGGACTGGGCGATCAGATTCATAAACGACCCAATCAGATGTCGGGCGGTCAGATGCAGCGTGTCGCCATTGCGAGAGCCCTGGTCAACGACCCCGAAATCATCCTGGCAGACGAGCCCACCGGTGCCCTTGACAGCATAACCTCGGTTCAGATCATGGAGATTCTCAAATCCATCTCTCATGAAAAGCTGATCATCATGGTCACCCACAATCCCGAGCTAGCCGAAACCTATTCCTCCCGGATCATCCGGCTGTCCGACGGTCAGGTGGTGGATGACAGCAATCCCTACCTTCCCGATAAGGCAGAGGACCCCGACCTTCCCGCCGACCCGAAAAAGGAAAAGGCACCCAAAGAAAAGAAAAATCGGACCTCCATGTCCTTTCTGACCGCCCTTTCCCTGTCCATGAACAACCTGCTGACCAAAAAAGGACGCACCTTTCTGACCTCCTTTGCAGGCTCCATCGGAATCATCGGAATTGCACTGATTCTCTCCCTGTCCAACGGAATTCAGCTTTTCATCAACCGGGTTCAGGAGGACACCCTGTCCTCCTACCCCATTACCCTGTCGGATCAGACGATGGACTACACCTCCATGATGACTGCCATGATGGGAACCACCTCTTCCGTAGGCGATCACTCGCTGGATGCCATCTACTCCAATACCATCATGTTCGACATGATGAACATCATGCTTTCCGAAATGAAGACCAACAATCTCGCCGCCTTCAAGAGTTATCTGGACTCCATTGAGTCCGATCTGAACGATCAAAAGCTGATCAACGACATCCAGTACGGCTACGATCTGAATCTGAGCATCTATGATCCGGACACCGATGCGGGAATCACTCCGCTGGGAATGCACATTTTCTACGAATTGCTGTACGGGAACATGGCAGCTCAGATGTCCTCCCTGCAAGCCGGTCCGTCCATGAGCATTTTCACCGAGATGATCGACAACGAAGAGTTGATAAGTTCTCAGTATGACATCCTGGCAGGTCGGATGCCCGCCTCCTATGACGAGTTGGTTCTGGTGGTAAACAAAAACAACGAAGTCGCCGACATGGCACTGTACGCTCTGGGACTTAAGGATCAGGATGAACTTCTGAAGATCATGGAGGCGGCAATGAAGGGAGAAACCTTTGAGGTCAACCCCACCACCTTCACGTACGATCAGATTCTTTCCACCACCTTCAAGCTGATTCTTCCCAGCGATTACTATGTCAAGAGTGAAAACGGAACCTGGAGCTACATCGGAGACGATGACTTCGCCATGAAGACCGTCATTGACAACGGCACCACGCTGAAAATCGTCGGCATCCTGCGTCCCTCTGAGGATGCAGTATCCTCCTCCATAGGCGGAACCATTGGCTACACCTCCGCACTGACCCGTGAAATCATCAACCGCACCAATGCCTCCGATCTGATCCGGGAGCAGGCGGAAAATCCCGATACCGACATTCTGACCGGACTGCCCTTCCCCACCGGAAACGAGCCTGTCCACGACAACGCCTACAAGGTCAGCACCATTCTGAAGTACATGAACGGACTCTCCTCCATGGAGCGTGCCGATCTTTACAAGAAGATCGTGACCTCCGAGAGCATCACCAAATACACCTTTTCGTCCCTGTCCGTGGATGCCATGCGGGCAATTCTCATGAGCGGCGGCGATCAGATGACAACGGTTCCCACCATGTCTGACGAGGAGGTCATCCAGATGTTCGGACAGTACCTGGACTACATTGTCACAATGGCGGTTCAGACATCCGAGGCGGCACTGGGTGCCATGACCAACGATCAGATGGCAGAGGGACTTACCGAATATCTGGAATCCTCCGACGAAGGACTGCTGGTCCTGATCTACGACAGCTTCATGCCCACCGAGCTTTCAAAATCCAGCTATGATGAAAACATGACTGCCTTCGGTCTGTTGGATCTGGATAATCCCTCCTCCATCAACATCTATCCCAAGGATTTTGATGCCAAGGAGGTCCTGACCCAAATGATCAGCGATTACAATGAGGACGTAGAGGAACAGGACAAAATCGCCTACACCGACTACATGGAGCTGATGATGTCATCCATTTCCACCATCATCGGTTTTGTCTCCTATGCCCTGATCGCCTTTGTTTCCATTTCACTGGTAGTGTCCGCCATCATGATCGGCATCATTACCTATATTTCGGTTCTGGAACGCACCAAGGAGATCGGTATCCTCCGTGCCATCGGTGCATCCAAACGGGACATTTCCAGAGTTTTCAACGCCGAGACCTTCATCGTGGGACTGGCGGCAGGCATCATCGGCATTCTGGTCAGCCTGATTCTCTGCATTCCCATCAATCTGATTATCGAGGCACTTGCCGATGTCAGCAATATTGCCGTCCTGCCTGTGGGCGGAGCCATCATTCTGATTGCCATCAGCGTCATCCTGACTCTGGTTGCCGGATTGGTTCCCTCCCGTATGGCGGCAAAGAAGGATCCCGTCATCGCTCTGAGAAGCGAATAAGAGTAAGCAATGCCACCAGTTTTGGTATGTTGATTTTTGGAAAAAATCAAAATGAATTTGTTTTTTTCGCTTGACAAACGGGGGAAAGTATGATACTATAACCTCAGTAAAATTTTTACTTGAAAGGAAAAAATCCTATGAAACTCAGACCCCCATCAGTTCCTCTGATTACCATTGACCCTTATTTTTCGGTTTGGTCTTCCGCCGACAAGCTGACCGATTCCACCACCGAGCATTGGACCGGTAAGCCCAATACCATGCTGGGCATTGCCAATATTGACGGAACAGACTACATCTTCATGGGCGTTGCCAACAAGCCGCTGCCCAAGATGGAGCAGATCTCCCTGAACGTGACCGCTCTTTCCACCGAATACAAGTTTGCGGCTGCCGGCATCGAGATGACCGCTCTCTTCTCCACTCCCCTGCTTCCCGATGATTACTACTACTTCACCCGCCCCATCAGCTATCTGAAGGTGAACTACACCTCCACCGACGGCAAGGAGCACAAGGTCAAGATCACCGTTAAAGTATCCGAAGAAATCTGCCTGGATTTCAGAGGAATCGGCAAGGTCGAGACCGAAATCCTCGATCAGGGCGAAATCGCAACCGCAAAGATCGGCAACAAGGAGCAGAGAGTTCTTGCCCGCAGAGGCGACGACATCCGTATCGACTGGGGTTACTTCTATCTGTCCGTTAAGGGCGGCAAGACTTATGTGGAGGAAATCCCCATGGCGTTCCGTGAAAGAGAGCGTCACGGCAAGTCCATCTTCATGACCTTTGTCTGCGCCGAAAAGGAAATCGGATGCCCCAAGTGCGGTGCCATGTTCACCTTCGCTTATGACGACATCGAGTCCATGGTTTACTTCGGCGATCATCTGAAGTCCTACTGGAACAAGGACGGTGCCAAGATTACCGATGAGATCGTTAAGGCATTCGGCGACTACAACGAAGTTATGGAGAAGGCAAACGCATTCTCCGCAAAGCTGGCAGCAGATGCCGAGGAAGCCGGCGGCAAACACTATGCCGAGATGCTGGAGCTGGCATACCGTCAGGTCTGCGCCGCTCACAAGCTGGTTCTGGACAAGAACGGCGATATTCTCTACATTTCCAAGGAGTGCCACTCCAACGGCTGTGCCGCAACGGTGGACGTTTCCTATCCCTCCATCCCCATGTTCCTGCTCTACAATCCCGAGCTGGTTGTGGGTATGATGAGACCCATTATCAAGTATGCCCGCTCCGATGAGTGGTCAAAGAAGCTGAAGTTCGACTTTGCTCCCCACGATGCCGGACAGTATCCCCACGTCAACGGTCAGGTTTATGCCGACAACAACATCGACGGACAGATGCCCGTTGAGGAATGCGGCAACATGATCGTCATGGCTGCGGCTTCTGCCATTGCCTCCGGCGACGTTTCCTATGCAAAGGAAAATCTGGACCTTCTGGAAATGTGGGCAAACTACCTGCTGAAATACGGCGCAGATCCCGCAAATCAGCTTTGCACCGACGACTTTGCAGGACATCTGGCACACAATACCAACCTGTCCCTGAAGGCAATCTCCGGCATTATCGGTCTGGGACTGCTGTACAGAATGATGGGCGACGAGACCAAGGCAGCCGATTACCTTGCCAAGGCAAAGGAACTGGCAGCTGACTGGGCAGTTCGTGCCTCCAACGGCGACGGCTCCTACCGTCTGGCATTCGACCGTCCCGGCACCTTCTCCATGAAGTACAACATCGTTTGGGATAAGCTGTTCGGTACCGACGTTATGGATAAGAGCGTCATCGCATCCGAGGTCGCTTCCTACAAGGAAAAGACCTATCCCTACGGACTGCCTCTGGACAACCGCAAGTCCTACACCAAGTCCGACTGGCTGGTATGGACGGCAACGCTGGCAGAAGATAAGGAAACCTTTGAAGAGATGATCGAGCCTCTTTGGAAGGCATACAACTATTCCGAGTCCCGTTGCCCCATGACCGACTGGTATTGGACCGTTACCGCCAACCAGGTTGGTTTCCGTCACAGATCGGTACAGGGCGGTCTGTTCATCAAGCTGCTGGAAGCATCCGGCAAAATGAAAGTCGGCAAATAAATTCAAACAGACCCCCTGAAACGGGAATAAAAACCACGTTTTGGGGGAATCTGTAAAAAATCATCCAAACGGAGGTAGAATTATGGAACTCAAAGGCAGTAAAACCGAAATGAACCTGCTTGCAGCATTCGCAGGTGAAAGCCAGGCGTACACCAAGTACGGCTATTATGCTTCCAAAGCCAAGAAGGACGGTTATCAGCAGATTGCCGCTATCTTCGAGGAAACTGCAAAGAACGAGAAGGAACACGCAAAGATCTGGTTCAAGCTCCTGCATGACGGCGATATTCCCGGCACGCCGGACAATCTTGCCGATGCAGCCGCAGGCGAGAACTACGAATGGACCGATATGTACGACGGATTTGCCAAGCAGGCAAGAGAAGAGGGCTTTACCCGCATCGCTTATCTGTTTGAAGCCGTCGGCAGAATCGAAAAGGAACACGAGGAGCGTTATCGCAAGCTGATTTCCAACATCGAAGAGGGCATCGTCTTCTCAAGAGACGGCGACAGAATCTGGCAGTGCTCCAACTGCGGTCACATCGTGATCGGCAAGAGTGCGCCTGAGGTATGCCCCGTTTGCGCCCATCCCAAGGCATATTTTGAGATCAAGAAGGAAAATTATTGATTTTCGAGGATCAAAAAGCAGCCCCTTCTGAAAAAACAAGGGGCTGTAAAAGAAAGCATCTATAAAAAACGCGAATCGGCAAATGGATAGGAAAACCCAACCTAAAGCAGGTCAAAATACTTGCTCTTGGTTGGGTTTTTTGTTATACATTTCTGCAACCGGGACTTTTTTACAGCCCCAACAAATTCAATCTTCCGATAATATCCTCATACATTCGCCTTGTTCTTGTGACTGCGAACATCGGGAGCGATTTCGCCGGCGGCGGCAAGAGCATTCTTGGTCAGCATAGGCGCAACCAGCTCATAGATCATGACGGCAAAGAGGGCGATGTTCAGGGTTTCTCCGCCGCAGATATTTGCCATACCCAACGCAACACCCGCCTGCGGGAACAGGGTAATACCCAGATACTTTACCACGTTGGGACTGCACTTCGTGGCAATGGCACCGAATCTGGCTCCCAGATACTTGCCGACGGCACGGACCAGAATATAAATCACACCGATCAACACATACTGCCACTTGGTGAAGATGGTCAGATCAAAGGTTGCACCGCTCAGAGCGAAGAAGAGAACCGTGATGGGCAGGGACCAGTTGGAGCAAAGGGTAACGATACCGGGCGTTCCGTCCTCGCTGTCCGAAGCGAAATCGCAAAGATTGCAGAAGGTGGCACCGCACATCATGCAGACCAGCAGAGCGGAGAAACCGAATTCCAAGGGTCCGAAATGGAACTCGAAGTCGGATGCAATAACGCAGGAAAGAACGGTCAGGATTGCCAGAATTTTTCGGTTGTCGGTGACACGGAAGTGCTTTGCTACAAAGGAGAGAAGCAGTCCGGCGATCACACCCAGAATCAGGGATGCGGCAATCTCGCACAGGGGAGATACCAGAATGCTGAGCAGACTCACCGATCCGCCGTCAAGGGCGTTGGCGATTCCGTTGGAAACCGAGAAGACCATCAGACCAATGGCGTCGTCCAGCGCAACCACAGGCAGCAGAATGTCGGTTACTTCACCTTTGGCGTGATACTGATTGATGACCAGCACCGTCGCCGCAGGGGCGGTCGCCGTTGCAATGGCACCCAGATTGATGGCAGTGGAAAGGGACAGGGTTCCTTCGGGAAGGATGAAGGAAAGGGAGATCAGCACGATGTCCACAAGAATGGTTGCCAGCAGAGCCTGCGTAAAGGCGATGACGGTCGCCGCTTTTCCGGTTTTTTTCAGATCCGATATTTTGAATTCTTCGCCGATGCCGAAAGCGATGAAGCCCAGGGCGATTTCGGTAAAGACCGTCAGTCCCGACGTCGAAATAACACCGGCTACGGGATCGGTTGCCTGAGTAATGAAGCCCACACTGTTGATGCCCAGCGAACCCAGTACGAAGGGACCCACCAGCACGCCGCCTATCAGATAGCCCGTAACAGCGGGAAAATGAAGATAACCCAACACCTTCGCCATGAAAAACGCCATGAAAAGGGTGATGACGATGGTCAGGAGCCCCTTCAACGGCGTTGTCACGGGAAAGGCAAGGAATGACTTGATGAAGGACTTGATCATAAGAATGTCCATTGCATTTGCCTCCGGATCTTTGCAGGAAAATTTCAATCATGTGTATTGTACCACTTTTTCCCGCATCCGTCAATTGTTAAAGAAAATGAAAAAATGAGGGCAATCACAGGAGAATTTTGTCTATTTTTTCGGGTTCTTCCTTGACAAAAATCGACAGGATATGCTATAATAAAATCAACTTCTTCAAAAGGAGAATGATCATGTCACAAAGTCCCGAAAAAAAAGTGCGGATTCTCTGGATTCTTCACTTTCTGGCGAGAGAGTCCGACAGAGATCACGGTCTGACCGAAAAGGAACTGGAAGAACGTCTGACCGCCCGGGGGATTCCTTGCGAGCGGCGTCTGATCTATGACGATCTCCATGCGCTGGAGTTTTTCGGCTATGAAATCGGCACCTACGGCAGACCGGTCCGCTACTATCTTAAAAGCCGGATGTTTACGCTGCCCGAACTGAAGCTGCTGGTGGATGCCGTCCAGTCCTCAAGATTTCTCACCACCGAGAAATCGGACGATCTGATTCACAAATTGGAGGGACTGTGCAGTTGCTTTGAGGCAAGGGAACTGTCCCGATCGGTTCACGTTCAGCACCGGATCAAGGCAATGAACGAGTCCATCTACATAAACGTGGACAGCATCCATACGGGAATCAGCCTTGGGCGGCAGATCTCCTTCCATTATTTTTGCTGGAACGCCAACAAGTGCAAGGAACTTCGCCACGGCGGTGCGCTGTACACCGTCAGTCCCTATGCCCTGACCTGGACCGACGACAACTATTACCTGATTGCATGGGACGCCGTTAACCGTCAGATCCGGCACTATCGGGTGGATCGGATGCTGGACATCACGGTCAGCGACCTTCCCCGTCAGGGGCAGAAGGAGTATGATCGGGTGGATCTGGCACGATACACCAACAAGCATTTCGGAATGTTCGGCGGAGAAGAATGCGCCGTGCGTCTGTTATGCGACGACAGTCTTGCCGGCATCATCATCGACCGGTTCGGCACCGATCCCACCTTTTTCCGTGCCTCGGACAGCACCTTTGAGGTAACGGTCAAGGTTGTTCCCTCGCCGCAGTTTTTCGGATGGCTGACGGGACTGGAAGGCAAAATCCGCATTACCTCCCCAAAATCGGTAGTGGACGATTTTACCGCCTATCTGGACGGCATCCGTCAGGCATACGGGAACTGAAAAGCACGGTCTTGAAATGGGGACGGTGCAGACTTCGGAAATCATGATTGCTTAAAACTTAAGGGGCTGCCGCACAAAGTACGGCAGCCCGTTCTGTTCTGGTGGGTTATTGCTTCAGTGTCGGCGTCGGATCGCCTTCCCGCAAAACCCATGTTTCGACAAAGTCAAAGCCTTCGAAGGATGCGGGATCGGTCATCTGCTCCGCCGTCAGCACCTTGACACCCGAATAGTTGATGCCGCCGGAGGTGGCAGGAACGCCGTTGTCTATATAATAGCAGGACTTCAGCTTCTCCTCTCCGTCGTGGATCGTGGCGGCAATGGCACCGCAATGGTCCGCCCGGGAGATGATTCCCGTATTGAAGCAGTTCAGGATGCCGGCGGAAATGTAATCATATCCCAGAATGCCGCCCGCATACTGGACCGCCGAAACCGATCCGATATTGTAGCAGTCGCTGATGGCGTCCGTCCATTTGGTGCCGAAGAATCCGATGATGCCTCCGACAAAGTGTTCGCCCGAGATTTCTCCGCCGTTCCAGCAATTCTTGATATACAGACTCGATCCCGAGTAGCCGACAATGCCGCCGGAGGAGAAGCACGCAGTGAATACGCCGCCGTATTCCTTGGTCGTGTCATAGGTATCGGCCCATTCGTCGGTGATCCTGCCCAGATTGTAGCAGTTTTCCAGATAGGTAGAAGTGACGGAACCGTAATTGAAGCCGATGATTCCGCCGCTGGAGACTTGACAGCCCTTGGGGGAAGAGGCACTGACCGATCCGGTATTATAGCAGTTTCTGATACTGTCCGAATAGTTGTATCCCTGAATGCCGCCCGCAATTACATCAACGGAATAGGCGTTGAAGGTGTTCTCGCAGGTGGTGTAGAGGCTGAGGGATCCCGTATTGAAGCAGTTGGCGATGGTGGCCTCCTGACCGCAGATGCCGCCTAAGTTGCCGCTCTGCCGGGTTTTGACCGAAATGTCAGCCGCATTGTAGCAGTTGGTGATGGCCGCGCCGTCACCGTAGCCGATGATGCCGCCGAACTGCCCCGATCGGCAGGTAATGTCGATGTCGCCCTTGACAAAGCAGTTGTCGAAGGTCACGCCCTTATCGTTGTTCCAGGCATTGGGATATTGAGCAATGGCACCGAAGGTCAGTTCTCCGTCGTCAGTGTCCATGGTGCAGTTGATTTCCACACCGAGATTGCGGATGGTGGCATTGCCGACCCGGATAAACAGGGGCTTGCTGAGATTTTTCATGGTATACCCGTTGCCGTCCAGTACGCCGTAGAATGCGCCTGCCGAGTCGTATTCCTCGGGGCAAACAATGTCGTTCATCAGGATATACTTGGCGGTGTTGTATTCGGTTTTCACATCGTAGATGGAGGTAATGAAGGCGTCGCTGGGACAGCTGTCGGCGATCTTCTTGAAATCGTCAAAGGAATAGACTCCGATGTATCCATCGGGGACGGTATCCAGCTGTTCGATTTCCACAATAAAGCCGTCGTGAAGCTCAAAGCCGTTGTGAACCACATACTTCTGCGAAAGAAGGCGGGAAAAGACATTGTTTACCATATTGTAGTATTTTTCGCAGGTGTCGGTCTGACCCTGATACCAGCTTTTGATGGTTTGATTCTCGTCCCTGAAATAGTCGTCCGTCCATCTGGAAAGCTGGGACAAAACGCCTGCGTCATTGTAATTGAGACTGTAAATCAGGTATTCGCCCCGAAGATGAGTGGCAAGAAGCATTTTGTAGTATTCGCATTTGGTGCGGATGCTGTTGTACAGGGTCTGCGCTGGTGCCTTCACTGACACGGTGATGTCGCTGTATGCCGCAACCAACGCTTCGGCAATGTCCGCCATTGCCATCATTTCGTTGTGGCGGCGGAAGGTATTGGTCGTGCCGAAGAGAAGATCGCCGCCCAACATGACCACCTTGAATACCGCTTCGCCGGTGGAGACCAGCCTGTCAAGGGCATCGTACGCCTTTTCGCCGTAGTCCACATAATCCTTGATGATGCTGTCGGTCTTGTATTCGCTCAGATTCTTCATAATCGAAAAGGAAAAATCGGAAAGGAAGGTCTTTGCGGTGAATACGCCGATGTTGTCCGCCGTGGAGGCAATGCACCTCACCCGCTCTTTGAAAAGCAGTTCATTGGCGGTGCGAAGCTCATAAGCCGCCTGGCTGAGCTTCTCGTTGTCCGAATATTCGTTGACGGCAAGGAGAAAATTCTCCGCCTTGGCATAATTCTGAACGGTCAGCTCGTAATACTTGACATCGTCTACGGTGTCCATCAGCATATCGAGTCCGTTTGATGCGGCTTCGAGTGCATTTTCAATGATCTCATTTTTCCCCTCAAGTCCGATGACGGTGGCACCGATGTCGAGCAGATCGAGACCGTAGTCCTTGACATTCTTCATGTTGTCGAACTGGCTTTGTTTCTCAATCTGCGACGCCATATCATATTCGAACATGGCGATCATGTTGGTCAGGATCTCAGCGTAATACTCCTTGTCCGGCACTTCGCCGATGATCTTGTTGGACATACCGATGAGCCAGCTTGTCACGGTCTTGTCTTCCATGTCGTGGGCATATTTCCAATAGGCAAGACTTTGGTCGCTGCCGAACAGGGCTTCCACCATGCCGGATACCGAATCAAAGTCGTAATACAGATCCTCAATATCGTCATCCGAATAGGGGAATTGAGCCTCGTCGGCAGATACGGCATTAGCCAACGGCAAAAGGCAGAGCAAAAGGGCTGTAAAAACGGCAAGGATTCGTTTCATTCTTCTGCCTCCTCTGCTTCGCTCACGGCGTTGATCGCCTTGATAAGCTCCTGTTCAACGAAGGATGTAATCAGTTCTTCTGTGTTCACGATCGGCTCCCCGTCCTCATAGGTCACGGCTGCGTAACCCTTGTATTCCACCGTCGTATAGTCTTTTTTCAGGATTGCGGTTTGTAAGGACTGGGTAGGATCCTTTTCGGCATAGGCTGCCATGAAAAGCTCGGTATAATTGGGAACCTGTGCCACCACCGAGGCGGTGGCACCGACACCTTCGCCGGTGATCTCGCCGACCTCCACGGTGACACCTTCCACACCGATGGAGGCAAGAATCTCGTTGACAATCGCCTCTTCTTTATCGGTTTTGGAGGTCGTGACCTTTGAACCCTTGCTCCCATCGCTGTCGGAGTCTGTGCCATCCTTGCCCGAGCAGGACGAAAACAGCAGCACCGGCACCAGCAGAAGACACAACAGTATTTTTTTCATTGGCTTTATTCCTTTCTTTATTTCTTTTCTTGTGATTGAGAAAGGCGGGAATTGCAAAGCAGGGCTTTCTCAACACCTGTTTCTTACAGTTTATCATGTATATTCGAAAAAGTCAATAAGAATATCTCGTTTTTCCGTCAAAATTGCATCAAAAAATGAGGGGATTGCCTTATCGAGACAATCCCCGTGTTTTATTGATCTTCCTGATCTTCCCGATTTTCCGATTTCTCATCGGTGCCGTCAGGCTCTTCGATGCCGTTGTCGCCGAAGCCGGCATAGGGATCGGCATCCTCGTCCACCTGTTCCTTGGTGGGAAGCAGTTTCAGCCCCTTTGCCGCACGGCTGCCTCTGCTCACATACACCAGCACGAAAATATGAAACAGCAGATTCAGAATCAGGGAAAACCGCATGACAGCAAAATCGGATTGGAACAAGGACAGCACGATCAGTCCCACATTTGCCGCCGTATCCAGCCAGGTCAGCACCGACAGTCCCCGTAGTGCCCCGTTGGTCTTCATTGACTTCACAAGCATCCAGACTGCCGCCACCAGATAAGCCCCGCCGAACAGAATCCACGAAATCATCTGACCGAAATATTCGGGATGACCCACGAAGGATTTCACCATCAGCGTCGCCGCATAAGGAATACACAGATAAAAGGGCAGCTCCCACTTGGTCCCCACAAGACACAGAATCATATTCACAAGGGTCAGAATCCCGATGGACATAAAATTCAGCCTTGCCCGATAAACCCGCAGGGTCAGTTCCTGACGGCGTTTTGTCAGACGATCTTGATCTGCCATAGTCAACTTCCTTTCTCAAACAGACAAATTTGCCCCGGTTGCCGGAGTCACGCCTGTATATTGTTGCTTCTTTTTCGAAAGAATGGCAAAGTACAGTGCCGTCATCAGAATCGAAATCGGGAAACAGATCAGGCAAAATTCAATGAACAGAATCATGACCGGATCGGATTCGTTATAGCCCAGAAGTTCGATCACATACGGCAGCAGGGATGCCAGATTGAATCCGAAATGGACGGCAACAGAGGCAAACAGCGAATTTTCACGGAAGAATACCGCACCCAGAAGGATGCCCAGCAGTCCCGCATATATCTTCTGAATTACGGCATCGTGAATACATCCGAAAATCACCGCCGCCACCAGCACCGCCAGCCATTTGGGCATTCCACGGGAAAACCGCTTTGCCATCAGACCCCGCATAACAAATTCCTCTACAATGGGTGCCAGAATCACGCCGCCCAGAATATAGATAAAAATACCGCCGCCGCTGTAAACCTCCTGAGTCTGCCCGGTTTCCTCAAGCATCCATTCAGGCAGGACCCGCGATGCCATTCCGATAATCAGAACTACCGCAAAATTCAGGAAAAATCCCATAAGGATAAGATAGCCGATCCTCAACAAGGGAACCCGATTGAACAGTTCCCGGTTTTGCTTTCCGCTCAGGGGATTCTTTCGGCGGCAGACCAGGATCAAAGCGAAGATTGCCAGTACCAGAATATCCGCCACAACGGTAATCAGCATAGCGTTCTGATTCCCCAGCACGTTGACCCGGGTCTGAATCTGTTCAGTGCTTAAGCTCTGACTTGCCAACGAGATGACCCAGATGATTTCGAACACCAGCATCAGAAGGACAGACACACCCAGATAGATCAGGAAATAACCAAAAGCCTTGAGAATGGCAATAACGGGATTTTCCTCGAACCTTTTCTCCTTTTGGGGAACCTGCACGGTCTCAGCACCGGAATCCGGCTGCCCGATGGACTGCCCTGTCGGCTGTTCGGTCGGCTGTCCGGTCAAGGGTCTGACCGGCTGAACGCCGTTCGGCTGTCCGTCCTTCCACTGTTCATACAGATGATCAAAGTACGGCTGACCGTTTTGCTGTTGTTCCGTTGGCGGATCATTCGGTTGGGGATTGGAATTCGGTTGATTTTGCTTGGAATCCATGACCCTTCTTCCTTTCTGAGCGTAAATTCAATTTCTGTCGGCACCCGCTTTTGATGCCGGCAATTCCGTTTATCCGGACGACGTCAGACTCATTCATTTCCGTGTCTTTTCAATTCCCTCTGCCATCTCCGTTTTGCGGCAATCCGATTGAGTACCGACATGACGATGCCGTTCAGCAGGGCGGCAACGGATTGGGCGATAATCAGATTTTCCACCGAAGCTTTGGTAAACAGGATTGCCCGGGGAAACGTATAGTCATAAAACAGCACCATAGACAGTCCCACGGTCAGAATAATTGCCAAAACCGGCAGGATCATCAGAGGAAATTTTCTCGACACGATCAGTCTTGCCGTCAGGACAGCGGTCATCGTGAGCGTAACGACACAGAAGACCACCATCAGATTCTTGGTCATGTAGTGATTGATGAACGCCATGGAGGTGTTGATCTTGTTGACAATGCTGAAGGTCAGCATCATCAGGCTGATCACAATCATCACATGAGGAAGCAGGGTGTTCAGAAACTTAAGGACCTTCATATCAATTTCCTCCGATTTCACCGATGCAGATCATATCGCTGATGGAACGCTTGGAGCCGTCCGCATTGGAGACGACCACCAGCTTTTCTCCGTTGTAATAGGAATAAACCGATGCGCCGCCGTCCAGATTGTAGGCAGAAACACAGCCGTAATCCTCGCAGATTTTTGCCAGTACGTCCAGATTTACGCCCACGCCGTTGATTTCCCGCTCGTTGTTGTCACGGTAACCGCTGACCGACACCAGGACATAGTGCCCGGGCTCCACATAACCGATGGCGGAGCGGGGATTGGTGCGCCAAACCGACGAATCTATGTTGGTTTTTGCCGTTCCGTCCGCATTCATCAGCTCGGGACCGAAGCTCCAGATCTGATAAGGGGATTTTGCGGCGATTTCATCCCAGTTGTACTGCTCGGGGGTAATTGTCTCCATGGTTCCGTCGAAGTAAAGGACGCAGATGTCAGTGGTTATGTAATCCGTTTTTCTGAGAATCTTGCCGTTCCGGACGATTACCGGCTTGGACTCGCCGTAGCCGTACCACAGATCCCCACTGATGGCGGCAAAGGTCTTGCCGAAGGTGGTATCCCCGACCAGATTTTCCACAGAGGTATAGCCATTGGAATAACTGGTGTACAGGTTCTCGATATTTCGCACATAGACATCCATCACATAGTAGACCACATGGGTGTTGGTGGCGGATGAGGTTTTGGTGGACTGCTGATTGATGGTGGTATCGTAAGCGGTAATGGTCATAAAGACATCATGGCTCTGATAGGCGGTGTCCGAGATGCGGATCTGATCGTCCTGTGCAAACAGGGAACCGAACTTGTAGCCAAAATCTCCCGAGGTGTCATAGGACGGGGTCGGATCGGGCTGCGTTCCGATATCGGGAGTGCCTGTCACCGGACCGTTTCCGGTACTGTCCCCGGAGGAAGACGAACCGGTGAAGAAGTCGTCGGGATTGGGCAGATCGGTGCGCTCGACCGAGGACTGACCGGGATCGTTTCCGGCACTCGGATCGGAGCCGGAAGAATCCGGATTTTTGGTAAAGTCTACATTTTCGACATCAATGGGATCGCTTTTGTCGATCCACATGGGTTTGACATGGTGAAAGAAGCTGAAGGCGCACAGACACGCCCCTGCTACCAGAATATCCAGCAGGACCACCAATGCCCCTGCAATGGGTTTTTTCGGCATTTGCTCCATGGATTTGTTTCGTTTCCTTTCTGAACTCTTCTGACTTTGCGAACGGTTTCCTGCCGTTCATTCCTTTTCATTTTTCTTGATTCCGACCGTCGGCTTTTTCAAAAGCGGATTTTTCCTGCCGTTCGGTCTTTTTCTTTCTGAAGATGAGTTTTTTCTGCACCAGATAGGTGACGACAAACATCATGGCTTCGGCGATGGGGTAGGCAATAGACACCTTCAGATGCAGCAGTCGGTACAGCAGCTCCAAAAATCCGACATTTTTCACCACAAAGACCGGAAGTGCCAGCGTATAGTATTTCAGATAGGCGGGCAGGATCCGATCCTTGCTCCGGAAAACGAAGGAACGGTTGATCAGAAAATTCACATGGGAGGACAGCAGCCAGCTCAGTACCATGGAAATTTCCAGACCGAACGTCAGGGATTTCAGAAGCTTCTCCAGAACCAGCACTGCGACATAATTGATGGCAAAGGCGATCAGCGAGGAGCAGACATACCTTGGGGCGTCGGATGCCAGAATTGCCTTGATTTTTTTCATTTTCAAGTCTCCAAGTCTTCCTTATCTTTGTAGCTTATCTGTTTTTTCTTTATTATTTTGCTCTTTTTTACGAACTGTTTTCCGAAATGCCGTACTGCCGGCTCTTCCGACGGTACCGAGAAATATTGTACACTCCATTTGTGAATGTGCTGTGAATAAGCGTGGCGATTTCGGAAAAATTTCCGCAAAAAATTCGAAACCGGGCAAGGGCGGCTCCGAAATTCGCCTGAAAAACTTGACAAAAGCTGAAAAGCCTGCTATAATAAAGCGGGAACCGAACCGTGCCGTTGCGCGATATGGTGCCGTAAGGTATTATCGTGAGGAAAGTCCGGGCTTCACAGGGTCGGGATAACGGATAACGTCCGCCGAGGGTGACCTCCGGGAAAGTGCAACAGAAAACAACCGCCGTTTTTTTGCGGTAAGGATGAAAAGGCGAGGTAAGAGCTCACCGGCAGTGCAGTAATGCCCTGCAAGTGTAAACCCTATCCGAAGCAACGCCCCGGGAACAGCCGTCATGGCTGCTGCTTGACCCGGCAGATTTTTCCCGAGGGGGCAAGGAGCCTTGCGGCAACGCAAGGACAAGATAGATAACGGCATAAGACAGAACCCGGCTTACAGATTCGGTTCCCTTCAAACCTATCCCCAAAGGAGCTTCATGCGGGGACGTTTTTTTGCATTTTGCGGCAGGATTTCCATTTTCATCCCCGCAATCAGGACTTCAAACCCATCAAGAAAGGCACCCGAGCAATGACTCCATCCGGTGAGAAAAAAACAACTTCCTTATGGCTTGCCCCAATGGCAGGCTTTACCGATCATGCCTTTCGCCTGATCTGCCGCAGATTCGGCGCAGATTTCTTTGTCACCGAGATGATCTCGGCAAAGGCCCTTCACTACAAGGACGAAAAAACGGCGACTCTGGCAAGAATATCCCATGACGAAGGTCCCACCGCCATCCAGATCTTCGGTTCAGACCCCGAAATTATGGCAGAGGCGGCAGAATCGCTGTCCATGGGCAGCTATCACGGATGCACCTCGGAAAAGCTGCCGATCGCCATTGACGTAAACATGGGCTGCCCCATGCGGAAGATCGTGTCCAACGGCGAGGGCTCGGCACTGATGCGGGACCCCGACAAAATCTATGCCATCGTCAAGTCCATGACAAATGCCACTGCCCTTCCCGTCACCGTCAAAATGCGCACCGGTTGGGACAGGGATCATCTGAATGCCGTGGAATGCGCCCTTGCCGCAAAAGAGGGCGGAGCGAAAGGGATCACCGTTCACGGGCGGACCAGAGAGCAGTTGTACGCTCCTCCGGTGGATGCCGACACCATCGCCGCCGTCAAGCGTGCGGTGGGAGAGACCCCCGTCATCGCCAACGGAGGGATAACCTGTGCAGACGATGCCAAAAGGATGCTGGAAATCACCGGGTGCGACGGACTGATGATCGGTCAGGCGGCAATCGGGAACCCCTGGATTTTCCGGGAGATCCGCTATGCCCTGTCGGGTCTTCCCTACCCTCAACCCGATCTTACCGAGCGAATTGCCGTCGCCAAAGACCATCTTGCCATCCTTGCCGCCGACAAGGGCGAATATACTGCCGTCAGAGAGGGCAGACCCCATCTTGCCCGATACGCAAAGGGACTCCGGGGCGGCGCACGATTCCGTGAGCGGATCAACCATGCCGAAAGCATAAGCGAGCTTTATCTGGAGCTGGACAAGCTGACAGACGGAGCGGCTGAAAATTTCTAAACCCATGGGCGGCGTATGACTCTGCCGCCCTTTGAATCAAGAGCAGAGTCCGCCAACCGTCTGCGGCGCAGACGGACGGGCGGACAGCCAATAAAAATTTTCCGGAAAGGAATCTATTATGAAAAAATCCGGTATTCTCATGCACATTTCCTCCCTGCCGGGAGAGTATGGCTGCGGGTCCTTCGGAATCCCCGCCTATCACTTCATCGACCTGCTTGCCGACTGCGGTTTCAAGATCTGGCAAACCCTTCCCTTCGGCTGGTGCGACGAGTACGGCTCCCCCTATAAAGCGATCTCCGCCTTTGCGGGCAATCCCTACTTCATTGATCTGCCCACGCTCTTCCACGACGGACTGCTGACCAAGGAGGAACTGGACTCTGCCCGTCAGGAATCGCCCTATCTCTGCGAATTTCACCGTCTTGCTGACGAGCGTCTTTCCCTGCTTGCCAAAGCTGCCGCACGGGTCGGGGCAGAACAACGGGCAAAAATCCGGGAATTCATCGAAAGTCACCCTCATCTTGCCGATTTCTGCACCTTCATGGCAATGAGACAGGCAAACGGGAACTGTGACTGGCAGAAATTCGACCCCACGGTTCAGGCAGATCCCGACGTGCTGTTTTTGCATGAGTTTATCCAATATACCTTCTATTCCCAGTGGATGAAAATCAAATCCTATGCAGGCTCCAGAGGAATTGAAATCATCGGCGATGTTCCGATCTACGTGGACCTGTGCAGCAGCGATGTCTACGCCAATCCCGACCAGTTTCTGCTGGACGCTGACGGCTATCCCACCCAAATTGCGGGGGTTCCCCCGGACTATTTCTCCCCCGACGGTCAGCTTTGGGGCAATCCCCTGTACAATTGGAAGAGAATGAAAGAGGACGGATACACCTGGTGGCTGGATCGGCTGAACTGGCTTCTGACCCTGTTTGACGGGGTTCGTATTGATCATTTCCGTGCCTTTTCCGCCTACTGGTCGGTTCCCGCCGATTCAAAGACCGCCAAATCGGGCAAATGGGTCAAGGGACCCGGACTACCCTTCGTGAATCTTCTGAAAAAGACGGCAGGGGATCGGCTGATCATCGCCGAGGACCTTGGAGACATCGACGAGGGCGTAGTCAAGCTCCTGACCAAATCGGGACTGCCCGGAATGCGGGTCTTCCAATTTGCCTTTCTGTCCGAGGACAGCATTCATATGCCCCACCGCTATCCCGAAAACTGCGTAGTCTATTCGGGGACCCACGACAACAACACCCTGCTGGGCTATCTCTGGGAGTCGGATGAGGACACCAAGCATCGGATGATGGACTACATCGGATACCCCGCATGGGACTGGCAGAATGCCGTCCGTCCGATCCTGTCCACTCTGCTGCGCTCTCCGGCAGACCGGGTCATCTTTCCCATTCAGGACATTCTGGGCTACGGTGCCGACACCCGCATGAACACCCCCGGACGTCCCGAGGGAAACTGGGCATTCCGCCTGACAGAAGAGCAGCTTAACGGCATCGACCGGGGTTATTGGCAATATTTGAACCGTCTGTTCGGTCGGTAATGAAAGCAGGCAAGAAAATCCCCCCACGGGGCTATAGCAGAACCGTTTCTGCCATAGCCCCGTTTTTGAATAAAAGAAACAGAAAATTCATACAAAATTCGAATTTATTTTTCAATTCAGATTACCGTTTTGCTCCCCCCACGGGGAGCGTGGATTGAAATATCTTCCGAAAGGAACCGCGCATTGCAGCGGGGCAAACGGGAGGGGCAAGCCCCTCCCGTTGACATGGATAACTTTATCAGATTGCACTCGCCTGCGCCCTGCCTTACATGATCCTCAACCCTTTGGGATAGTGATTCTTCGCCACTCCGCCGCTGACCTTGACCCCGCCAAGGGTGCATCCCTGATAGGTCGCCACACCGTAGCCCGTAAAAGATGTGCAGGGGAGCGTGTTGCCCTTCAGATAGGCAACCGCCTGATCTCTGTCCAACTCCAACTTGTGGGCAAACTCCTGCCCGTATGCCATGAAAAATCGGTGATGGGGGATAAATCTGCCCTTCTGAACCGTCCCCAGCCGGACTCCGGGGGAGAAAAGTCCCAAGGGAATTACCGGCAGATCGGGACAGACGGCATAAATTCCGTCCTTTCGGGCGCACAGAGTCAGATTCCGACCGATATCCCCGACCGTTTCTGCCAGAAAGTCCCGCACAATGGCGGCATCAGCCTTCGTAGGCGGTGTCAGAGCGGATTTGCAGCAGAATTCTGATCCGATCTCCCCGACCCTTCGAAGCAGGACCGCAAACTGCCCCTCCCCCTGTGCCAGATGGGGGTAGAACCGCCGACAGAAGGACAGATCGGCACCGTCCACCGAAATGCCGTCGGCAGTCACCGCTTTGACAGCCTCCGGCGGATCAACCGGCTCAAAATCGGGATGGGTACGCAGAAACTTCAGAACGATCTCCTCATTTTCCTCCGTAGAGAAGGTACAGGTGGAATAAATCAGCCATCCGCCCGACTTCACCGTGTCTGTCACCGCAGACAGAATCTCCCACTGTCGGCGGGCGCACATTTTCACATTTTCCTCCGACCACTCGGCAACCGCCCGGGGATTTTTTCGGAACATTCCCTCCCCGGAGCAGGGGGCATCCACCACCGTCAGATCAAAAACCCCGTGGAAGAGGGAGCCCAGATCATCGGCAGTCAGGTTGGTCACCACGGAATTCCGGATGCCCAGCCGCTCGATATTCTCGGCGAGCGTCAGGCAACGGCTTGGCACCACCTCATTGGAGAGGATCAGCCCCTCCCTGCCGGCAAACAGGTTCGCCGCCTGGGAGGATTTGCCGCCGGGGGAGGCGCAGACATCGAGAATCATAGGACGCTCTCCAAGAGGATGCCCCGACATCAGGGACAGAGGCATCATGGCAGAAGGCTCCTGGGCATAGATCGCCCCGGCATGATGCAGAGGGTGATTGCCGATCTTCTCGCACTCGTACAGAAAGCCCTCCCCGGTGTAGGGCAGGGGCGACAGTGGAAAATCGGTCGCTTTGACCAAATCAGGGGTCGATATTTTGTGCAGATTCACATGAAGTCCCGCAGACGGGGGATTATCATATGCCGCAAAGAAATCTTTGGCATCCGATCCCAGAAGCTCGGTCATCCGGGAAACAAATTTTTCGGGAAGGCTTATCATATTCTCTCCATGCCGCCATTTTTCGGGCGGCGATATCGGTTATATTTTGGTCAATCGTTGTCGCAGTTTGCCGCATCAATGGCGATGACCAGAAGAAGTCCGGGGATCTCGTCATCAGGATCGGAAAAGTTCAGCACATAGGTATCCCCCCAACGGAAGAGTTCCTTGGTAATGTGCATCACCGTCCGCCTGCCGTCGGTCACGTCATAGTTCCAGCCGAAGAGATTGCCCTCGGCGGACCATCCCCGGAAGTCGATGTCGTAGACAGGGCGGAAGAGGGCGAACCGCTTCTGAACGCATCCCGCAGTGAGTCCGTCGATCACCACCTCAAAGGCGGGCAGAAGCCGGAAGAACTTCTGGTGAATGGATCCCACTTCCCTTCCGTCCATACCGTAAACATGAATCTGGTGTCCGAAGGTGAAGATTTCCGACCGGACTTCGTATTTTGGGGATCCCGATTGGTCGTAGACATCGTATCTGTCCCTCCAGGAAAAGACCCGTTGTTTGATCAAAAGTTGCATAGATGACTCCTTTATAAACAAATTTCGGGAATACAAACGGCGTTCATGTCGGCAATGCCGACTTATTTTTTCTCGACTAAAAAGAAGAAGGGCGACGTGGGCGAATTGATGATTTTCAGACAGCTGACGGTAAACTGATATTTGGAGTAGCCTGACAGCATTTCTGTCACCATCCGTCCCTCCACCTCTCCTTCAGGATGACCGGGGTAGACTGCGATCAGCAGACCGCCCCCGTGGGCAAGCATCCGAATGGCTCCCTCGATGGCAGGCAGAGTGGTCTCATGCAAGGTCGTAATGGACTTGTCCCCGCCGGGCAGCCAGCCCAGATTGAACATTCCCACGCAGATTTCCTCGTGAACATATTCGGACGCCAGATGATGGGACGCCTTGATCAGCGTCACGTTCTGCACACCCTCCGATTCCAGCAGTTTTGCGGTGGAGTCCAGTGCCTGCTGTTGAATGTCAAAAGCATACACCTTTCCGTTTTCTCCTACGGCTTTGGAAAGCCACAGGGTGTCGTGCCCGTTGCCCATGGTGAAATCCACGGCAGTGCCTCCCGGTACGATATGTCGGGAGATGAATTCCTTTTCAGTGGTCAGTAAATCCAACATGATAATCGGTCCCTTTCTCAGTTATATGCCCCTTACGCACGGGGCAGAAGAAGGTTGCAAAGCTCATCGGGAGTATCGACGATGAATTCCGCACCGGAATCCGACAGCTCCTGACGGCTGCCGTAGCCCCAGGTCACGCCGATCACGGGCAGTCCCTTGGCATGTCCGCCTTCCACGTCAAAGCAGCGATCGCCGATCATAACCGTTCCGCCGATCTTCCCTTTGGCATGGGAAAGGGCGTAGTCCACCACCTCGGCTTTGTCGGTGCGGCTTCCGTCCAGCAGACTTCCCGCCACGAAATCGAAATTCTCCGTTATCCCGAAGTTGTCAAGAATCTGCTTGACAAAGAACTCGGGCTTGGAGGAAGCAATCAGCAGTTCCCTGCCCGATGCCTTCAATTTAGCGAGCAGTTCCCGGATCCCGTCGTAGACCCGACACTCGTAGATGCCCTTTACCCGATAATATTCCCGATACTTGTCCACTGCCCGAAAGGCTTCCTCACGGGAAAATCCGTAAAATTCCATAAAGGACACGTGCAAAGGCGGTCCCACCACCTTAAAAAGCTCCGACGGGTCCGCATGAATCCCGTAGGCATCCAGCGCATAAGCAAAGGATCGGGTCACACCCGGGGCGGAATCGGTAACGGTTCCGTCCAGGTCAAAAAGAAGGGTCTGAAATGGCATATTGGGGTTCCTTTCTGTATTTGCAAGAATTCCTGTCAAGGCAGGCAACGAGCGTTTTTTCCGAATGGCGTGACAACGGACCTGTGACGTCCATTATATTCACATAGCCGATCTCAACCGATGACCGCCGTCAGCCCGCATACATCTTTATTTTACAACAAAAGCGAAAAAAAGTAAAGATATTTTCGAAAAAAACTTGACATCCTGCAAACTTTGTGCTAGAATAGCTCTGTACAAAATGCGAAGAATCGGTCGGCTGACCCGAAAATTTTCCGGACAGAGAGAATCCGCCATGGGCTGAAAGCGGATTTGCGGAATGCGGGAATGCCTTTCGCCGTGGAGCAGACAGGGTAAACGCCGGGACAGCAAACACCAAAATGCCGGGCAAGTAGCTCTGTACGGGTTGTTCCGTTACAAACAGAGAGATTCCGAATCCATATTGGGGTCGGGATGGATCAGGTGGTACCGTGAAGCGTCGCTTTCACCCTGTGTTGTCGGGTGAAAGCGTTTTTTTGTACAAAAATCCAACCCAAAATCCGAGAAAACTGAAAGGAAAAACGAAATGAAAGAATCCCTGCTGAAAATCAAGGCAAATGCCGAGGCAAAGCTTTCCGCCATTCAGACTGACGAAGATCTTGAAGCCTTCCGCATTGAATTTCTGGGCAAAAAGGGCATATTGACCGCCCTGCTCAGAGGCATGGGCAAGCTCTCCGCCGAAGAGCGTCCCGCCATGGGTCAGCTTGCCAACGAAATCAGAGCCACCCTTGAGGAGGAGATCGCCGCCCGCAAAAAGGCTGTCGCCGCCGCAAAGCTGTCCGCCAAGCTGGCTCTGGAAACCATTGACGTCACCGTTCCCGCCAAGAAGATCGAGATCGGCAAACGCCACCCTCTGGATCAGGTAGAGGGCGAACTGTGCGACATCTTCCGTTCCATGGGCTTTGAAATTGCCGAGGGACCCGAGGTCGAGTACGACACCTATAACTTCCAGAAGCTGAACATTCCCGAAAATCACCCCGCCAGAGACACCCAGGACACCTTCTATATCACCGACAAGGTTCTCCTGCGTTCCCAGACCTCTCCCGTGCAGATTCGTGTCATGGAGAAGCAGCGTCCTCCCATCCGCATCATCTCCCCCGGCAGAGTTTACCGTGCCGATGAAGTGGATGCCACCCACTCTCCCGTCTTCCATCAGCTGGAAGGACTGGTCGTAGACAAGGGCATCACCATGTCCGACCTCAAGGGCTGTCTTGAGACCTTTGCCAAGCAGATGTTCGGCGAGTCCACCCGTCTGCGGTTCCGTCCCCACCATTTCCCCTTCACCGAGCCTTCTGCCGAGGTAGACGTTTCCTGCTTCGTCTGCGGTGGAAAGGGATGCCGTGTCTGCAAAAATGAGGGCTGGATCGAGATTCTGGGTGCCGGCATGGTTCACCCCAACGTCCTGAGGGGCTGTGACATCGACCCGGAAGTTTATTCGGGCTTTGCCTTCGGACTTGGCATCGAGCGGATCACCATGATCCGCTACTCCATCGACGATATGCGCAACCTGTACGAGAACGATCTGCGATTCCTCGGACAGTTCTGAGAAGGACATGCAGGTTTCCCTCGGGAATCTCTGCAAGCAAGAGAGGACATATCGCTACGATGATTCAGGCTATTGCACAGATTGCAGGCGTGCTTGCGTCCGCAACTGTTATCGGCTCATTTCAGATTCGGAATCCCCGGAAGATTCTGGTCATCCACATCATCGCAATGTCGTTCTTCACCCTTCACTTTGCCCTGCTCGGGACGGTTTCGGGAACGATTCAGAATGCGCTCGGCACGGTGCGCAATCTGCTGATGCTTCTGATTCCGGCGAAGACGAAGGTCAACCGCATTGCGGAAGGGTTCATTCTGGCGGCGTTCGCTTCCATCCCGCTGATCGAGTACCTTGTTCCGTCGATTCCCTTCAATGCGTGGGATCTGCTTCCTGCGGCGGCAATGGTGATCGGAACGGCGTTCTATTGGAAGGCGAGTACCCGCTCGCTCCGGATTGCCCAGCTTTTCGTGATTTCACCCTGCTGGCTGACCTATGACGTGATCTTCCGCTCTGTTCCCGGTATGGTGACTGAAACCTTCAATATGACCTCGGTTATCATCTCCTTTGTTCGGATGAAATGGGCGAAAAAGAAATTGTAAATAAGATTATCGAAAATTTGTAAGCTGGTCTGTATGACCCCGACGGGGCGCAGAGCAGCGGAAAGGTATGGTTCTAACGATGAATCTGTCAAGAAACTGGCTGTCCGACTTCGTCGATACGTCGGACATTGCCACCAAGGATTTTTGTGATAAACTGACCGACACCGGCTCAAAGGTGGAATCCTTCGAGGAAAAGGGTGCCGACATCGAAAATGTGGTCGTGGGCAAAATTGTGTCCATTGTCCCCCACCCCGACTCCGATCACATGGTGATCTGCCGGATCGACGTAGGAGAGAGTGAAACCGTCCAGATTGTCACCGGTGCCCGGAATGTATTTGTCGGCGCACTGGTTCCCGCTGCAAAGGCTCCCGCAAAGCTGCCCGGCGGCGTTACCATCAAAGCGGGCAAACTCCGCGGCGTAGAATCCAACGGTATGCTCTGTTCCATCGCCGAGCTGGGGCTGACCCTTCACGAGGTTCCCTATGCCATCGAGGACGGCATTCTGATCCTTCACGAGGACTGCAAACCCGGAGACGACATCCGGGACGTGCTGATGCTCCGTGACGACGTGGTGGAGTTCGAGATCACCTCCAACCGTCCCGACTGCCTGTCGGTCATCGGACTTGCCCGTGAGGCTGCGGTCTCCTTTGACCGTCCCTATCACATTCCCACCCCTGTCTTTACCGAGAAGGGCGGCAACATTGCCGACTATCTCAGCGTTGAGAATCAGGCACCCGATCTTTGCTCCAGATATACTGCCCGTGTGATCCGCAACGTGAAGATTGCGCCCTCGCCCTTATGGATGCGGATGCGTCTGTCTGCGGCAGGCGTTCGCCCCATTAACAACATTGTGGACATCACCAACTATGTCATGCTGGAGTACGGTCAGCCCATGCACGCCTTCGACTATGCCATGCTGGACGGCTCCCACATCATCGTCCGCCGTGCGGCTGACGGTGAGAACTTCCGCTCGCTGGACAGCAAGGATCACACTCTGACCCCCGGCAATCTGGTCATTGCCGACGAAAAGAAGGCGGTTGCCCTTGCCGGCGTCATGGGCGGCGAGAACTCCGAAATCAAGGATGACACCGTTACGGTGGTCTTCGAGTCCGCCTGCTTCGACGGTGCCACCGTCCGTCTGTCCGCCAAGTCTCAGGGTATGCGCACCGAATCCTCCGCCCGCTTTGAGAAGGGGCTGGATGCCGAAAACTGTCTGGATGCCCTGAACCGTGCCTGCCAACTGGTCGAAGAGTTGGATGCCGGCGAGATTGTCACCGGACTTATTGACTGCTACCCCGAGAAGAAGGCTCCCGTAACCGTTCCTCTGGAAGTCGATCGGATCAACCGCTTCCTGGGCGTCGAACTGACCGAGGAATATATGACCAAGATCCTTCGGGATCTGGGCTTTACCGTGGAAAACGGCATCATCACCGCTCCCCACTGGCGTTCGGACATTGCCGAGATGAACGACATCGCCGAGGAAGTCATCCGTATCTACGGCTACAATAAGATCGCCTCCACTCCCTTTGTGGGTGCCGTGAAGACCGGCGTTCTGACCCCTATGCAGGCATATCGGGCAAGGGTTCATCAGCTGCTGTGCGGCATGGGACTGACCCAGTCCGTGACCTTCTCCTTCGTCTCCCCCAAGGATGCCGATAAGATTGCTCTTCCCGCCGATGCGCCCGAAAGAAAGTACGTGGTCATCCAAAATCCGCTGGGCGAGGACACCGGCGTCATGAGAACCACCATGATTCCCTCCCTGCTGACCAGCCTGTCCCACAACAATGCCCACCATCTGCCCAAGGCGGCGATGTATGAGCTGGGACACATCTATCTTCCCAAGGAGGAACCCGATAAGCTTCCCGACGAGCCCTACGTTCTGGCGTTCGGCTTCTACGGTGCAGGCGACTTCTACACCCTGAAGGGCATGGCAGAAGCAATTCTCACCGATGCAGGCATTCAGAAGCTGCGTTATGAGGCAAACCGTCAAAATCCCACCTTCCATCCGGGCAGATGCGCAGACATCATCGCCAGAGGAAACATGGTCATCGGTACCATCGGACAGATTCATCCTACGGTGGCTTCGGAATACGGCTTCAATCAGCCGGTTTATGTGGCATATCTGCCTTTGGAGAAGATTTTCTCCATTGCGAACTTCAAGAAGCAGTTCAAACCGCTTCCCAAGCATCCTTCCACCTTCCGTGATTTTGCCTTCGTCTGCGAAAAGGCACTGGAGGTCGGCAAGATCGAGGAGGTCATCCGCAAGACGGCAGGCAAACTGGTAGAGTCGGTGGACCTGTTTGATATTTACACCGGTGAAAAGATCGGTACCGACAAGAAGAGCGTTGCCTACCGCATCACCTTCCGTTCCGCCGATCACACTCTGACCGACGACGAGGTTACCAACGCCGTCAACAAGCTCCTTTCCGCACTGGAAAAGCAGCTTGGCGTCATTATCAGAAAGTAAACCCGTTTTCGGAGACTCGCACCTATACCGGGGCTGCACAGTCCGGTTTTACACCGGACCGTGTCAGCCCTGATTTTGTTCTCTGCATCGGCATCTTTTCGATATTCCAATAATCGTGAAAAAAATTCCAATTAATTTTGAAAAAGGACTGTACTTTTTCAAAACAATGTGCTATAATGAATTCGAATGTGTCCTAAGAAACGAAGGACACAAACACAAATGTTACACATTGCATACACAGGAGGATGATCCTATGAATGAACTTATCCCGAAAGTCTCCCCTGCGAAGGTCCTTTTAAGTGCGACCTTCCTGTCCGGAGAACAAAATTCCGCAAACCTTTATCACTCTGACAAAAAATTTCGTGCCGAACTTTCCAGCGGTCCCGAAAATACCTGGATCGGACCTGCCAACACCGGCATCTCCGGTCCCCACACCCTGAAAGTCACCGGTTTCATTGAGAACGGCGGCAAGTATTCGATCACCCTGTTCAAGGGTCTCGAGATTCCCGTCAGTGCCGACACCACCCTGAAGTACCACATTTTCCCTGCCATGGGCGGCAATCACTACGATTTCCAGTACACCCAGATGTACTTCGGCATGGATCTGATCTTTACCGACGGAACCAAGCTGTCCGAGCTGTCTGCCGTAGATCAGAACGGCGTTGGCATCTCTCCTGTTGCCCAGGGCGAATCCCGGATCCTCTTCACCCATCAGTGGAACCAGGTCATCGTCAAGGTGGGTAAATTTGCCGAGGGCAAGGTCATTGAAAAAATCGTCCTGAAGTACGAAAAGCCCACCGGAAACGGTCGTTTCCTGACCTATTTCGATGATCTTTCCCTCTACGATCAGGCGGACACCGTCTACACACGTCCCTGCCACTACATCAACATTCTCAGAGGCACCAACGACTCCCCTGCCTTCTCCAGAGGTCTGACCGCTCCTGCCGTACTGCTCCCTCAGGGCTTCAATATGTACGCTCCCTGCACCAATCACGGCGGCAACAAGCATTACGACTACCTTGCTCACACCATGGACAGCATCTCCATCTCCCATGAGCCTTCTATCTGGATCGGCGACCGTGGAACCTGGCAGTTCATGATCAACACCAGCCGGGATGCCGCTGTAGATGATTCCTTCTCCACGCATGAACAGCACAATTTCTTCTCCCATGACGATGAGATTGCCCTTGCCCACTATTACAGCGTCGCATTTCATTCCAACGGCGGCGATGCCTCCAATTCCAGACTGGAGATCACCCCTACCAATCACGGTGTCTGCGCCCGCTTCACCTACAACAAGGAAGATTACAGCCACAGTATCCTGTTTGACAGCCAGAACGCCGATGGCAGGGTCAGCTTCGGCAGTGACGGTTCCTTCATTGCTTACAGCGAACACAAGTCCAACGGCTCGGGAAGAGTCTACATTTACGGTAAGTTCTCCGAACTGCCCAAGGCAACTGCCATAAACGGCAAGTATGCCATCGCATCCTTCGAGGGCAGCGTAGTCACCATGAAGTTCGCCACCTCCTACATCTCCTATACTCAGGCAGAAAAGAACTATGAGCTGGAGCTGGAGGGACGCACCTTCGAGGAGATCTGCTCCGATGCCGCAGATGCCTGGGACGACATCCTGTCCCATGTTACGGACATCAAGGGTGCCTCCGAGGTTCAGCTTGAGAACATTTACTCGGGTCTGTACTACCTCTACAAGTATCCCAACACCATCGCCGAGAACGCAGGAACCAAGGAAAATCCCGTGCTGAAATACCGTTCTCCCTATACCAAGAAGGTAGAGGACGGCGAAATGTACATCAACAACGGATTCTGGGACACCTACCGTACCGTCTGGGCAGGCTATACTCTGCTGACCCCCGAAAAGATGCCGAGACTGCTGAACGGATTCGTTCAGCACTACAAGGACAGTGGTCTGGTTCCCCGTTGGTCTGCTCCCGGCGGAGTCAACTGCATGGTAGGAACCTCCTCCGACGTAATCTTTGCCGATGCGGCAGTCAAGGGCATTGATTTCGACCTGAAGAACGCATACGAGTCGGCAGTCAAGAACGCCTGCGTCTACTCTCCCGAACCCAAGGACGGCGGTCGTGAACTGCTGGACCGTTCGATCTTCCTGGGCTACACTCCCGGACATCACGAGGACTTCTCCTGGTCCATTGAGGGCTACATCAACGACTTCGGCATTGCACAGATGGCAAAAATTCTCGGCGAATCTGCCACCGATCCCAAGGAAAAGGAAAAATATGCCGCAGATTACGCATATTTTATCAACCGTGCCAAGAATTACACCCTGCTTTTCTGGGACAACGGCGAGGGCGTCAAGAACAAGTGGTTCCGCGGCAGAGAGGCAGACGGACGCTGGACCCGTGCCAATATGCACCATGACAAGTTCGATCCCCTGTTCTGGGGCAACGACTTTACCGAAACCGATGCCTACAATATGTCGGTGTCCGTTCCCTTCGACGGCAAGGGACTTGCCAACCTCTACGGCGGCAAGGATGCTCTGGCTAAGAAGATCGACTCCATCTTTGAGACCTACGATGTCTACCGTGGATATGGTGCCACCGGCGATACCGACGGCATCCACGAGCAGAGAGAGGCAAGAGAGATGAAGTTGGGACGCTACGGTCAGTCCAACCAGCCCTCCCATCACATCATCTATATGTACAACCACACCTCTGAGCCCTGGAAGGCGCAGAAGTACAGCCGTGACGTCACACGCAGACTGTTTGTCGGCGGCAAATTCGGTCAGGGTATTCCCGGTGACGAGGACAACGGCGAAATGTCCACCTGGTATCTGTTCTCTGCTCTTGGCTTCTACCCCCTGTCCATCGGATCGGGCGAGTACGCCATCGGCTCTCCCCTGTTTGAGGAGATTACCCTGAACTATGCGGGACATTCTCTGCACATCGTGGCAAAGAACAACTCGCTGGAAAACATCTACGTTCAGTCGGTAACCCTGAACGGCGAACAGCTGGACCGCACCTTCATCACCCACGAGGAGATCAGGAACGGCGGCGAGCTGATATTCGAGATGGGTCCCAAGCCATCCGATTTCGGCTCCGTTGCGCCCACCTCGCTGACCACCGGCGATGCCCCCGCCGCACCGCTTGTAGATCTGGTTTCTCCCACCGTTAAGGTTGTTCCCGCAGTGAAGGAAACCACCGAGGCTGTGGAGGAGGACACGGTTTACACCACAGTCGCCGGCATTGCCGCAACCTGTGACAACACGTCCAAGACCGATGCCCGCATTCCCGCAGGTACCAAGGTTACATACAGCTTCAAGGACGCCAAGTCGGTCGGAATTCTGACTCTGACTTCGTCCATTGATCCTGAGACTCTGTCCAAAGTCACTCTGTATGCTGCCGTCAACGGCGGACAGTGGGTCAAGCTGAACGATTACAACAATATCGTCTTCAAGTGGCAGCAGGAGACCATCCCCTTCCTGACCGGCTCTGAAGAAAGCTACAACCACTTCATGCTGGAGTTCACCGACAGTTGCGCAATCGCACAGATCGAGCTTCTGGGTCGATAAGCAGGAAGACAAATTGCATCAAGGGCTGTCGCAAAGGGTTATTTGCGACAGCCCTCTGTTAATTAAACCGTGAAAAAACGAAATATTCGGATGTAACTTTCCCTTTCCCCTGCCGCATGGCAGAGGAACCTGAGCCTGCCAAAAATCCCCATTTCCGAAAGGAAATGGGGATTTTTGCATAGACAGGGGGAACTTTTTCCCAAAGTCCCCCCCTGAATTGTTACTCTCCGAAATCCCGATCCACACGAATACAGGGAAGGATGTCCGGGTATTTGTCCTCAATCTCCCGACAAAGGAGAGAAAGCAGTTCCTCATCCGGAAGAATGAAATCCACGGGAACCGTCAAATCGAAGAACAGCTTGACGCTTTCCTCATCCTTGTGAAGATGAAGATCGTGATAGCCCAATTTGGGCGAAATCCCCCTGAGAATTTCCGCCACATTCGCCCGCAGGCGGGTCAGCCGCTCATCATCGTTGACCATGGGATCCACATGAACCACCAGATGAATGCCCAACTTTGCCAGCACCTCCTGCTCGATGCAATCGGCGACGGTATGGGCGGTCATCAGATCGGTACGGGCGTCGATTTCCACATGAGCCGTGGCGAAAATCCGACTTTCACCATAGCTGTGAACCATAAGATCGTGCATTCCCAACACCTCGGGATGGCTCAGAATCAGGGCATCCAGACTGTCCACCATCTCCTTGTCGGGAGCCTTCCCGAGAAGGAGTCCGGTAGCTTCCCGAACCAGCTTCCCACCGGCTATCAGAATCACAACGGCAACCACCAGACCCACATATCCGTCCGCCTCAATGCCGGTGACAGCACGGAGCAGTCCTCCCAGCAGAACCACAGAGGTCAGAATGGCATCGGTGAAGCTGTCCACCGAGCTTGCCCGCAGGGTCTGGGAACGGAGAATGCCCGCCATGTGCCGATAGAACCATCCCAGTCCCAGCTTGGCGGCAACCGAAAGACCCAGCAAAATCAGGGTGATTGCCGTAAAACAGGTCTCATCGGTGCCGAAAATCCGCAATACCGACTCTTTCAGGAAGGAAAATCCCAACAGCAGGATCAGAAATGACAGCATCAGACCGGTGATATACTCATACCGGGCGTGTCCGAAGGGATGCTCCTTGTCGGCGGGACGTGCGGACAGGCGAAACCCCAGTATGGTCAGAACAGACCCGCCGCAGTCGGACAGATTGTTGGCGGCATCCGCCATCACCGAAACCGATCCCGACAGCATTCCCAACACCAGTTTGCATCCTGCCAACATCAGATTGACGGCGATACCCACGATCCCCGCACGCTCACCCCGGCGGTCAAATCCCGCCCCAGCCTCCGAGAGATCAGCCTTCATCCTCGCCGTTCTTGTCGTCTTCGTCTTTTTCGTATTCATCCCCCCGCATTTTTCCATAGGTATCAATTGCCTGACGAATCAGTTCCGCCACATCTTCGCCGCATTCCAGAATCAGGGCATCCTGATCTTTTCCCGACCTGAATAAGTAGTAGTAGGTCTGTTTCGGAAACAGGGAAACGGCGAAATTTTCTTTTTTTCTGATGGCTCCGTACTCCGACATGTCCTTTTTCCCGGGTACAATCCGGTCATCCGCCGAAATGCGGATGTCGGCTAGGAGCTTGTTGGACTTTGCCGTTACCCGGGTAACGGTAAAATAGCCGTTTTCGTTGATGGAATAGACGTAATCGTTGAGCAGATAGCGGATGATAACCAGCACATCGGCAACTGCCATGATCATGAGTCCCGACTGATTGACCACCGAATATCCCCACTTCAGGACTCCGAACAGCCAGAACAGAAACGCCATCGTCGACAGAAATCCCACCACAACCCAGGCATTTTTCGTGTTTTTATTGGGCTTGTATTGCATAATTTATGACCATTCCTCTCTCGTAAACAGGTTTGAAAGAAAGATGTGCGGTTTCTCTGCACCATTCTCTTTTTTGCCGAAAAATTCATCCGATCTCTGCAATCGAGGTCAAAATTCCCGGTCTGTCCCGTCCCGGGACGATTTCCACCATTCCGTAGGTGCGGGTAGTGGAGATGCTTCCGGGATTGAACAGATAAATCCCGTGATCCCCCTCATCCGCAAGATATTTCTCGCAGGGAATGTGGGTGTGTCCGAACAAAATCAGGTCCGCAGAACGCTCGACACCGGCACGGATCAGATCGGTGTAGGTATATTTGACCGCATATTCGTGACCGTGGCAAAGAAATACCCGACAGCCTCCAAAATCCAGACACTGCTTCATGGGCAAATCAGAAGACTGACCGAAGAGGTCGCAGTTGCCCCTCACCGCCGCATGGGGAAGGTTCAGCTCGGCACACAGGGACTCAAATTCACGGTTTCCGTCTCCCAGATGGAGAAAGCAATCGGCGTTCGGGTGCTGTTTTGCCGCCTGCCGCATTCCAAAGCTCTGCCCGTGGGAGTCGGAAAAAACAATCAACTTCAAGACAAAAACCTCTTTTCATCAAAGTGGAACCAATCCCCCTCGCCTATCATAGAATGTTAAGGAAAACCGATAAAGGGGGAAGCGTTTATGCAACACGATGTGTCCGATCTGCGAAAGATGGACGACGAACAGTTCCGGCAAATGGTGCGCATGGCGGCGACCGCCATGGGACTGCCGCCTGCGCAGGTGGAGAATCTGATTTCCAACACGCCCATGCTCAAAACGATGCTGGCAGGTGCGTCCGACAGCGATCTGCAAAAACTCGTAAATCGGATCGGAAAAGATCAGACAGATGAGATCCTGTCAAAACTCCAAAAATAAATCGCTCACAGGCGTTAAGATATAAACTCGGATTACCAAGTCGGAACACGAAGACAGAATGGCAGGGTCACAGCATGAATATAACGGGTTTACAAACCAATCAGCCAAACACAGAGGGGAGAGATCATGATTGACCGATCCGCAAAATTTTTCCGGTATGGGCGATCTGCTCAAAAAAGTTATGGAGAATCCCGAACTGCTTTCGGGAGCCATGAACATGGCGTCGGTTCTGGCGTCCTCGGGGGCACTGAACAACCTCTTTCCGAAAAAGACCGACGAGATGTCCCAACGGCAGGAGCCAATCCGGGACTGGCAGGGGGATCCGGAACCCCACGGTACCCGGCAGATTCCCTGCGACAGACTTCCGCCGTCCGAGGATCGGGAGGAATGCAAAAAAGAATGCCCACCCAAACCGCCCCACAGACAAAAGATAGGGCACAAAGAGCGTATTGCTCTTCTGGAGGCAATGCGACCCTTTATCTCCCCCGACAAGAAGGATCGGCTGGAACTGCTGATCCGTCTTCTGGAGGTTATGGAGCTGGCAGAGGGAATGGGTGGCAAATCAACCCGGTAGAAAAGGGGTCAGATTCCATGTACAGTCGATATAAAGTCCGCATTCCGTCCCCGCCGCCCGATTATACGGGAACCGCTTTTCCGTCTGACGGAGGGCTTCCGTCGGGGGCATCCATGTCCGAGAGGCGAACGGGGGAGGACTCTTTCCAACCCACCGTGGGACTTCAGGATTCCACCGGGATTCCAAACTTTCCGCAGGCGCAGGATTTTGCCGAACCTCCGGAGTCCGGTGAAATCCCCACCGCCCCAGAGCCTTACCCGGCATCTGAAGTGCCTCAGACTGCCGTCCCACTGCCGCAGATCGGGGACGACGGAACGGAACCCGCCGCCGGCTACGCCGTACCCTTGATCGGGGACGGATCGACGCATTTTGCACGCTCAGATCAGCCAAAGCCGGCAGAATCGGCGGATGACTACGATTCTGACAGGAGCAGTTCCCGATCAAGTCCCACCATTCCGCCGATCGCCGACGAGAAAATGCCCCTGAGTGAAAGGAATGAATGGAGAGATCGGAAAGACAAAGATCAAGAAAAAGGAAGGGATGAGAACGTGAAATGCCCCCCAAAGGCAGAGTTTTCCGAAGAAAACACCCTTTCCAACCTTTTTCCCCTGCTTGAAGGGCTGACTTTGGACGATCTGCTCTTTATAGGAGCCATGCTGTCCCTGATGTCGGGCAAATCGGGCGACGACTCGCTTCTGCTGATCTCCTATCTGCTCACTTGCGGGCTTTGAGCCGCCCTTTCAGTCCGTTGAGAATTCCCTTTGCCATAAACAGAATGGGATAATGGTCCAGCCAGATCAACAGACCAAGCAGGATCAGATCGCCGACAATCCAGATAATGTGCCACTGGGTCATGGTCAGAATCACCATACCCATCAGCAGGATGTTGTTCAACAGGGTCAGCATAGGATGAACCTCAATGGACTTCCGCACGATAACGGCACGGGTCACGAAGGTGGCAAGATAGCTGACATAGGTGGCAATCGCCGCACCTATTCCGCCGAGGATAGGGATCAGGATCAGATTCAGAATCAGGTTGATGGCAGCACCGAACAGGGCTGTGAACATGGTGGGCAGACTCTTCATGCGCACCATGTTCTCGCTGTCCAGATAGGAAGCGAAGTTGTGAAGCACC
>JBJDZN010000009.1:0-46083 GCA_051868045.1 Eubacteriales bacterium
CCGGTGTGCGGTCGTAGTATGGTTTTGACCGATCCTCTTCGGTCGGAATTTTTTTATACATTTCCACGGAGATTGCCGATGACCGCCGCATAGTCGTCCGCCTTAAAGATCGCCGATCCGGCAACCAGCACGTTTACCCCTGATGTCCGCACGACCTCTGCGTTGCCGACTCCGATGCCGCCGTCCATTTCAATGTCAAAGGAAAGCCCCATGGAATCCCGCATGAGGGCGACTTTTTTTGCCTTCTCCGGGGCGATGGGCATAAATTTCTGCCCTCCGAAACCGGGTTCTACCGACATAATCAGTACCATGTCCACCGTATCGAGATAGGGAAGAAGGACGTCAGGATCGGTAGCGGGCTTCAGGGCGATGCCTGCACGGCATCCCGCCTGACGGATGGCTTGAATGGTTTCCGCTACATGGTCGGTTGCCTCATAATGAAAACAGATCAGATCGGCTCCCGCCTTGGCAAAATCGGCAATGTATCGGATGGGTTCGGTAATCATCAGATGAACATCGAAAAAGAGGGCGGATTTCTCCCGGATGCAGCGATAAACGGGCGCACCAAAGGAGATGTTGGGAACAAAGATGCCGTCCATGACGTCAATGTGAAGCCAGTCGGCACCGGCATCTGCCACTGCGGCGACCTCCTCGGAAAGCCTTCCGAAGTCTGCGGATAGAATCGACGGGGCAATGTGAATTTTCTTTTCCATGGGTTTTAATTTCCTTTCGAGGTAAAAAATCATTTTGAGCAAAAAGGCAAAGGGAGTGATCGGGGTCGGCGCATAACCGGGATTTTTTTGGGAAATCCTTGAAAAACGATAATTTCGAGGGAAGTACAAGCCGACCGAAGGGGGTAACCGATGGGCGATCACGCCATATGATAGAGTAGGCAGACAAAAGTGAAGATTCGGCATGAATTTCCAATCTGGATGTCAAAAATACAGGTCGTGGGATCGAAGATAATTGGAGGGGTCTTGCCTGCAAATACGGGGATGCAGCTGCTTGCGGCATCCCCGAGTCATTTTGGGGATCAGTCTTTGATCAGCAGGCAGACTGCCTGGGCGGCGATACCCAGCTTTTCTCCGGTAAAGCCCAGACCTTCTTCGGTGGTTGCCTTGATGCTGACCCGATCGACATCGACACCGTATACCCCGGCAAGCCGCTCCCGCATTCCGGGAATGTAGCAAGCCAGCTTCGGTGCCTGAGCCAGAACGGTGGCGTCGATGTTGCCCACCCGATAGCCAAGGGCTTCGATCAAGGCTCTTGTGCGGGCGGCAAGTTCCAGACTGTCGGCTCCGCTGTAGGCGGGATCGGTGTCGGGAAAGTGCTTCCCGATGTCCCCCAGTGCCAGCGCACCCAGAACCGCATCCATGATGGCATGGGTCAGCACGTCGGCATCGGAATGCCCCAGCAGTCCCTTGTCATGAGGAATTTCCACACCGCCGAGGATCAGCTTCCTGCCCTCCACCAAACGGTGAACGTCATATCCCTGTCCGATCCGAATGTCCATGACTCACACTCCTTCGACTTTGATTTCATTCCGGTGACTGAGAATCGCCTCGGCAAACCAAAGGTCTTCTGGCGTGGTGACCTTCAGATTGTCATATCCCGTGTTCACCAGTCGGACCGCAAATCCGGCGTGTTCGGCAAGGGAACAGTCGTCGGTTGCCTTGAAGTTGTCCTTCTCGGCGGTAACGGCGGCAGCACGGTAAAGATTAGCGTAGAAAACCTGAGGAGTCTGGACAAGCCAAAGCTTGTTTCGGTCAATGGTCTGTTCCACATATGCACTGAGATTGACGGTTTTCGCCGTGTCCTTGCAGGGTGCGGCGGCAGATGCCGCGCGGGAGTCAAAGCCCGCCAGCATGACTTTCCGGATCTGTTCCGGTGTGATCAGGGGACGGGCACCGTCGTGTATCGCTACGAAATCACAGTTGTCTGAAATGGCGGAAAATCCCTTCCATACCGATTCCTGACGGGTTTCCCCTCCGCTGACGATCGCTTTCAGCTTTTCGATGCCGTATTTTTTCAAAAGGGCGGGGTAGCGATCCTTTTCGTCCTCCCTGACCACCAGAACGATCTCGTCGATGAAATCGGATGCTTCGAAGGCAAGCAGAGAATAGACGATCATGGGCTTGCCGCAAAGCTCGAGAAACTGCTTCGTGGTGTCACACCCCATCCGGCTGCCTTTTCCGCCGGCAACAATGACGGCGGCGGTGCGGTGTGGGTGATTGGAGATTGCCCGGAGTCCCTCGCCGATACGGTCAAAGATGGACATGATTCATTTCCTCCTCAATACGGTCGCATTCTACGGTGAATTCCCCATCTGCTCCCTGACGGATATCTGCTTCGTAAAACGCATGGGTGCCGGCAGTCAGATGGTCAAGATCTGCACAGCCCGCCGTCTCGTATGCCGAGTGCATGGCAAGCTGGGCAAGACCGATGTCCACGGTGGGAATGGCGACCCGGGTGTTTGAGATGTTTCCCAGCGTCGAGCCGCCGGCAATATCCGAACGGTTGGCAAAGGGCTGAACGGGAACGCCTGCTTTCCGGCAGATTTCGGAAAAAATGGCATCCGAAAGGGCATCAGTGGTATATCTTTGATTGGCATTGTACTTGATCACAATGCCGCAGTTCATGTAGGGCGCATTGTCGGCATCCGACAGCTCGGGATGATTGGGATGTCTGGCGTGGGCGTTGTCGGCGGACACCATGAAGGAGGATGCCAGCATCTTCAGATAGTCAGAACCTCCTACCGAAAGGGATGCGCAGATGCGGGTCAGGGTGTCGTACAGGAAGGTGGACGCCGCTCCCTGACGGGAAGCAGAGCCGGTTTCCTCATTGTCAAATACGGCATAAACCGGGACAACGCCGTCTGGCGCAGTAGCAGTGAGGAAACCATCAAGGGTGCCGTATGCACACTCCAGATTGTCGATTCGGGGTGCGGCAAAGAATTCGTCCTGAAGCCCCAGAACCGTTCCGGGGGTGCGGTTGTATAAAAACAGATCGGAGGAGACGATGGATTCGGGGGATACTCCTGCGGCATCTGCGATCGTGCGGTTCAGAAGATCGCCGGAGGTCTGATCTCCGATGATCGGCAGCAAATCTACCTGGGGATTGTATCTGTACCCGTCGTTGATCTGGCGGTTGAAATGAATGCAGACATTGGGAATCACGGCAAGATCACGGGACAGCCGGACCGTTTTCGAGATCAGCCGGTTTCCGTCCCGGACGACGACCCGTCCGGCAACCGACAGGGGACGGTCAAACCAGGAGGACAGAATCATTCCGCCGTAGCGTTCGATGTTCAGCTTGGTGTAGTGACCCAGCGTCACCATTACCCCCTGACTTTTGAGCTTGAACATGGGGGAATCGCTGTGGCTGGCGGCAATCCGGAAAGACATGGGACGGGAAGTGGGAACCCGGAAGGCAATCAACGAGGACTGTCCCCTGGTGACAAAATATTTTCCGCCCGGGGTCAGCCTGTAATCATCGGATTCGCAGATTCGTTGATAGCCTGCTTCAAGGAGCCGATCGGACAGATTTTCGACTGCGTGATAGGCGGTGGGACTCTTCCCGATAAAATCAATCAGCTTGTGTACGGAACTCATGAGGATGTTGACCCTGCCTTTCTTCGGCTGTGCGGCGGATTCCCGATGTGAGAGTCGGAATCCCTTTGAGCCGGGCATTTCTTGCCAATTTTTTGTATTATCCGTATTTTATCACAAAATCCCCGAATATGCAAGGGAAAATTGAATGTTTATAAAAAATATCGAAAGCGTTTACAAAAAATTCAGAACTCTCTCGAAAATTGTGAATTTTGGGCATTGATTTCGACACAAATATATGCTATAATAGGCACAAGAAAGGGTTTGACTATAAGGCAAATCGCTTTCTGAATGATCCTGACTGAAAGGAATGAATTTGGTATGAATAGAATCGGCAGAATTCTCCTCGTCCTGTTTTGTGTGCTGATGACAGTTTGTTTGTTTGCCTCCTGCGGCGGTGATAAGAATCCGTCGGATAGCGACGACACGGAAAAGAACTCCCAAAGCGACAGCACGACGCAGCCTCCCGTTTCCGATAAAAATCAGACGGGACTGAGCATCAGCGAAGCCACCCTGACCCTTGCAACCGGCGAAACGCATCAGTTGACGGTTATCAATCTCTCCACCGGCAATCCTACGGCGAATGTGACCTGGAAATCGGATAATACTTCAGTCGTAACCGTCTCTGCCAAAGGCGAGGTCAAGGGCATTACGGACGGAACCGCAACCGTTACCGCAACTTCGCTGGACGAAAAATACCATGTGAGCTGCTATGTTACCGTCAGCTCCAAGCCTACCGTCATTGAACTCAGCGAAACCGAGATCAGTCTCTCCATCGGACAGACCCATCAGATTATGGCACAGCTTGTCCCCGCACGTACCGATACGTCCGTTGAATTTATCTGGGAATCCACGGTTCCCTCTGTTGCCACCGTTGATGATAACGGCGTGATCACCGCCCTTCGTAAGGGTACGACAAGCATCACTGTCCGTTGCGGCGAACTGTATGAGATCTGCACGGTTACTGTTGTGGTTCCTGCCACCTCCCTGACCCTCGATGACAGTGAAGTCACTCTGGATGCCGGCATGAGCAGACAGCTTACTTATCAGATTGCTCCTGCCGATACCTCCGATAAAACCATTACATGGACCACTTCCGATGAAACCATTGCAACGGTAGATTCCTTCGGAATCGTTCGCGGCATCTCTGAAGGCGAAGCTGTCATCAAGGCAACCACGTCCAACGGGCTGAGCGCAACCTGCAAGATTATCGTTACCGAATCGGTTCAGTCGATCTTCCTGGACGCAAGCGAACTGACGCTGGAGCTTGGCGGAACAAGACAGCTTGTGGCAACACTGGTACCTGCCGGTTCCGCAGATGTCATCTGGACCTCTTCCGACGCATCGGTTGTGTCGGTTGACCCCGAGGGCAATCTGACTGCGGTTAAGGTGGGTCTGGCAGTGATTTCTGCACAGACCACAGACGGAAAGTCGGCAACCTGTGTCGTCAGCGTGGTCAATACCTCCGTGTCGATTACCTTCGATCCTGCTGAAGTGACCCTGTATAAGGGCAGTTCTCTGGAACTGAAGCCTATCATTACCCCTGAGAATTATCAGGATACCTACACCTGGACCTCCTCCGACCGTTTGGTTGTTCAGGTCAGCAACAGCGGCGTTCTGACCGCCAAGGGAATCGGAACTGCAACCGTCACCGTCACCGGTGCGACCGGAATTTCCGCCAGCATCAAGGTTACCGTAGAAAAAGCGGCAGAGGTCGTCAATGTGACGGGAATTACCATTGATTCAACGATTATTGAGGTAAGAGAAGGCGAATTTGCGGACATTCCCGTTACCATCACCCCTGCAAATGCCACCGATACCAGTGTGACCTATCAGATTCTTACCTCTAACTGCACTTCCATCAAAATCAAAGACGGAAAGATCTTCGCAGTCAGTACCGGCACCTATGCTCAGATTGTTGCCGTATCTTCCAACGGAATTCAGTCGAATGTTGCCATGGTCCGTGTCCTTCCCATCAGCGATACGCTTAAGAATCAGGCAATCAATGACTACACCCTTCTTTTGAACGCAGAGAACGATCGGCATTCCACTAATCTGTCTGCGATCGACCAGAAGTATGCCGCTGAGATCAAGTCTTATGAGGATCTTCTGAACGACATCGGACTGACAGAGGAAAGCTACAAGCAAAGATCTGCCGAACTGACAGACAGCCTTGCACAGTGGCAGGGAAAATACGATCAGGCGGTAGCAGAAGGTGATCAGGCAGCTGCGACCGAAGCCGGGAATCAGATCGCATCCATTCGTGCTGAGCAAACGGCACTGGATGAAAAATGGGAAGCCAATCGGGATAATATCCAATTGATTCAGGGCTGGCTGGATGAGGTCAACGGCAAGAAAAATGCCGAAGTCCAGGCGGAAAATGCCCGCTATCAGGATGCAGTCGATACCCTCAACGAAGAGTACGATTATATTCAGAAGTATCTTTGATCCTCTGATCAAAAGACCATGAACCAAGCCCCGGGCAAAACCCTTCAAATCGCATTTTGAAGGGTTTTGCCCGGGATTTTCAGATGGAACGATAGACGATTTGATCAAATGTCCGATGAGATGCTTGAAAACAGGACCGTGGCGCAACGAAAGTCAGCTATGATGAACGGTTGAAGAAGTTTTCTCATGATCAGTGGTGTGATTCTGAATAATCCCCATAGTGCAGTCTTGAAGCTTTCGCTGTTTCAAGGGTCCGCTCTATGGGGAATATCTTATCGTGGGGGGTTGTAACCTATCGGTCTGCGCTTCGGCATCAGGCAGATGCGCTTACTTGTCGAAGGCAGGGTTGTAGGCATAGAAGTTCTTCTTGTCGGAGAAGCACTCTTGAGTCAGACGGATCGCATCGCCGAAACGCTGATAGTGTACGATCTCCCGCTCACGCAGGAACTTGATAGGGTCCCGAACGTCGGGATCGTCCACCAGACGCAGAATGTTGTCGTAGGTGACTCTTGCCTTTTGTTCTGCCGCCAGATCCTCATGCAGATCGGCAAAGACGTCGCCGGTGACCTGCAGGGTAGAGGCAGAGAAGGGAACACCGGATGCCGCCTGAGGATAGACACCCGTGGTGTGGTCAATAAAGTAGGTGTCGAAGCCGCTTTTCTTGATCTGCTCTTCGGTCAGGTTTCTCGTCAATTGGAAAATGATCGCAGAAACCATCTCCAAATGCGCAAGTTCCTCAGTGCCGACATCTGTCAGTATTCCTGCCACACGACGGTCGGGCATCGAATAACGCTGCTGAAGGTAACGGGTTGCCGCACCGGCTTCGCCGTCGGGTCCGCCGATCTGACTGATGATGAATCTCGCAATTGCCGGATTGGGATTCTTGATCTTTACCGGGTACTCCAATCTTTTCTCATAAATCCACATAGATCAGTTCGCCTCCAATTCCCAGGGCCACGGGGTTTTGACCCATGTCCAGCCGTCGTCGCCGGTGACTCCGGAATGAGTCAGCGGTCCGAAAAGCGATTCATATTTTTCCTTAGCTTCCCGGGCTTTCTCGGTCATCTTTTGGTGATATTCGAGTGCCTCGGAGCAGTTGTATCCGTCCAGATACATTGCTGCCTCCAGTGCCGCAAAATCATAGGCACGGATTTTGTTCAGCAGATCTCTCTGTTCGGGACATCCCATAATCGGTACGCTCATACTTTTCCACTGCCTCCTCTTCTCCCTGCCAGAAAGGGTTTGTTCAACTCACGAAAGAGGGTGGCATTCTGTAATGCCTCTGCCGGCTCATACAAACAGTCCCATTTCTGATAGGGAAGATAAGCCATGGCGAGAGAGGGGTAGTCGCAGCTGTTGGGGGGATATTCTGCCGAGGGCGTGCAATTGCAGTTCTGATCCGATACCCTCATATCCTGTCTTTTCCGTGTTCCCCCTTGAGTGACGCCCATATATCCTGCCCGCATATTGCGACAGGCACAGGCTCTTTGATAGTCCATCCTTGTGACCATCCTTTCGGTTGTTTTATTCTTATGAAGGATCTTTTTCCATGATTTCCTTCTGTATATCATATGCCGGGACCGATTTCCTTGTCACAGGCAAAGGAAATGCCTTTGGTGGAAAAGTACAAAAAGTTTGCCCTTCAAAAAGCATACAATCGTCGGAATTTCAGCGAAAAACTCTTGACATCCACCAAAAAGTATGGTATACTCAGTTAGATCGAAATGAAATGTTTTTTAAAAATATTTTCGGATCTGCGCCCCTGTGAGACTTCGCGGCGGACGGCAGATTCAACATTTTGTAAAGGAATTTGTGTGAATATGAAAAAAGTTGCACTGATTATGGGAAGCGACAGCGATCTTCCCGTTGTGGAAAAGGCAATCGGAGTGCTTCGCGAGTATGAGGTTCCCTTTGAGGTTCATGTGTATTCCGCACATCGGACTCCCGAGCAGGCAAGAGCCTTTGCCGTCTCTGCCCGGGCAAACGGTTTCGGCGTGATCATTTGCGCAGCAGGAATGGCAGCCCATCTTGCCGGAGCATTTGCCGCCAATACGACTCTGCCGGTGATCGGAATTCCGGTCAAGTCCGCCGCACTGGACGGAATGGATGCCCTTCTTTCAACGGTGATGATGCCTTCGGGAATCCCTGTTGCTACGGTTGCCATTGACGGCTCCAAGAATGCCGCTATGTTGGCTATCGAGATTCTGGCGGTTACGGATGACACCCTTGCCGCAAAACTGGATCAGGCGAGAACCGACGGTGCTGCTGCAGTGCTTGCGAAGGATCAGGCTATTTCAGCAAAATACTCTTGCTGATTGATACAATAAAAATTCTCGGAAATTACGGAAAGAAATTGGATTTTTTGGAGGAGAAAATCATGAATATCGAAAAGACAGAACAGCTCTATGAGGGAAAAGCCAAGAAGGTTTACGCTACCACCGATCCCCAGTTGTATATTGTTTCCTATAAGGATGACGCTACCGCATTCAACGGCAAGAAGAAGGGCACAATCACAGGCAAAGGCGTGATCAACAACCGTGTCACCAACTACATGATGCAGATTCTCGAAAAGGAAGGCATTCCTACCCACTTTGTAGAGGAGATCAGCGACCGTGAGACCATCGTCAAGAAGGTGAAGATCGTTCCTCTGGAGGTTATCGTCCGCAATATTGCTGCCGGCTCCTTCTCCAAGCGTTTCGGCGTAGCAGAGGGCACCAATCTCCTTTGCCCTACTCTGGAGTACTGCTACAAGTGCGACGAGCTGGACGATCCCATGGTCAACGATTACCACATCCTTGCCTGCGGATGGGCAACCAAGAAGGATCTGGACACCATTTCTGCCTACACCTTCAAGATCAACGAAATCATGAAGAAGTTCTTCCTGAAGTTGAATATCGAGCTGGTTGACTTCAAGCTGGAGTTCGGTAAGCTGGATGACGGAACCATTGTACTGGCAGACGAGATTTCTCCCGATACTTGCCGTCTCTGGGATGCAACGACCCACGAAAAGCTGGATAAGGACCGTTTCCGCCGTGATCTCGGTCATGTTGAGGACGCTTACCAGGAAATTCTGAAGCGTATTTTCGGCGAATAATCTTTTATATTTGCAGGGACGGATCAACCCGTGGGGCTCCGTCCCCACAAGTTTTTCTCGGTTTGTCGGAAGCAGATCGGAGTCTTGTCAATTTATAAAAAAAGGAAACGGTATGGGTCATCTCAAAGAAGAATGCGGCGTATTCGGCATTTTCTGTCATTCAACGCAGGATGTTGCTACCGCTGCATATTACGGACTTTTTGCTCTTCAGCATCGTGGACAGGAAAGCTGCGGCATTGTTGTCAACGACGATGGACTCTTTAAGTCCTATAAGGATCTTGGACTTGTCAACGACGTGTTTACGCCCGACGTGATGAAGGGTCTGGGACTGGGAAACATGGCGGTAGGTCACGTCCGCTATTCGACGACCGGAGGCAGTGACAGAAGCAATGCACAGCCTATCGTCGTCAATCATATCAAGGGAAGTATCGCCCTTGCACATAACGGAAATCTGGTAAATTCAGCCGAACTCCGTGAGCAGTTGGAGCTCAGCGGCAGTATCTTCCACACCACCAGCGATACGGAGGTCATCTGTTACGAAATCATCAAGGAGCGGCTTTCCGCACCCTCCATTGAGGAGGCGGTGAACCGTGCCATGAACCGGATTCACGGTGCCTACTCGCTGTGTATCATGTCCCCTTCCAAGCTGATTGCGGCAAGGGACATCAACGGTCTTCGTCCCCTGTGCTACGGTGTCATGGAGGATGGTAGTTATGTGATCGCTTCCGAATCCTGCGCTCTGGATGCGGTTGGTGCTACCCTTATCCGGGAGATTCGCCCGGGTGAGATTCTGGTCATTGACAAGAACGGGGTGCGCTCGATTGCCGATCACTGCGGTAAAGCGGAGCCTCACCTGTGCGTCATGGAATACATCTATTTTGCCCGACCCGATTCGGTGATCGACGGACACAGCGTTCACAAGGCTCGGGTCAACGCCGGACGGATTCTGGCAAGAGAGCATCCTGTCGAGGCTGACATTGTGGTGGGTCTGCCCGATTCGGGTCTGGACGCTGCCATCGGCTTCTCCCGGGAATCCGGCATTCCTTACGGAATGGGGTTCATCAAGAATAAATATATTGGAAGAACCTTCATTGCACCCGGTCAGAAGGCAAGAGAGGACAAGGTTCGCATCAAACTGAATCCGATTTCCGAGGTCGTCCGCGGAAAGCGGGTGGTGGTAGTGGACGATTCCATCGTCCGGGGAACCACCACGGCACGGACCATCCGTCTGATCCGGGATGCGGGTGCCAGGGAGGTTCACGTCCGTATCTCGTCTCCCCCCTATGTGGATCCCTGCTACTACGGCATTGACGTTGACTCCAAGGAAAATCTGATCGCCTGCAAGCATACGGTGGAGGAGATCGCAAAGATCATCGGTGCCGATTCGCTGGGCTATCTCAGCCTTGAGAACGTGACCGAACTGACCGGATGCAACAACGGAAAGGGTTTCTGCACAGCCTGCTTCTGCGGAAAATATCCGACGGATATTCCTGTTCAGACCGGCAAGAATCGCTTCGAGAAGAAGATCATAGAGTCAGATAAGTCTGAAAAATCCATATTCTATAAAAAAGATAAGAGTGAAAGTGAGGACTCGACAGATGAAAAGTCAGAGTGAGAGCTATAAGGCGGCGGGTGTTGATATAACCGCCGGCTACAAGGCAGTTGAACTGATGAAATCCAGCATTGCCAGAACCCATACGGCAGGGGTTTTCTCCGATGTAGGCGGATTCGGCGGTCTTTTCCGCCCCGATTTGCAGGGAATGTCCGATCCCGTCCTTGTATCGGGTACCGACGGCGTCGGCACCAAGCTGAAAATTGCCATGCTGATGGACAAGCATGACACCATCGGCATCGACTGCGTTGCCATGTGCGTCAACGATGTCATCTGCTGCGGCGCAAAGCCCCTCTTTTTCCTTGACTATATTGCCTGCGGAAAGAATGTTCCCGAAAAAATTGCCGCCATCGTTGCAGGTGTTGCAGAAGGCTGTGTTCAGGCGGGTTCTGCACTGATCGGCGGCGAAACCGCAGAGCATCCCGGTATGATGCCGGAGGATGATTACGATCTGGCAGGCTTCTCGGTGGGCATTGTGGACAGGAGCAAGATTATCGACAACAGTTCCATGGTTCCCGGTGATGTCGTGATTGCCCTTGCATCCTCGGGTGTTCATTCCAACGGTTTTTCCCTGGTTCGCAAGGTGTTCGATGTGGAAAACAATCCCGATCTGTTCAAACCCTGCCAGGCTTTGGACGGAAAGTCCATCGGGGAGACTCTTCTGACGCCCACCAAAATCTATGTGAAGTCCATGTGCGCCCTGTTTGAGCAGGTAAAGGTCAAGGGCGTGTCCCACATTACGGGCGGCGGCTTCTATGAGAACATTCCCCGTTCCATTCCCGACGGACTGGGCGCCGAAATCGACCGTTCCGCCGTTCGGGTACTGCCTATCTTTGATCTGATCGCCAAGGTCGGAAACATTCCCGAGCGGGATATGTTCAACACCTTCAATATGGGCGTAGGCATGAGCGTTGTGGTTGCCGCAGAGGATGCAGACAAGGCATTGGAAATCCTTCGTGCAAACGGTGAGGATGCCTATGTGATCGGAAAGATCGTTGCCTCTGAGGACAAAGTCATTATTCAATAAGATTGGACACCGTAATATGAGAAAAATCAGAATCGCCGTGCTGGTATCGGGCGGCGGAACCAATTTGCAGGCACTGATCGACGCACAGAGATCCGGGATTTTGCACAGCGGCGAAATCGTCCGTGTGATCTCCAATAAGCCGGGTGTCTATGCCCTGACCCGGGCACAGAATGCCGGTATTCCCTCTGCCGTGATCTCCAAAAAGGAGCTGGGCAGTCAGGAAGCCTTCGAGGCGGGAATTCAGAGCCAGCTTGCCGACTGCGAGGCTGATCTGATCGTTCTGGCAGGCTTTATGGCAATCCTGTCCGAAAACTTCACCAAAGCATGGGATCATCGGATCATCAACATTCATCCCGCCCTGATTCCATCCTTCTGCGGAAAGGGAATGTACGGACTGAATCCTCATATTGCCGCCCTTGAGAAGGGCGTCAAGGTGACGGGTGCCACCGTTCACTTCGTTAATGAGATTCCCGACGGCGGCGAGATCATTGATCAGAAGGCGGTACAGGTTGAGGAAGGGGACACCCCCGAAATCCTCCAACGGCGTGTTATGGAGCAGGCGGAATGGATTATCCTTCCCCGGGCAGTCGAGAAGGTCTCTGCAAAGCTGGCAGAGGAAATCCCTTCGCAGGAATCTGCCGATAGCTAAGAAAACAGAAAGGATTTACCCATATGGATATTTACAGAAACAGTCCCATAGGCGAGCTTCTTGCTGCCAACAGCTACCCCGGTCGGGGAATCGTCATCGGAAAATCTGCCGACGGAAAGTCGGCGGTGACTGCCTATTTTATCATGGGCAGATCGGCGAACAGCCGCAACCGTGTGTTCGTTGAGAACCCCGGAAAAAGTGAGGTCATCATCCATCCTTTTGACAGCTCCAAGGTGGAGGACCCTTCGCTGATTATCTATTATCCCATCCGCAAGATCGGAAACGAGCTGATTGTCACCAACGGTGACCAGACCGACACGATCTACGAATTTCTGAAGGCAGGGAAGACCTTTGAAGAGGCTCTGGAGACCCGTCAGTTTGAGCCTGACGGACCCAACTGGACCCCCCGGATCTCAGGCATCCTGACCTTCGGACGGAAGGATTTCAACTATAAGATGAGCATTCTGAAGTCCGCCGATGCAGAAGGGTCAGCCTGCAACCGCTATACCTATCACTATGCAGCGGTATCCGGCGTGGGACACTTCATTCACACCTATCTGTGCGACGGAAATCCCATTCCCACCTTCCAGGGCGAGCCTGAGCGGGTCTATGTTCCAAACGATATTGACGAGTTCACCAATGCCATCTGGAGCAATCTGAACGAGGCGAATAAGATTTCGCTGTACGTTCGCTATGTGGATCTGGAGACCGGCAAGGAAACCAACCGCATGATCAACAAGAATAAATAACAACGAAAACCGCACCTTCTCTCCCTTTTTTTGAGCCGGAGAGGGGATGCGGTGGTTGTCGTATAAATGAGGGTCTGCAAACGCCCCGTTTTCCCCTGTTTTTCTCTGTTTCTGACTGAATTTGATTTGAAATTTGAAAGGAAGTTTTCCCGATATGGACGAGAAAGAAAAATATATATCCCCCTTTTCCACCCGATATGCCTCCCCCGAAATGCAGTATGTTTTCTCGGAGGCGTTCAAATTCAAGACCTGGAGACGGCTCTGGATATCTCTTGCCAAAGCTGAAAAGAAGCTGGGTCTGGACATCACTGATGAACAGATTGCCGAGCTTGAGGCACACGCCGAGGATGTCAACTATGCCGATGCCGAGGCACGGGAGAAGGTTGTCCGCCACGACGTCATGTCCCATGTGTATGCTTACGGACTCCAGTGTCCCAAGGCGGCGGGAATCATTCATTTGGGTGCGACCTCCTGCTACGTTGGTGACAATACCGATGTCATCATCCTTCGCCAGGCATCGCAGATCGTTCTGAAGAAGGCGGCACAGGTGCTGAAAAATCTGTCCGATTTTGCTCTGACCTATAAGGACCTGCCCTGTCTTGCCTATACGCATCTTCAGCCCGCACAGCTGACCACTGTCGGCAAGCGTGCCACCCTTTGGATGTATGAGCTGATTCAGGACATCGAAAATCTGGAGTATCAGCTTTCCAATCTGAAGCTCCTGGGCTCCAAGGGAACCACCGGAACCCAGGCGTCCTTCGTGGAACTGTTCGAGGGAGACGAGACCAAGATCAAGGCACTGGAAAAGATGATCGCCGAGGATATGGGCTTTGATGCCTGCGTCCCCGTGTCGGGTCAGACCTACTCCAGAAAGGTGGATGCCTACTTCCTGTCGGTTCTGTCGGGATTTGCTCAATCTGCCTATAAATTTGCCAATGACCTGCGGATTCTTCAGTCCTTCGAGGAGATGGAGGAGCCCTTTGAGAAGAATCAGATCGGCTCGTCCGCTATGCCCTATAAGCGCAATCCCATGCGCTCCGAGCGCATCTGCGCACTGGCACGCTATGTCATCACCGATTCGCTCAACCCTGCCTTTACTTCTTCGACCCAATGGTTTGAGCGGACGTTGGACGATTCTGCGAACAAGCGGATTTCGGTAGCGGAGGCATTCCTGGCTGTGGATTCCATTCTGAATATTTACATCAACGTCACCGGCGGGCTGGTGGTATATGATCGGGTGATCCGCCGCCGTGTCATGGAAAAACTGCCCTTTATGGCAACTGAAAACATCATGATGAAGTCGGTGAAGAAGGGCGGCAACCGTCAGGAACTTCATGAACGGCTCCGTGAGCATTCCCATGCGGCGGCAAGAAAGGTCAAGATGGAGGGCGGTACCAACGATCTGATCGACCGTATCGCCGCCGATCCTGCCTTCCCCGTCACCAAGGAGGAGATCGAGGCGGAGCTGGATCCCGCTTTGTATACCGGTCGTGCGCCTGCACAGACGGTGGAGTTTGTCCACGACGTGGCAGAGCCTGTTCTCGCCCGTCTGTATGTGGGCGATGTCTCCAGTGAACTGAAGGTCTGAGTGAACGGATAATCAATGGAAAGGAATCATAGATCATGAAAGAATTTGAACTGAAATACGGATGTAACCCCAATCAGAAGCCTGCGAAGATTTATATGCAGGACTCAAGCGAGCTGCCCATTGAGATTTTGAATGGCAGACCCGGATATATCAATTTTCTGGACGCCCTCAACAGCTGGCAGCTGGTGAAGGAACTGAAAGAAGCCACCGGTATCTGTGCCGCCGCCAGCTTCAAGCACGTTTCCCCCGCAGGTGCCGCACTGGGTCTTCCTCTGGACGAAACCCTACGGAAAATGTACAGCGTTCCCGAGGGTATGGAACTGTCTCCTCTCGCCTCTGCTTACAGCCGTGCCAGAGGTGCCGACCGTATGTCCAGCTTCGGCGACTGGGTGGCACTGTCCGATGTCTGTGACGTGGCAACCGCCAAGCTGCTCCAGCATGAGGTCAGCGACGGCATCATTGCCCCCGGCTATGAGCCTGAGGCACTGGAAATTCTGAAGTCCAAGAAGAAGGGAAACTATCCCGTCGTCCGAATTGATCCCGACTATAAGCCCTGTCCCGTTGAGACCAAGCAGGTCTTCGGCGTGACCTTTGAACAGGGAAGAAACGAACTGAAAATCAACGCCGACACCATGCTGAACAATCTGGTCACCGCCAACAAGACCCTGACCGAAGAGCAGAAGCGGGATCTGGTTATCAGTCTGATTACCCTGAAATATACCCAGTCCAATTCGGTTTGCTATGTCAAGGACGGACAGACCATCGGCGTAGGTGCCGGACAGCAGAGCCGGATCCACTGCACCAGACTGGCAGGTCAGAAGGCGGACAACTGGCAGTTGCGGCATCATCCCAAGGTGCTGAACCTCCCCTTCCGTGCCGATGTGGCAAAGCCCAATCGGGACAATGCCATTGACGTTTATATCGGCGACAATCCCGAGGAAGTACTGGACAACTGGGAGCTGACCTTCACCGAAAAGCCCGAGGAACTGACCCGTGAAGAAAAGCGGGCATGGCTGGATCAGGTCACCGGCGTTTCTCTCGGCAGCGACGCCTTCTTCCCCTTCGGAGACAATATCGAGCGGGCGCACAGAAGCGGCGTAACGGCAATCGTTCAGCCCGGCGGCTCCATCCGTGACGAACAGGTTATCGAGACCTGCGATAAGTACGGGATCGCCATGGCATTCTGCGGTCTGCGTCTCTTCCATCATTGATTTTTCACTGAGGTGTTCAATATGAAGATTATGGTAGTCGGTGGCGGCGGAAGAGAACACGCCATCATCAAAAGTCTGAAGAAAAATCCCACGGTAACCGAGATTTATGCCCTCCCCGGCAACGGCGGAATTGCCAAGGATGCCACCTGCGTCCCCATCGGTGCCAAGGAGATTGAGAAAATCGTTGAATTTGCAAAGGAAAATTTAATCGACTACGCCGTAGTGGCACCGGATGATCCTCTGGTGCTGGGATGCGTGGACGAGCTGAACAAGATCGGCATCCCCTGCTTCGGTCCCACCAAAAATGCGGCAATTATCGAGGGAAGTAAGGTCTTCTCCAAGAATCTTATGAAAAAGTACGGGATTCCCACTGCCGCATACGAGGTTTTCACGGATATGAAGTCCGCTCTGTCCTATCTGGACACGGCCCCCGTCCCTACGGTCATCAAGGCGGACGGTCTGGCACTGGGCAAGGGCGTGATCATTGCCAATACCCGCGATGAGGCAAAGGCGGCGGTCAAGTCCATGATGGAGGACAAAATCTTCGGGGCATCGGGCAGTCAGATCGTCATTGAGGAGTTTCTGGAAGGTCCCGAGGTATCGGTACTGTCCTTTACCGACGGCAAGGTGGTAAAGCCCATGGTTTCCTCCATGGATCACAAGCGTGCCCACGACAATGATGAGGGTCTCAATACCGGAGGCATGGGAACCGTCGCTCCCAATCCCTATTATACCCCCGAGGTTGCCAAGCGTTGTATGGAAGAGATTTTCCTGCCCACCATTGCGGCAATGAACGCCGAGGGACGTACCTTTAAGGGCTGTCTTTACTTCGGTCTGATGATCACCAAGGACGGACCCAAGGTCATTGAGTATAACTGCCGTTTCGGCGATCCCGAAACCCAGGTGGTTCTGCCACTGCTTGAGTCCGACCTGCTGACCGTCATGCTGGCAACCACCAACGGAACCCTTGCCGACACCGAGGTGAAGTTTTCGGACGGTTCTGCCTGCTGTGTGGTTATGGCATCCGACGGCTATCCTTCGTCCTATGAGACCGGCTACGAGATCAGCCTTCCCGAGTCTACCGATGCCGAGATTTACATCGCCGGTGCAAAGATCAAAGACGGTAAACTGGTAACCGGCGGCGGACGGGTACTTGGCGTAGTGGAGTGTGCAGACAGTCTTGAGAAAGCCATTGAGAAGGCATATGAAGCGGTCAAGACAGTCTCCTTCGGGAATGCCTACTATCGTCATGACATCGGCGCAAGAGCCATGAAGGCAATCCGATATTGAACGCCATCTGTGTGTTGAAAAAAGAGAAAAGGAATAATACAGACTATGGTTTACCGTATTTATGTTGAGAAAAAGCGGGAACTTGCCAATGAGGCAAAATCCCTGTTGAATGATATAAAGGAAGTCCTCGGAATCGAAGGAATTCAGGATGTACGTCTGCTGAACCGCTATGATGTGGAGAAAATCGACAGGGAACTGTTCGATTATGCGGTGAAGACCGTCTTTTCCGAGCCTCAGTTGGACATCACCTCCGAGGAGCTGCCCGAGGTTCCCGGAGCGACGGTGATCGCCGTGGAATATCTGCCCGGTCAGTTCGACCAGAGAGCCGATTCCGCCGCTCAGTGTATTCAGATCATCTCCAAAGGGGAACGTCCCACCGTTCGCACGGCGAAGATCTACCTTCTTTCCGGCAATCTGTCTGAGGATGATATCCGTGCCATCAAGAAGCACCTGATCAATCCCGTAGAGGCAAGGGAAGCCTCCCTGGATCGGGTAGAAACCCTTGCAACCACCTATCAGATTCCCACCGAAGTGGCAACCCTTGACGGCTTTTTGAAGCTGGATGAGCAGGGACTTGCCGATTTCGTCAGGGAAAAGGGACTGGCAATGGATCTGGACGACATCAAGTTCTGCCAGAGCTATTTTGCCTCCGAAAAGCGGGATCCTACCATCACCGAAATCCGGATGATCGACACCTACTGGTCGGATCACTGCCGTCATACCACCTTTTTAACCACCATCGACGGGGTGGAGTTTGCCGATCCCCTGCTGGAGAGGACCTATAAGGACTATCTTGCGGCAAGGGCATCCATCGGCAGAACCAAGCCCGTGAATCTCATGGATATTGCCACCATCGCCACCCGTGTGCTGAAGGCACAGGGCAGACTGCCGAAACTGGATGAGTCCGAGGAGATCAATGCCTGCACCGTCAAGATCAAGGTTGACGTGGACGGCAAGAAGGAGGACTGGCTCCTGCTCTTCAAGAATGAAACCCATAACCATCCCACCGAGATCGAGCCCTTCGGCGGTGCCGCAACCTGTATCGGCGGTGCCATCCGTGACCCTCTGTCCGGCAGATCCTATGTCTATGCCGCTATGCGTGTCACCGGTGCGGCTGATCCCACCAAGCCCCTGTCCGAAACCCTTCCCGGTAAGCTATCCCAGCGGACCATCGTCCGCACGGCTGCGGCAGGATATTCCTCCTACGGCAACCAGATCGGACTGGCAACCGGTCAGGTGGATGAGATTTACCACGATGGCTACGTGGCAAAGCGGATGGAAATCGGTGCCGTGATTGCCGCAACACCTGCCGATCACGTCCGCAGGGAATGCCCCCTGCCCGGAGATCAGATCATCCTTCTGGGCGGCAGAACGGGCAGAGACGGCTGCGGCGGCGCAACCGGCTCCTCCAAATCCCATACCCTTCATTCGTTGGAGTCCTGCGGTGCCGAGGTTCAGAAGGGAAATGCTCCAGAGGAAAGAAAGCTCCAGCGGCTGTTCCGCAATAAGGAAGCAGCCCGCCTGATCAAACGCTGCAACGATTTCGGTGCCGGCGGTGTTTCGGTTGCCATTGGTGAGCTTGCCGACGGTCTGGATATTGATTTGAATAAGGTTCCCAAGAAGTATGAGGGTCTGGACGGAACCGAACTGGCAATCTCGGAGTCTCAGGAGAGAATGGCAGTTGCCGTTGCTCCTGAAGATGTCAAGCGTTTCTGCGAACTTGCCGCAGAGGAAAATCTGGAGGCAACCGTGGTTGCTTCCGTCAAGGCAGAGCCCAGACTCACCATGACCTGGAACGGCAAGGCGATTGTCGATATTTCCCGTGAATTTCTGAACTCCAACGGTGCCGAAAAGCACATTACCATACAGCCTGAGGCTCCCGAAGACTACGAGAGAACGCTTACCGGTGATTTTGCGGGTGAGTACCGTTCTCTGGTGTCCGATCTCAATGTTTGCTCCAAGCGGGGTCTTTCCGAGCGGTTTGACTCCACGATCGGTGCCGGAACGGTTCTGATGCCCTTCGGCGGAAAGAATCAGCAGACTCCCATTCAGGCAATGGTTCACAAGATCAGCCATCCCGAGACCAATTCGAATACCGTCTCCCTGATGGCATGGGGCTACAATCCCTACATTGCCGAAAAATCTCCCTATCATGCCTCCTATCTGGCGGTTGTGGAGTCGGTTTCCAAACTGATTGCTACCGGTGCCTCCTTCAACGATGTCTACCTGACCTTCCAGGAATATATGGAGAAGCCCGGACACGATCCCAAGCGGTGGGGTAAGCCTCTGTCCGCTCTGTTGGGTGCTTATCGGGCACAAATGGATCTGGGCATTGCTTCCATCGGAGGAAAGGACTCCATGTCCGGCTCCTTCGAACAGATTGACGTGCCTCCCACTCTGGTATCCTTCGCCGTGACCACCGATGAGTTGTCCTCGGTAATCTCCCCTGAATTCAAGGGTGCAGGACATAAGGTGGTTCTCATGGATCCCGTCTATGACGAGAACGGTCTTCCCAAGGCGGCATCCCTGCTGGAACTGTATAACACCGTCACCTACCTGATGCGTTCGGGCAAGGTGCTGTCCGCCTATACTCCCACCTACGGCGGTGTGGCAGAAGCCATCTTCAAGATGGCAATCGGCAACACGATTGGCTTCAGGTATGCCGATACGCTGACAGAAAAGGATATTTTCGGATACCGTTACGGCTCCTTCATTCTGGAACTTGCCGACAAGGACTGCCCTTACGGCGTGGAACTGGGTGTCACCGCCACGGAGCCTGCCGTTTCCTATAAGAGCGATGTTCTGACTCTGGAGGAACTGCAGACTGCCTACGAGAATAAGCTGGAGCAGGTTTACCCCTGCAATATCAGACAGGAGTCGAAGGAAATCCCCGCCCTGTCCTATGAGGCGAAGGCATATCCTTCTCCTAAGATCAAAGTGGCAAAGCCCAAAGTCCTGATCCCCGTCTTCCCGGGTACTAACTGTGAGTACGATACCGCAAAGGCATTGGCGAAGGCAGGTGCCGATCCCGAGATCATCGTGATCAATAACCTGTCGGCATCGGGCATCGCCCAGTCGGTGGACTATTTCGCCAATCAGGTCAAGAACGCACAGATGATTTTCATCCCCGGCGGCTTCTCCGGCGGAGACGAACCCGACGGATCGGGTAAGTTCATCACCGCCTTCTTCCGCAACGGATCGGTGAAGGAAGCGGTCAACGAACTGCTGAAGAACCGTGACGGTCTGATGTGCGGCATCTGCAACGGCTTCCAGGCTATCATCAAGCTGGGACTGGTTCCCTACGGTGAGATCGTGGACAGCAGTGAAACCGACCCGACCCTGACCTTCAACACCATCGGCAGACATCAGTCCCGTGTGGTTTATACCCGGATTGCCTCCAATAAGTCCCCCTGGCTGTCTCATACCAAGGTGGGCGATGTCTATGCCGTTCCGATTTCCCACGGTGAGGGACGCTTCCTTGCCTGTGATGAACTGGTGAAGAAGCTGGCGGAAAACGGTCAGATCGCAACCCAGTATGTGGATCTTGACGGTAATCCCACATCGGACATTCACTTCAACCCCAACAATTCGGTCTGGGCAATCGAGGGAATTACCTCTCCCGACGGCAGAGTTTTCGGAAAGATGGGTCATACCGAGCGATACAACGAGGGTCTGTACCGCAATGTGGAAGGCAACTACAATCCCGGCATTTTCGATGCGGCAGTGGAGTATTTCAAGCTCTGAGCCTGACGCATTCATCAGGCAGAGAAATTCTCTGTCATATAAACAAGTCAAAACAAGTCTAAAAAAATTTGCATGAAAGAACAGAAAGGGAAATAACAATATTATGTCAATGGAATTTGTCAGAAAGCTCCCTATCCCCATGGAGATGAAAGAAAAATATCCTCTTACTGAGCAGGCAATTGCCGCAAAGGCAAAGCGTGACGAAGAGGTCAGAGCGATATTTGAAGGGAAATCGAATAAAATGCTGTTGGTGATCGGACCCTGCTCCGCTGACCGTGAGGACAGCGTTATGGAGTATGTCTACCGTCTGAAGAGAGTTCAGGATCAGGTTGCGGATAAGCTGATTCTGATCCCCAGAGTCTATACCAACAAGCCCCGTACCACCGGCGACGGCTACAAGGGCATGGTTCACCAGCCCAATCCCGAGGAGAAGCCCGACATTTACAAGGGCATTATCGCCATCCGTGAACTGCACTCCCGTGTGCTGGACGAAACCGGTCTGTCCAGTGCCGATGAGATGCTGTATCCCGCAAACCACCGCTACCTGTCCGACCTGCTCTCCTATGTGGCAGTGGGCGCACGTTCCACCGAGAATCAGGAGCACAGACTGGTTGCCTCCGGTATGGATGTTCCCGTGGGAATGAAGAACCCCACCGGCGGCGATCTGTCGGTCATGATGAACTCCATCACCGCAGGACAGCATGCTCATACCTTCATTTACAGAGGCTGGGAGGTCAATACCACCGGTAACCCCTATACCCACGCTATCCTTCGCGGCTATGTGGATGCACAGGGCAAGTCCCTGCCCAACTATCACTATGAGGACCTGGTCAGACTGTACGAAATGTACTCGGCAAAGAATCTGTCCAATATGGGTCTGATTGTGGACACCAACCATGCCAATTCCGGCAAAAAGCCTCTGGAACAGCCCAGAATCGTCAAGGAAGTTCTCCATTCCTGCCGTCATAACGATGACATCAAGAGAATGGTCAAGGGCTTCATGATAGAGAGCTATCTGGAAGACGGCGCACAAAAGATCGGAGAAGGCTGCTTCGGCAAATCCATTACCGACCCCTGCATCGGATGGGACAAGAGTGAAAAATTAATACTTGACATTGCCGATCTGATCTGATATACTATATGTGGGGTAATATTCCGCAGAGGTTTCCTGCACACAATGTGGAGGAAACCGTTCTGTCGGAATCTATAGCCCCTGAAATGGGATTTCCTGAGAATATCCCGTTTTATGCCCAAAGCGGCAGAAAATCCGACGGTTTCAGCCGCCGTGGGCATTTGCGTCTATGGCACGGAGTGATTATACTATGAAAATCGAAAAACTGACCGAAGAGTCGCTTTCCAATGTTATCATTGGAGTGGACATCGGTTCGACAACTGCAAAAATCGCACTCATCAAAAACGGTGAGATCGTATATGATTGCTATGAGCGGCATTTTTCCCAGGTTCGGCAGAAAACCCTTGAGATTATTACCAGAGTCCGTGATCTGATCGGAGATGCTCCCATCAAAATTGCCATTTCGGGGTCGGCGGGACTCGGACTTGCCAGAGCCTGCGAACTGCCCTTTGTGCAGGAGGTCTTTGCCACCGGTGAGACCGTCAAACAAATGGAACCGGACACTTCTGTGGTCATCGAACTGGGCGGAGAGGATGCCAAAGTCCTTTTCCTGAAGGGCGGAACCGACGAGCGCATGAATGGCTCCTGTGCCGGCGGTACCGGTGCCTTCATCGACCAGATGGCGACCCTCATGAATGTGACCGCCGACGAACTGGATGCTCTGGCATTGAAGCATACCCGGATCTACCCCATTGCCTCCCGTTGCGGCGTGTTCGCCAAGACCGATATTCAGCCCCTGCTCAATCAGGGTGCCTCCAAGGAGGATGTGGCGGCGTCCATCTATTATGCCGTGGTCAATCAGACCATTGCGGGACTGGCACAGGGACGGAAAATCGAGGGCAAGGTTATGTTTCTCGGCGGTCCCCTGTCCTTCAATCTGGGACTGCGTGCGGCATTCAAGGATACGCTGAAGCTGTCCGACGAGAACGCCGTCTTCCCTGAGTACGGAAAGCTGGCAGTTGCTATCGGTGCGGCGTTCTATGCCGCCAAGCAGAGCGAGACATACCGGTACGAGGAACTGGTGAACCGTCTTGAAAACTCCGTGTCTGCAAAATCGGAGACTGCCCATCTGCGCCCTCTCTTTGAGTCGGAAGAGGAGTACAAGACCTTCTGCGAACGCCATGCTAAGGCGACTGCCGAGAGCATGGATCCCGCAACCTATTCGGGAGATGCCTATCTCGGCATTGACTGCGGCTCTACCACGACCAAACTTGTGCTGATGAGCGAGGACTATAAAATCCTATACTCCTACTATCATTCCAATGAGGGGAATCCGGTTTCCATCGTACGGGAACAGTTGGAGAAGATATATGCTGTCTGCGGCGATCGGATCAAAATCCGTGCCTCTGCGGTAACGGGGTATGGAGAAGAACTGATCAAGCATGCCTTTGGAGTGGACCTTGGAATTGTGGAAACCATTGCCCACTTTACGGCGGCAAAGCATTTCAATCCTAAGGTTGACTTCATTCTGGACATCGGCGGTCAGGATATTAAATGCTTCAAGATTCGAAACGGTGCCATCGACTCCATCATGCTCAATGAGGCTTGCTCATCGGGCTGCGGCTCCTTCCTGGAGACCTTCGCCAAGTCCATGCACTTCGGCATTGAGGAATTCTCGAAAAAGGGACTGTTTACCAAGTTGCCTGTGGATCTGGGATCCCGTTGTACCGTCTTTATGAACAGTTCGGTCAAGCAGGCACAAAAGGACGGTGCAACCGTCGAGGAGATCTCTGCGGGACTGTCCATGTCGGTGGTCAAGAATGCCATCTATAAGGTCATCCGTGTGTCCTCCGCCGCCGATTTGGGCGAAGAGATTGTGGTTCAGGGCGGAACGTTCCTGAACGATGCCGTCCTGCGTTCCTTTGAGATGGAACTTGGACATAACGTCATCCGTCCGCAGATTGCCGGACTCATGGGCGCATACGGTGCGGCATTGTATGCCAAATCCAAGGAGCTGACCGCCTCTTCCCTGATTTCACCTGCCGAGCTTGCCGATTTCAGTCACCAGACTCAGGCGATCACCTGCAACAGATGTACCAATCACTGTCGGCTGACGGTCAATACCTTCGCCGGCGGCAGAAAATACATATCGGGCAATAAGTGTGAGAAGGGTGCGGGAATCAAACTGTCCCCCGATCAGATTCTTCCCAATCTCCATGCCTATAAGCGAAGCAAATTCGAAGAACTGATGAATTCCACGGTGGAAGGAAAACTGGGAACCATCGGACTTCCCCTGGCATTGGGAATGTACGAGCTTGCACCCTTCTGGAAGGCAATCTTTGAGTTCCTTGGTTATCGGGTGGTTCTCTCAGGCTTCTCCAGCAGAAAACTGTATTCCATGGGTCAGTATTCCATTCCCTCCGATACCGCCTGCTATCCCGCAAAGATCATGCACGGTCATATCGAGACCTTGGTGGAAAAGGGTGTGGATGCCATCTTCTATCCCTGTCTGTCCTACAATATGGACGAAAAGGTCAGTGTCAATCACTATAACTGTCCCGTCGTCGCCTATTACAGCGAACTGCTTTCCCATAATATGGACAGCATCCGGACGGCAAAGTTCCTTTACCCCTACCTGAATATCAACGACGATAAGGAGCTTTCCAAGGAACTGATCACCTTCTTCTCAGAGGAGATGGGCGTTCACTTCACCAAAAAGCAGATGAATGATGCCGTTGCTGCCGGAAGAAAGACTTACACCGACTGGATGGCAGACATCCGTGGCGAGGGTGAGCGGGCAGTGAAGTTTGCAAGGGAAAAGGGCAAGCGGATCATGATCCTTGCCGGAAGACCCTACCATATTGATCCCGAAATCGGACACAGTATTGATAAGCTGGCATCGGGACTGGGCTTCGTTGTGGTCAGTGAGGACAGCATCGCCGCACTGACAACCCCCTGCACGGTGGACGTACTCAATCAGTGGACCTATCATGCCAGACTCTACAATGCGGCAAAGTACGCCTGCGAGCATGAGGATACCCAACTGGTTCAGCTGGTCTCCTTCGGATGCGGTCTGGACGCCATCACCACCGATGAAGTCAGAGCCATTCTGGAAAGTCAGGGCAAGCTGTATACCCAGATCAAGATCGACGAGATCACCAATCTCGGCGCAGTTACCATCCGTCTGAGGTCGCTGCTGGGCGCACTGGAACAGTGAAAATAGAAAGGGAGACAGCCGAAGGATTTCGGACTGCCGCCTTGAAAGGAATCGTGAAATTTTGGTAAACGAACATCGTATCAATCGGGTAGTCTTCACCGAGGAAATGAAGAAAACCCATACCATCCTGATCCCCACCATGCTTCCCATGCACTTCCGGTTGATTCAGAAGGTTCTGGAGCAGAATGGCTTTACCACCGTCCTGTTGGAGAATATGGGCGATCAGGTCAAGGAATGCGGGCTGAAATATGTCCATAACGATACCTGCTATCCGGCACTTCTGGTTATCGGACAGTTTCTGGACGCTCTCCAGAGCGGCGGATATGATCCCCATAAGGTTGCGCTGCTGATCTCCCAGACAGGCGGCGGATGCCGTGCCTCCAACTATCTCTCCCTGCTCAGAAAGGCACTGGATAAGGCAGGATACGGCTACATACCCGTGCTGTCCATCAATTTCTCCGGTCTGGAATCCCAGCCGGGCTTCAAGATCACCGTCCCCATGCTCTACCGCATGGTGTATTGCGTTCTGCTCGGCGATCTTCTGATGCTTCTGCGCAATCAGGTTCGCTCTTATGAAAAGGTGCCCGGCACTGCCGAGGCATTGGCACTGGAGTGGACCGAGCGTCTGGCGAAGCAGATGGAAGGGAAGATGAGTTATCGGAAGATCAAGGAGACCTATGTGGAGATTCTCCATGACTTCGATAAGATCGAGCGTTCCCGGGAGCCCAAGATCAAGGTGGGCATTGTAGGGGAAATTTTCGTGAAATTCTCCCCGCTGGGCAATAACGATCTGGAAAAATTCCTCGTCAGTGAGAACGCCGAGGTGGTCATGCCCGGATTTCTGGATTTCTGCCTCTACTGCGTCTATAACGGAATCATGGATGAGCGTCTGTACGGCACGGGCAAGCTGTACGCTCTCGGATGCCGGGTCATTGACAAGTATCTGCTCGGCAAGCAGAAGGATCTGATCCGCATCATCAAAGAGAATTCCACCTTCCGTCCCATGACTCCCTTTGACCATACCCGTACCCTGACCAAGGGATATATCGGGCTTGGAGCAAAGATGGGAGAGGGCTGGCTCCTGACCGCCGAAATGCTGGAGCTGGTGGAGCAGGGCGTGAATAACATCGTCTGCACCCAGCCCTTCGGATGTCTGCCCAACCATATCATGGGTAAGGGCATGATGAAGCCTATCAAAGAAAACCATCCCGGCGTCAATATCGTGGCAATTGACTATGATCCCGGTGCCACCAAGATCAACCAGGAAAACCGAATCAAACTCATGCTCGCCAATGCTCATGCCAATGAGGAGGCAAAAGAGCAGAGTCAAAACGTATAACCATAGCTGAACCTTAAAAATCCACTATAAAGGAGCATATTATGGAAAAAATCAAGTTTATCACCGACTCGGGCAGTGATATTACCCTGGAAGAGGAAAATGCCCACGAATCTCTTCAGATTCTGAACTTCAAGGTCACCCTTGGGGATCTGGATTTCGTCAGCCGTGTGGATCTGACCACCGATCAGTTCTATAAGGCACTGTCCGAAACCGAAGCCATGCCGAAAACCGCACAGCTTACCGTTTTCGAGTTCATGGATGCCTACGAAAAGGCGTACAATGAGGGTTATACCCACATCCTGGTAACGCTGATCAATAAGGAAGGTTCCGCAACCTACGGCAACAGTGTTGTCGCAAAGGATCGCTTCTTTGAAGAGCATCCCGATGCGGTTGGCAAGCTCACCATTATGGTCATCGACAGCCGAAGCTATACCGGCGGGTACGGTTATCCGGTCAAAATGGCCGTCAAAATGGCAGAGGAAGGGAAGAGTTTTTCCGAGATTGTTGCCTATGTACAGGATGTGATCGACCATCTGGTGATTTATTTTGCTCCTTATTCCCTGAAATATGCCCGTAAATCGGGACGAATTCCCGGAGCTGTCGCCGTTGTGGGCGAGGCAATGGGAATCAAGCCCATCATGCGCATCTATGACCATAAGATCGTCAATTCCGAGATGGTCAGAGGCGAGAAAAAGCTGATCGGAAAGATTGCTGAGAAGGTCATGTCCGAAATTGAGCTCGGCACTCCCTATCAGGTGGTCTACGGCGACACGCCCCCCGATGGCGAGGCGATGTCAGCAGAGATGACCCGCCTTACCGGCTATCCTCCGGTGGAATTTTATCAGATCAATCCCATTGTGGCATCCCATTCGGGACCTCGCGTGGCAGGTGTTATTTTCCGTTCCACCAAAGCAGAGGGAAGCCGTAAGGATCAAGAAGAATAAGTATAAACGGAAGCTTTCTGATGCATCCTTATTAAAATCCATATGGAATATATGCCTTTTGCACTTATCCTTGCAAAAGGCATAATATTTGCATCTGACCGGGGATCTTTCGACAAATCTTTCGCTTTTGTCGGCGAAATCTGCACTTTGATCAGATTTTCCTCTTGACAAGCGCAAATATTTGTGCTAGAATACCCATATGACCTTTGTACCTATTGTGTCAGGATTTTGAATTAAGTATTAAGGGGATCCTTTCTGTATGAGTGAAAACAAACAAAGTCAAAACGAATCCACCGTGAAACTGGACGGTGCCACCTATGTGAGCATGGTGGTTTCCGCCGCAAATGCGATCGACAACAAAAAGGAACAGATCAACGATTTGAATGTCTTCCCGGTACCCGATGGGGACACCGGATCCAATATGAGCATGACCATGAGTGCCACCCGCCGGGAGCTCAGCGACATGAATGGCTCTCTGTCCGAATGTGCAGATAAGGTGGCAAGTATGTGCCTGCGCTCTGCAAGAGGCAACTCCGGTGTCATCCTGTCCCTTTTCTTCCGTGGGCTTGCCAAAGGGTTCAAGGGAAAGGATTTTGTGGATGCCGTGGATATCCTTCATGCCTTCCAGCAGGGCGTAGAGGAGGCGTATAAGGCGGTACAGTATCCTACCGAGGGTACGATTCTGACCGTCATGCGTGCCTGCGTGGACACGGGACTTCAGAAGGCGGTCAATTCCGACTACGGCGTCGCAAATTTGTTTGATTATATGGTCGAGGTTGCGGATGCAACCCTGAAGAAGACCCCTGAAATGCTTCCGGTTCTCAAGCAGGCAAACGTGGTGGATGCCGGCGGCGCAGGATTTCTTGCCATACTCGACGGTATGCGTTCCGCACTGAGGAACAATCCAGTTCGTTCCACTAAGGAGTCTGCTCCCGAAAGGGCAAAATCTGCCGATTTTTCTATCTTTGAAACCGAAAATATCGTAAATCCCTACTGTACCGAGTGCATCGTCACCAAATCCTCCGAATATGCAGGTGAGGGCAGGGTGGATGCCTTCCGTCAGTTCATTCTTTCGGCGGGCGACAGTGCTGTTTTCGTGGATGACAACGAGATCATCAAGGTTCATGTCCATACCAAGGATCCCGGATCCGTTCTGTCCGAGGCACTGAAGTACGGATCCCTCTACACGGTCAAGGTAGAGAACATGAAGAATCAGCATACCCAGTTGGTGGAAGCCGACTCGACACCCGTTGAGGAAAAGAAGCCTGAGGTGGCTTCTGCCGAAAAGCAGTACGGATTTGTTGCCGTCACCCCCGGCGAGGGAATCAAGAATGTATTCACCGATCTGGGTGTGGATCGCTTTGTTTACGGCGGTCAGACCATGAATCCCTCTACCGAACAGCTTCTGGAGGCTGTCCTTTCGACTCCCAGCGAGATCGTCTACCTCCTGCCCAATAACAGCAATATCTGTCTGGTTGCCAATCAGTGCAGCAAGCTGTGCGAGGAGAAAACGGTCATCGTGATCCCGACGGTCAGCACTCCCCAGGGCGTCGCTGCCATGCTTGCCTTCAGCCCCGATGAGACCCCCGATGAAAATACCGCCAATATGACCTCTGCGGCATCGAATGTTCTGACGCTGGATATGACCTTTGCGGCGAGAAACAGCGAGTTTGACGGTCAGACCATCCGGGAGGGTCAGATTCTGGGTCTTGTCAACCATAAGGTCACCTATGTCAGCGATACCAAGGACGATTGTATGGAAAAACTGGTGGAGCATATGCGTGACGCATCCTTTGTGACCTTGTTCTACGGTGAGAATGTCACCGAAGAGGAGGCGGAAGCCACTGCTGCACACCTTCAGGAAGTTCTCGGCGATGATGTGGAGATCAGCGTTCTCCCCGGCGGTCAGCCCCTGTACTATTATATTATCTCGGTGGAATAATCCCTTTTCCTGTTACCCACAACCCAAAAGCACTTTAGAAGATCAAATTCTAAAGTGCTTTTTCGATTTGTCTATATTTTTGTGAGAATACGATAAAAATTACAAAAATATTGTGTAAGATGCACAATTATGTGATAAAAAATCAGGTCAATCTGTGAATTGACAAAATATGGTAAATATGATATAATAATGCGTAAGATGCAAAAATTTGAAAGAGGTGTAATTCATGAAAAAATGGTTAGCGGTAGTATTGATTGCTTTCATGTTGGCAGTTATGCTGTCCGTTCTGGCAGGATGTACAGAAGGGGTTGCCAATCATAGCTACGGCAATCAAACAGGGAAAACGGCTTCCGATCAAGTGGAAGAGACCTCTCGAAATTTGGGAACCGTAACAACCACAACCTCTTCTGCTGAAATGGATCATGAGATTCCGGCAGAAGAATGGGCTTCGGTTTACTATCAATCTGATGAATATAAGAACAAATATCCTGCTCAAAGCGATTTGGCTTGGTGCAGTGATTCGGAGGATAACGATGTTAAGATATACCCGATTGATGTTTTTCCATTCTGGTTATGTGAAGGTACCTCGTGGAAAGAGGATCAGATTTTAATTTATATCAATATGTCGTATTATCGTACCTCCAATTCCGTTCTCATTGCCGGAACCCGTAACGACTATGATGCGGCAACAAGAGCCTATTTTACGGATCATAAATTTGCGGTAAAAGTATATATCATCGGTTTGACAGACGAAGTGTCTGAGGATGTCTATCCGGGTTCTTATTACAATGAAGAAGTATTCGGTATTACAGATGACGCCTCCAGAATGGAATTCCTTCGGGAAGAAGAGAACTATTTTGAATCGCTCGGCTATGAGATTATAAGAAATCATACCGTCTATCATGATTATGGGGGAGATTTCATCCTGATTGCGATGAATTTTACAGAATTGGATTCACTAGTCGTATCGCAGCCGGACAGAGACACAGAATATGTATCCTTTGAAGCACGCTTGGACAACGAAATGTATGTCATGACCATCCCGTATTACAGCGAGCTTGGCATGTATGAGGCTGAATAAGCCATGACCAACAAGGCTCCTGCACCGTTTTTTTCGGTGCAGGAGCCCCTTTTATTCAAAATACCAGAAAGTCGCCGTGTATTCGCCCTTGTTGACGAACACCTCTATGATGTTCAGATCCCGCAGAACCTCCACGCAGTCGATATGGGGGTATTCTCTTTCGCAGAGAACCTTTCTTCCGTCGTACAGACGAATTTTGTTCCCTTCCACGATGACATGAGGGTCGCTTGTCACAAGAAGATTTTGCAGAGCCTTGATGGGGTAGTGCCGCAGAACGCCGTTTTCGCAGCTGACCTTGCGGGGAACGGTCAGCGCACCGGTGGTGACATCGCTTTTCGGGCGATCCTCCCGCCAGGTGTGAATCCAACCGAAGGAGATTCGCCGTCCTGACTCATCGGCGAAGGACTGGGGCGCATAGTAGTCGGGTCCCGACTCGGTGTCGAATCGCTTTTCGGGGGTAAAGGTCTGACCGTCAAAATCGCCCATCAGCGTGATGACCCGATAGGGATGGTCCGACACCATGGAGAAGGACAGGAAGTACTTGTCCCCCATTTTGAAGAAATCGGGGCATTCCAGAATCGGTCCGTACTGGCTGCCCGACAGCAGGATGCCCGGCGACTGCCAGTGAAGCAGATCGTCCGAACGGTAGTGAAAGATCATGCCTACGCCGTTCTCGCCGCCGGCGACCACCATGTAGTAGTGACCGTCGATGAAGCTGACCTTAGGGTCCCGGAAGTCTCGGTTGGTGCCTGCCGGAGGGGTAATGATCAGGGGATTCTCCTCCGATTTGACGAAATGCAGACCGTCGGTGCTGATTGCCGTGGATTGGGTTTGCCCCATTTCACGGGAGACCGAAGTATAGAACAGATGGATGGCACCGTCTTTGACCACGGCAGAGCCGGAAAAACAGCCTCCCTCATTCTCGTAGCTCTCATCGGGGAAGAGTGCAATGGGCTGATGCTCGAAATGGAGCAGATCGGTGGAGGTGGCGTGTCCCCAGTGCATACGGTCCCAACGTAGCGAATGGGGATTGTGCTGATAAAAAATGTGGTAAACGCCGTCTTTCTGACAAAGCCCGTTGGGATCGTTCATCCAACCCTTGGGCGGTTCAAAGTGAAAAAGCTGTCTGTTCATAGGTCTGTCCTTTCATGTTTATATATCCGAAACTGCGTTTTGAGATCATCCGAACCCAGTATATCACAGAAAATTTCATTTGTCAAGGAATTAAATAAAATGTAAACATCCGTTCATAGCTCTTGATTTTAGGAAAAAAGTATGCTAAAATAAATGGAATCCATTAAATTGGCTGAACTGGGCTTTTTGCCCGTTAGGAGACTATAAAATGGCAACACTAACCGAAAAAACCAAAGAACAGAGTTTGCCCATGGTGATCCTGAGGCAAAGCGTTGCTTTCCCCTCTATTCCCATGAGAATGACTCTGGATGACAATAAATCCCTTATGGCACTCAAGTCGGGAGTGGACGACTGCATCTTTCTGATCTCGACCACCCGTCCCGGCATGATGTTTCCCACCTCCAAAAAAGACTTCGGCAAGGTGGGTGTTGTGGCAAAGATCAAGGAGGTTACTCCGGGCGACAGCGATGCCTCGCTGACCGTAACCTTTGACTGCCTTTGCCGTGCAGAACTGATTGACTGCAAACTGGGCAGAGATGTCGACTATGCAACCGTGGTCTGCAAGACGGTCAGCGTCATTGACGGTCATGACAGTCCCGCTCTTACCTCTCTGCGAAATGACGCAATGGACTTCTTCGATCATTTTGCCAAAATGATTCCCGGATTCAACAAGGAAGTGACCGATGCGGTTCGCAGAACCGAGAATCCGGGACAGCTTGCCGATTTCATTGCCGGCAGTGTTTTCATCCGTCTTGACCATAAGCAGGCGATTCTGAACGAATTTGATCCCATTCTTCGTCTGAAGAAGCTGGTTGAGATGTTCGACGATGAGGCTGCTCTGATTGAAAATGAGATAGAACTGCATAAGCGAACCCGTGCCAAAATTGAAGAGAATCAGCGGGACTATTATCTCCGTGAGCAGATGCGGGTGATCCGTGAGGAACTGGGTGAGGATGACGACAGCGATTCCGAGTATTTTGAACTGTCCCAGAAGATCATGCACCTGTCCATGCCCGATAGCAACAAGGAAAAACTGCTGAAGGAGCTTCGCAAACTGTCCAAACTGCCCTATGGTTCCCCTGAATCCAATGTGATCAGAGCGTATCTGGACACCTGCCTGGAGCTTCCCTGGGGAAAAACCTCCGCTGACCGTCTGGATCTCGCTGCCGCATCCAAGATTCTGGAGAAGGATCACGACGGCATGAAGGAGATCAAGGACCGGATTCTGGAGTTTATCGCCGTTCGCAAGCTGGCAAACGGAAATAAGAACCAGATTCTCTGCCTGGTAGGCGCACCCGGTGTCGGTAAGACATCGGTGGCATCCTCCATTGCCCACGCACTGAAGCGGAAATATGTCCGTGTGTCGCTGGGCGGCGTACGGGATGAGGCAGACATCAGAGGACACCGGAAAACCTATATCGGTGCCATGCCCGGTCGGATTATCAATGCCCTGATTGAGGCAAAGACCTCCAATCCCCTGATTCTGCTGGACGAAATCGATAAGTTGACCCGTGATGCCCACGGCGATCCTGCCTCCGCTCTTCTGGAGGTGCTGGACCCCGATCAGAACAAGACCTTCCGGGATCATTTTATTGAGCTGCCCTTTGATCTGTCTGACTGCCTGTTCATCGCCACCGCCAACACACTGGATACCATCCCCCGTCCTCTACTGGACAGGATGGAGGTCATTGAACTGAAATCCTACAGCCGTTCGGAGAAGCTGTCCATCGCCAAGAATCATCTGGTGGGCAAACAGCTGTCCAAACACGGTATGAATAAGCGTCAGGTGCGCATCGAAGATGATGCCCTGATGGAGATCATTGATCACTATACCCATGAGGCGGGCGTTCGTGGACTGGAACGGGAAATTGCCGCCATTTGCCGTAAAGTGGCAAGAAAAATGGTGGAAAATCCCGAAAAGAAGTCCTATAAAATCACGAAATCCGATCTTCCTTTCTATCTCGGCAATGCCAAAGTGCTGGACGAGACCCTGTCCCCCTCTGACGAGATCGGCGTGGTCAACGGTCTCGCCTACACCGAGGTGGGCGGCGATCTGCTCAAGGTGGAAGCCGTCTCCATGGAGGGAACGGGCAAACTGGAGTTGACCGGCTCGCTGGGCGATGTCATGATCGAATCGGCAAAAATTGCGCTGTCGGTGATTCGTACCCGTGCGAAAAAGCTGGGAATCGCTCCCGATTTTCATAAAACCAAGGATATTCACATTCATTTTCCCGAGGGTGCCGTACCCAAGGACGGACCCAGTGCCGGCGTCACTATCGTGACGGCTCTCGCCAGTGAACTGTCGGGAACTCCCGTTCGACGGGACGTGGCAATGACCGGAGAGGTGACGCTCCACGGCAGAGTTCTTGCTATCGGCGGACTGCGGGAAAAGACCATGGCTGCCTATAAGGCGGGAGTCAAGGTCGTGCTGATTCCGGCGGATAACAAGCCCGATTACGAGCGTCTGGACGACTACATAAAGGAGGGCATGAAGTTTATCTTCTGCTCAACTGTCGATGATGTTCTCTCCGTCGCTCTTGTTCCGGCGAAGCTCCCCGTAGACTCGGGAGAGTGCATCGAGGATAAGCGTCTGAACGTTTTCCCGACCTCCAAATCAGCCAAAAACGGTGAGGGAATCAGCGACGCAGCCGTATAAAAATCAGAAAGGCAGGGCATCAATGGAACCCAATTTTGTCAAAACTACTCTTCGGATCACAGCCGGACTGAAAAGTCAGTTCCCAACGGATTCTCTGCCGCAGATTGCTCTGTCGGGGCGGTCCAACGTGGGCAAAAGCTCACTGATCAACCGTCTGATCGGCAGAAAATCGCTGGCAAGAGTCAGTTCAAGTCCCGGAAAGACCATTACCGTCAATTTTTATGAGGTAGACGCATCCTTCTATCTCGTGGATCTGCCCGGATACGGTTATGCCAGACGTCCCGGGGAGGACCGTGCCAGATGGTCGGAGCTGACCGACGGTTATTTCGGAAGCGGAAAGCAGAAAAACGACCGTATTGCGGCGGTTGCCCAACTGATTGATCTCAAAGTGGGACCCACCGCCGACGATCTGACCATGCTGGACTTCCTGACGAGAGTCGGCATCCCTTTTTTCGTCATCGCCACAAAGGCGGATAAACTGAACAAAACCGAGCGGACCCAAGCGATGGAAAAACTGCTCGCCTGCCCGTATCTTGCGGGAAGGACGGTGATCCCTTTCTCGGCGCAAAGCGGAGAGGGTAAGGATGAGATCATATCTGAAATCGGAAAATATCTGGCATAAACTGCCGGAACAGAAAAAATGAAAGAGTAAAACCAAGGAGAACCCGAAATATGCTTCACCCCTGTTATAATATCGGAACAAATGGAAATCTCACCATCGGCGGAACCGATACGGTAGAACTTGCCAAAAAATACGGAACCCCTCTCTATGTCATGGACGAAAATACGGTTCGGGCAAATATGCGGACCTATCAGTCTGCCGCCGAGCGGTACTTCGGAAAGGGAAGCGAGATTCACTATGCCAGTAAAGCCCTTTCCTGCAAGGAGATTTACCGAATCGCTGCCGATGAGGGAATTTATGTGGATTTGGTCTCCCTTGGAGAATTGTATACGGCTCAGGCGGCAGGATTCCCTCTGGAGAAAGCCTGCCTGCACGGAAACAATAAGACCGACAGTGAAATCCGTGCCGCAATTGAGGCAGGGGTTGGGGAATTCATGGTGGATTCCTTTGAGGAACTGGAGGCACTGGACCGGATTGCAGGTGAGATGGGCAAGATACAGCCCATTATGCTTCGGCTGACTCCCAATATTGATCCCCATACCCAGAAGGCGATCTCAACCGGTGAGCTGGATTCCAAATTCGGCACGCCCATCGTAACGGGACAGGCTGAAAAACTGGTCCGTCTGGCACTTTCCAAGAAGAATGTTCTTCTGATGGGCTTTCATAGCCATATCGGATCCCAGATTCAGGAAAGTCAGCCCTATCGGGATCAGATGCTGGTTATGCTTGAGTTCATGGCAGATATGAAGGCGAAAACCGGATATGAGGCAAAAAAGATCAATCTGGGCGGCGGTTTCGGCGTTGCGTATACCGAAAACGATCCCCGGGTGGATTATGAGAACAATATCCGTGAAATCGGTGCCGTACTGGACGAACTTTGCGGGAAATTCCAACTGAATAAGCCCGCTATCCTTATGGAGCCGGGGCGGTCCATTGTTGCAGCCGCCGGGCTTACCCTGTACACCGTGGGCAGTGTTAAGGAAATCGAGGGTGTGCGCACCTACGTGTCGGTGGACGGCGGTATGACCGACAATCCCCGGTATGCCCTCTATCAGTCCAAATATACCGCTCTGATCGCCAATAAGGCGTCGGAACCCAAAACGCTGAACTGTACCATTGCCGGCAGGTGCTGCGAGTCAGGCGATCTGATCGGTGAAAATATGATGATTCAGCCCGCCGAGCGGGGAGATATCCTTGCCGTTCTGGTGACGGGTGCCTATAATTATTCCATGGCATCCAACTATAACCGTGTTCCCAGACCCGCTATGGTCTTTGTCCGGGACGGACAGGATCGTCTGGCAATCCGTCGTGAGCCCTATGAGGATTTGTACCGAAACGATATCTGATATCTGAAAGAATGAAGGAGAGAGTTTTCCATGCTGTTAAACTATCTGAGGTCGGGAATGTCAGCCCGTGAAATGTTGGTAATGCTTCTGATGACCATTCCGATCATCCTGATCTCCCTGACCGTTCATGAGGTGGCACATGGATATGTCTCCTATAAGCTGGGGGACCCCACTGCCCGCAATCTCGGCAGGCTGTCCCTCAATCCACTGAAGCATCTTGACCCCTTGGGCGCGCTTTCCATGTTGCTTTTCGGCATCGGATGGGCAAAGCCGGTTCCGGTCAATGCCAGATATTATAAGAAACCCAAGCAGGGCATGGCTCTTACCGCCCTGGCGGGTCCCTGCGCCAATCTTCTGCTGGCTTTTATCGGTGTTGTCGTTTTTGTGATTCTGGGACATTGCAATCTGTTTTCCCACGTAATTGAGATCGGTGATACGATCTATTACGACCCCGATTACGTCTGGCAGCTGGTTCTTTATGGGTTTGTTCAGAATTTCATTATGCTGAATGCCTATCTTGCTGTCTTCAACCTGCTCCCCGTTCCGCCCTTTGACGGCTCCCGCATTGCTTTTGTCTTCCTGCCCGACCGATTCTACTTTGCTGTCATGAAATATGAGCGGATCATAATGCTTGTCGTCCTGCTCCTGATCTGTACGTGTGTTCTTACGCTGCCCTTCGGTTATCTTTCCGATCTGCTGATATCCGGAATGACCGCACTGGTGAACGCCGTCTGGAATGCCATTGCTGCCCTGTTTGCCATGTTTTGATCGACGATTATGGAATACGAGGAACTTTCATTCAAACTGGAGGTTTTCGAGGGTCCACTCGATCTCCTTCTGTCGCTGATCGCCAAGAATAAGGTCAGCATTTACGATATTCCCATCTCCCTGATTTTTGATCAGTACATGGAGACGATTGAACGGATGCAGAAGCTGGACATGGATGTTGCCGGGGAATTTCTCGAGATGGCGTCCAGACTGATGCTGATCAAAAGTAAAATGCTCCTGCCCAAGCCCGAAGCCGAGAAGGCGGAGGACCCCAGAAAAGAACTGGTAGATGCCCTTCTGGAATATCGGAAGGCAAAGCTGGAGGCAGGAATGCTCAGGGAACGTTATCAGGACTATCAGGGTCGTTTTATAAAGGAGACCGACGAGGTCGGCATCGACCGTACCTATGTCTGCGACCATACCACAGAGCAGCTTACCAAGGCATTCGATCGGATGCTCTTTCGCCTGAAGATGGAGAAGGAGAATCATACCGACCTGCCCATCAAGACCCTGAACGCCATCCTGACCCGTAAAATTACCCCTATCCCCGAAAAGTTGTTTGCCATTCTTCGCAGCCTGCGTAAAAAGGGGGATCAGAGCTTTGAGGAGATTCTGCTGACTTCTCAAAGTAAAAGCGATTTGATCGCTTCTTTTATGGCGATTCTGACCCTGATCCGTACCGGCAGAATTTCCTGCTACGGAGATGAAGAGAACCCCATGATAAAAATGAACCGTAAGGAGTCTGTCTGATGTCCGTTTTCACCGATCAAACTGAATTTTCGGTGTCCGATGAGGAAGCCGAGGAGATCATTGAGGCGATGCTGTTTGCCGCAGGCTATCCTCTGGAGTATGCTAAAATCGCCGAAATTCTCTCTCTTCCCGTGTCCACTGTCAGGGAAATCATCGCCCATATGAAGGAAGGCTATCAAAGCGGTCACCGAGGCATTCAGATTGTAACGCTGGATCGCAGTGTTCAGCTTTGTACCAAGGAAAAGTACGAGGATTATATTCGTCTCGCCCTTGGAATCCGCCAGAGAGGCAAGCTGTCCAATGCCTGCCTGGAGGTACTGGCGATTATCGCCTATAATCAGCCCATCACAAAGGCAGTCATCGAGCAGATTCGGGGGGTGGATTCGGGTTATGCCATCTCGGCACTGACCGAAAAATCGCTGATTGAGGTCAAAGGTCGGCTGGATGTCCCCGGGAAACCCAATCTGTACGGCACTACCGCCGATTTTCTCCGTGTTTTCGGGGTGGAATCCCTTGACGATCTGCCAAAGCCGGCGGATCCCGAGAAGAGCGGGGAAGCCGTCACCATTGAAGGAATCTGACCAACTGCCGGAACAATCCCGATAAATGCCGATAAAGGGAGAATTTGCCATGAAAAAACTCTTTTTCATCCTGATGCTTCTATTGTTATGCCCTGTCTTCCTGTCCTGCGGTCCAAAACTGCTCAGTGAGCAGGAGGCAAACGACTATGTTGATGCCACCGAGTATGTGGATTCAGGTGTCCGCACGACCTTTGAGGCGACCGTGTCCGAAATCGGCAAATATACGCTGACCGTGATTCCCGACGAGGACTCAAACGAGGCAAATTCTTCCGATCTCATTGCCGTATCGGTGTCCGGCTCCGATCCGGTAGTGGATGAATCGGGGAATGCCATCTCCCTGTCCGACCTTCAGGCGGGAGACCGTGTGATTATTTGTTACGACGGGAAACTTCTCGAAAGCTATCCGGCACGGATTTCTCAGTGTTATGAGGTCAAAAAGACCGGCGAATAAATAAATCCACAGAATCCACAGATTCCACCGAATGGAAAGGAAGGTGACCGACGCTTGACGGCACTGATTGTCATCGGCTGTATTCTGCTCTTTTTCTGGCTTGTGGGGATGCTCCGGGCAAATCTGATTCTGATCTACGACGGTCAGCTGGTCCTTTCCCTGCGGGTGCTTTTCCTGAATATCCGATTGGTGCCGGGAAAGAAGAAAATTCCGAATCCCGAGCACTATTCACCCGGGAAATACCGGAAGATGCTGGCAAAAAAGGCGAAAAAAGAACAAAAAAAACAGGCAAATGCTCAAAAAAAACTGGAAAAGAAGAAGCAATCCGAAGCAAAGAAGAAAACTGCCGCCCCACAAAATATGCCTGCCCGGAAAAAGCCCCAAAAAAGTGTTGCCGATATTTTGGATCTGGTCTGGCAGATTCTCGAAATGGTCAAAGGACTGGTCAGAAGTTTCGGAAAGCATTTTCGTATTGAAGCGGTCAGGCTGAAAATCACCGTTGCCGGTGAGGATGCCGCAAAAACGGCAATAATGTACGGGATGGTCTGCCAAGGCGTGGCGTATCTGATTGAGATTCTGTCCACCGTCACCAATTTCAAGGCAAAGCATCGGGAGAACATCTCGGTGGAAGCCGATTTCCTGTCGGAAAAATCAACGGCAGATCTCCATCTGATCTTCCGTCTGCGTGTGTGGCATCTTTTTGCCATGGTATTTGCGGCACTGGGCGGATTCATCCGGAAGCGTTTTTTCGATCCGGAAAAATCTAAGACAACGGCTAAGGGAAAATAATATCTATATACGGAGGTAAGAGTATGGAAGAAAGTAAACTGACAGGTGTGATCAACACCTCTCTCTCAAACATTAAGGAGATCATTGACGTCAACACGGTTGTCGGACAGCCGGTTGCCACCACCGGTGGTACGGTGATCATCCCCGTCTCCAAGGTTGCCATGGGTTATGCCTCTGGCGGCGTGGACTTTTTCGGAAAGAATGTCACCCCCAATCAGAAGTCGGCGAACTTCGGCGGAGGCGGCGGAACCGGCGTGACTCTGACTCCGGTGGGATTTCTGATCACCAAGGCGGACGGCAGTGTGGAATATCTGCCTGTCAGCGCACCCGGCGTATCCAACGGCGCACCGGTTCCCGACAAGATCGACAAGATCGTGGATTTTGCCGAGCGTTCCCCTGAAATCGTGGAAAAGATTCTGAAGCTGATCAAAAAGAAGAAGAACAACGATGAGCCGGCAAAATCGGACGACGGTTCTGCGGATGCGGAAAATGCGCCTGCTTCCGCAGATGGCGAGACCGCTTCGGTCGAGTCTGCTGAACCCGAGTCATAAAGAAAATCCCCCTCTCATAGAATGAAACGATTCCAATGAGAGAGGATGATCGTCTTTGCGGTGGCGCATGGGTGCAGGAACCCGCTTTTTAGCGGTGCTGATGGGAATATGCCTGCTCTTTTTCGGCATCAGCCCAATGGTTCCGGAGGCGGAGGAGCCTGACGAATCCCCGCCGACCGTTTCCGCACAGGCGGCAATCCTTCGGTCTGCGGACGGAGTGGTGCTGTATACGAAGAACAGCGACGTCCGTCTGCCCATGGCAAGTACCACTAAAATCATGACGGCACTGGTGGCGATAGAACAGCTTCCCGCCGACAGCGTCATTACCGTCCCCAAGGAGGCGGTAGGGGTTGAGGGTTCCTCTGCCTATCTGATTGCAGGGGAGCAGATCACCCTTACCGATCTGCTCTACGCCCTGCTATTGCAGAGTGCCAACGATGCGGCAACTGCCATTGCCATCGCCGTTTCGGGCAGTGTGGAGAGCTTTGCGGAGCTTATGAATAAGCGGGCGAAGGAGATGGGACTTACCAATACCCATTTCTGCAATCCCCACGGGCTGGACGATCCCGATCATTACACCTCGGCGGCGGATCTTGCCGAAATTGCCGCCTGCGCCCTGCAGAATCCCGAATTCCGGAAGATCGTGTCCGAGCGGAAGTATGTGTCTACCTCCCTGTCAGAGGTTACGAGATGGTTCACTAACCATAACCGGATGCTGATGACCTACGATGGGGCAATTGGGGTCAAGACCGGCTATACCATGCGGACGGGAAGATGTCTTGTCTCTGCGGCGGAACGGGACGGATTGACGTTGATTGCCGTCACCCTGCGGGACCCCGATGACTGGCGGGATCATACCGCCATGCTGGACTACGGCTATTCGTGCTTTGAAAAGGTGACGCTGGCAACACCGGGAGAAATTACCGCAGAACTTCTCCTTGAGGGGGGAGTCACCGATCGGGTGCGCTGTTCAAACCGTCAGGAACTGACGGTCTGGATGCCCAAGGGGACGGAATCCGACTATGAGGTGCAGATTCAGTTGCCGAATTTTGAATATGCCCCCGTCTCACCCGATGAAGCGGAGGGAAAAGTCCTGTTTTTGCAGGACGGGCGAGTCATCGGAACGCTGGAACTCTATCCCGAATGGGAGGTTCAGGCAGAGGAACTGCCGCCCACACTGCTTGAAAAAATCGCCTCTTTTTTTCTCAGTATTCTTCGGTTTGTGGGAACTTTGCTTGCCAAAAGGGCAAGATAACGCCAACCGTATCGCATAAAAGAAAGGCATTGAAAACAAAACAACAATGGAAGAAATCAGAATACAGAAGTTCCTCTCCGATCAGGGAATCTGTTCCCGCAGAGCCGCCGAGAGGGAAATCAGTGAAGGTAATGTCAGGGTCAACGGTGTCCCTGCCGAAATCGGCATGAAGATTCGTCCCGACCGTGACCGTGTGGAATACAAGGGAAGGCATATCGTGGTGAAGGCGGGAACACATCCCGTCTATGTCATGCTCAATAAGCCTACGGGATACGTCACTACCCTGTCTGACGAAAAGGGAAGGAAGACGGTCGCCGAATTGGTGTCCGATGTGGGCGTGCGGATCTATCCGGTCGGTCGGCTGGATATGGATTCGGAGGGACTGCTCCTGATGACCAATGACGGCGAGTTGACCAACGCTCTTACCCATCCCAGACATCAAATCCCCAAAATCTACCATGTGCGGGTGGAAGAGGAGGTCACGAGGGCAACGTTGAATCGGCTTTCGGGTGAAATGACCATCGACGACTATCAGATCATGCCGGTGGAATGCTCGATTGTCAGCCGAAGTGAAACCGGAACAACCATCCGGATGATCCTGTACGAGGGAAGAAACCGCCAGATCCGAAAAATGTGTGAACAGTGCAATCTGACGGTCAGGCATCTGCGGCGGATTGCCATCGGTGATCTGGAACTGGACATTGCCAAGGGAAAGTGGCGGTACCTGAACAAATACGAGGTTGACTACCTGAAGGAAATGTGCAAAAAAACCGATCAGAATAAAACACAAAAAAGCTGAAATTTTTACAAAAGATTTTCCGCTTCCCTGTCATCTGTTGGCAGGGAAGCGGAATTTTTTCGTTTTCGCTCCTCTGCGGCATCTGCGCCGATTCGACAGTTTATTTTTCTGTTTGGTTTGAGACCCTGAAAGATTTTATTCCCCGCCTCAATTCTTTGCCCAAAATGCCAATTGAAAATATTGGCAAAATATGTTACGATAGGGGTAACAAAAATCAAATTACGGGAGAGTGAACACAAAAATGGAGTCAAGTGTCAAAAGAACAAAAATTTTGATTGGTGATGGAGATGAAGAATTCCGGAAAGATTGTGTAAAGAATTTAAGTCAGCTGGGTTACAGCCTGGTCAGTGAGGCGGCCGATGCCGGCGAGCTTCTGCTGAAGGTAAATACAGAGCATCCGGACATCGTTTTGCTGGATGTCTGGATTCCGGGACGGGACTACATCGGTCTGATCCGGGATGTTCGGGCACTTTCATTCGGTTCGGATAGCGCACCCTGCTTTTTCGTGCTGTCGGCTGTCAACAATCAGAACATATTCTATGAGGCAACCGAGGAGGGCGTGGAGTATTGCCTTCTCAAGCCCCTTGAATATCGCAGTCTGGGAGAGCGGATCGCACGGCTTATGGCAAAGAGGGAAATGCGGACCGGCGTTGCCGAAGTGCAGCCGACGGTGTTCGGTGGGGATATGGAATCCCAGGTCACAAAGGTGATTCACCAGATCGGCGTTCCCGCCCATATCAAGGGCTATCAGTACCTGCGGACGGCGATTCTTCTGACCATACGGGACTCGGATGCCATCAATTCGGTGACGAAGGTTCTCTATCCGTCGGTGGCAAAGATGTACAAAACCACCTCGTCCCGGGTTGAGCGGGCGATCCGACACGCCATCGAGGTGGCGTGGGATCGGGGAGACGTGGATGTCCTGAATGCCTATTTCGGATATACCATTCAGAACAGCCGTGGAAAGCCCACCAACAGCGAGTTCATCGCAATGATCGCCGATAATCTGCGACTTTCCAATAAATTCTCGTGATTATGCCCCTCTCTTTCTCGTAAACCTGATGTCTTTTGCCGGGATGAATGGCGCACCGATCGTCAAGACACGAACCTTTCATCCCGTCCGAACTTTTTGTTCCTCCGACTTTCGGAAAAACGATTGACATTTGTCGAAAAATTTGCTATAATAAAGTAGAATCGGTCGCTGAAGTGACCCGTTGGCGATAAGCATTGGAGGAACTCATGTCGGATAACAATCAGGTGGAGCTTCGCTTTACCCGTGCGAAGCAGGCCCTTTTTGATAAGCATTACTCATTTTTGAATGATAAACAGCGAGAGGCGGTCTATACGGTCAACAACCCTCTTCTGGTTCTTGCCGGAGCGGGAAGCGGAAAGACGACGGTGCTGGTTCATCGGATTGCCCATATCATCCGCTACGGAAACGCCTATTATGAGAACAAACCGGGCATTACCGAAGAGGATGCGGTCAGGCTGGAAAATGCCATCAATCTTCCCGATGAAGAAATTGCAAACCTTCTCTCGGAGTATGCGGTAGACCCTTGTCCCCCCTGGGCGATGCTGACGATCACCTTTACCAATAAAGCGGCAAATGAGATGAAGGAGCGTCTGACCAAGGTTATCGGAGAGGAAACCGGTGCAGGCGAAATCTGGGCAGGAACCTTCCACTCGATCTGCGTCCGTCTGCTTCGCCGGTACGGGGAAAACATCGGACTTTCCGGAAATTTCACCATTTACGATACCGATGATTCCAAAAAGTTGATCGTGCAGATCCTGAAGGAGAAGAACATTGACGACAAGGTTCTGCCCCCGAAGATGGTTCAGAATAAAATCAGCCGGGCGAAGGACAAGCTGCTGACTCCCGAAGATATGGCAGGCGAGGCGCAGAAGGATTTCAGGGAAGGTCAGATTGCCAAGGTGTATGCCCTCTATCAGGCACGTCTGAAGGAGATCGGCGCAGTGGATTTTGATGATATCATCGTCCGCACGGTGGAACTGTTGACCACCAGTACCGAAACCCGTGAATATCTCCAGCGACATTTCCGCTACGTCTGCATAGATGAGTATCAGGATACCAACCACGCCCAGTTCGTGCTGGCAACCCTGCTGTCGGGCGGCAGAAGGAACCTGATGGTTGTCGGCGATGACGACCAGTCGATCTACCGTTTCCGTGGGGCAACCATCGAGAATATTCTGGGCTTTGATCAGGTCTTCCCGGATGCAAAGGTCATCAAACTGGAGCAGAATTATCGGTCCACTCAGACCATTCTGGATGCTGCCAATGCGGTGATTGCCAACAATGTGGGCAGAAAGGGTAAAAAGCTCTGGACGTCCAAAAACAGCGGTGAGCCGATTGTTCTGCGGAAAGTGGCAAATCAAAGTGATGAAGCCGGATATATTGCCGATCAGATCCTCGCCATGTGCAGGGATAACGGGAAAAAGTTCAGCGATTTTGCCATCCTTTATCGGATGAATGCTCAGTCTAACGCCTTGGAAAAGGTTTTTTCCAAATCGGGTGTTCCTTACCGGGTGATCGGCGGTACCCGATTCACCGATCGCAAGGAAATCAAGGATATTGTGGCGTATCTGACGCTGATTTTAAATCCAAAGGACGATCTGCATCTGCTGAGAATCATCAATGAGCCGAAAAGAAAGATCGGAACGACAACCCTGAATGCCATCGCTGAGATTGCAAGAGTGGAAGGCGTTTCCATGTTTGAGATCATTCAGAAGGCCAATCAGTATGTGGCACTTCAGAAATCTGCCGCCAATCTGGCAAATTTTGCCTCTCTGATCCGGGAACTTCAACGAATTGCCGAGAAAGAAAGCCTGTCGTCGCTGTTTCAAAAGACGATTGAACTGTCCGGCTATCGGGATATGCTGGTTGCCGCAGGGATCGCCGAGCAGGATCGCCTGGAGAATATTCAGGAGTTGGTTTCCAATGCGATTGAGTATGAAAACAATGCGGATGAGCCTTCTCTGAGCGGTTTTCTGGAGGAATATGCGCTGGTATCGGATATTGATAACTATGATAAGAATGCCGATGCCGTGGTCATGATGACCATTCACAGCGCAAAAGGACTGGAGTTCCCGGTTGTTTTCCTGCCCGGCTTCGAAGAGGGCATCTTCCCGGGACATATGGCAATGATGGATAATAATGAGATGGAGGAGGAACGCCGTCTTGCCTATGTGGCAATCACAAGGGCAAGAGAGCGGCTCTATTGCACTCATGCGAAGGAGAGAATGCTCTTCGGAAGAACGGTGTTCAATCCGATTTCACCCTTTTTCACTGAAATTCCCGGTAATCTGATCGTGGATACCACCGTAGAACAGCCAAAGAAAGTCAGCAATTTTGAAATGCCGGAGTATGTCAAGAAGAAGCCGGCAGCTCAGGCAATCAAAGAGAAGACGGTGTTTGATATGAAGCCGTCTGCTCAGACTGAACGTTTTGAGGTCGGTGAGATTGTCCGGCATCCCAATTTCGGAAGGGGAGAAATTCTGTCGGTACGTCCCATGTCTTCGGATACGCTTTACGAGATTGCGTTTGATTCGGTCGGTACCAAAAAGCTTATGGCTACCTATGCCAAGCTCAAAAAAGCCGATTGACATAGGTGCTGCGGTCGTTCTTCGGGTACGAAGGACGACCGCAGTTCGCTCAGATGAAAAAGTCTGAAAAAACCGGAAATTTTTTTGTGGAAACCCCTTGACAAAGGGGGAAGAATGTGGTAAGATAGGCAGGCTGTCGGGAAGA
>JBJDZN010000010.1:0-2862 GCA_051868045.1 Eubacteriales bacterium
ATATGACAAACTTCCGTCCCAACACGATGCCACCGAAAATCAGAAGAAGCGTATTCAGTATGAGAATCAGCAGGGCGGTATCCATGTGAAAAAGCTGGTTCAAAGCAATTCCGATTCCCGTTGTCCCCCCTACCAAAATATTGTGGGGAATGATGAAGGCAACAACCAAAAACGCCAGCAGGGCGTTTCCGATCAGAATGCAGAGACAGGTTTGTGCCGATTGAAACAGTTTTTTTCCCGTAATCTTCAATGAACTCCCTCGTTTCTGTTATGGAATTCCTTATGTATTTGTCAATCGTTTAATGTCATAAAATGAATGATTTCGTTGTCCGTTTGCCGCATTCCTTCCCGTGCGATGGTGCTGACCGTCCGAATGGTGTCTTCCACATTTTTTGCCACGAGTCCGTCTCCGCAGTAGAACTGGCTGTCGTGAAAATACATCTGCATTCCGAGAAGACCGGCTTCCACAGCCGAAGCGATTTTTGCCGCACAGCTTGCCTTGGCACCGTCGCAGAGCATTCCGGAATTGATCGCCAGAGCATTGACAATGGTGTGCGCAATCTCATCATAGCGACCGCCGTACAGATAACAAATTCCCGCACCTGCACCGACACCGGCACTGGTTGCGCCGCAATAGGCGGACAGACTTCCGATTCCCGTTTTCAGATGAATGGTTACGAGATTGGACACAATCAGAGCTCGATAGAGCAGTTCCTTCGATGCACTGCAATCCTTTGCATATATGATAACCGGAATTGAAGCTGTGATACCCTGATTTCCGCTTCCGGAGTTGATGACAACGGGCAGTTCGCATCCGTTCATACGGGCATCCGATCCGGCGGCAGCATACGCCTTGGCTCTGTTCTGCACACTTCCTCCGTAAGAACGGAGCAATATCTTTCCGATGTTTGCGCCGTATCCGTTGGTCATTCCCGCTTCTGAAATCGCCATGTTGTATTCGATCTGCCGATCCAGAACCTGACCAATACGGTCAAGATCTGCCTCGTCGGCAAAAGCAACAATGTCCTTGACATTCAGCAGTTTGCGGTTTTCGGAGGCATGAATGACTTCATCCGAGAAGGGTTTTTCAATCAGGATTTCTTGATTCCGGCGAAGGGATACCACATTGGTGTGATTGCCGATGATACGAACATAGGAACGGTCTCCGCCTTTGACGGCAGAAACCTGAATATCAAAAGGGCAGCCTGAATCCGATTCTTTTACGCAGATCTCTGCCGTTTCCAGAAAAGCTGTCATAGCCGTCAGTTGCTGTTCACTGACATCGGATATGACTTCAAGCTCTTTATCGGCGTCTCCGCAGCAGATTCCTACGGCGACAGCAGTATGCAGTCCTTTCCGTCCGTTTGTGTGGGGAACGATAACGCTTTTCACATTTTTGATGATATTACCGCTGACCGTCAGTTCCACCGAATCGGGCAGAGTCCCCAGTGTTTTCCGTGCGAGAGCACCGGCATAGGCAACGGCGATCGGTTCGGTACAACCCATGGCGGGGACCAGTTCTTCCTTCAGTATGTTTTCATAGGTATCCAGAATCTGTTGGTTTAACATCCTTTACCTCACTGTAACACGGTTATTCCGTTCGTTTAACCTGCGTCTCGCTTTGAATGAAAATCAAAGCAGGGAAGTTGTCGTTTATTTCGAAGAGGTTCCTGTCCGGGACAGGTATTCAATGACGCTGTGCGCCGCCACATTCCCCTCGCCCACTGATTTGGCATACTGATAAGGGCGACCGGTACAGTCTCCGGCGGCGAACACTCCGGGAAGATTGGTTGCCATGGACCGGTCAACGACAATATGTCCGTTTTCGGTCGCCATTTTCGGAAGCAGCGTCGAGAGGGCAACGGAATCCCGCAGACAGAAAACGCCGTCCACCGAAATGGTATCTCCGCCTGATAGTTTGATCCCATCTACCCGCTTTTCGCCGAATATTCCGACAGCTTTCCGATTCATGATTTCCAGATTACCGGCAGACACGGTTACATTTTTATAGAGCGGGAAATAGTATACCTTTGCGGCAAGATCGGAAAGGTAGCTGACCTCATGCTCAAATCTGGCGGCATTGCAGACAATGGCAACGGTCTTTCCACGATACAGGTTTCCGTCGCAGGTGGCGCAATAACTGACACCCTTTCCAACATATTCGCTTTCGCCGGGAAGGGTTCCGACACTTGCGATACCGGTGGTCAGAATCACCGTTCTGGCTTCATAAAATTCACTGCCTGCCATCAGTGCGTAATGATCACCAAAGGGCATGACGGAGTTGACCATCTGTTCAGTGATCTCAATTCCCATGGTATCGACCTGCTGACGGAATATTTCGTTCATCTCCTTGCCGGAAAGATTGATCAGTCCCGGGTAATTGGAAATGCGCTCTGCTTTTGTGATCTTGTCACTGAGATTCCGACTTCCGATCCAAAGGAAACTCTTTTCATGAATTTTCAGATTCAGTGCGGCAGAAAGTCCGGCAGGACCCGTGCCGATAATGGCAGTATCATATATCATTCTGTATCCCTCATTCATCATACGGGCAATTCAGTAGCATTTGACATGGCACCAAAGATCGGCTTGTCCCGCATTACACGATGCCCTTTTCATAGAATATAGCATAAAAAATCAGGTTAGTCAATACGATAAGGAATTTTTTCTTCATCGTGACTCCTTGAAGCGGATACCCGGTTTCCGATTTTATCTATCCTAATATAAAAGAGACTGCAGCAAAGCTCTATTTTGCTGCAGCCGTTTTCAATTTAAGTCGGACGTGATCCGTAATCATGGAGAGAAACTCGCAGTTGGTAGGTCTGCCCCTGCGATTGAGGATGGTATAACCGAAATAATGATACA
>JBJDZN010000011.1:0-44035 GCA_051868045.1 Eubacteriales bacterium
CAATGAGTCCCAGTTGAATAAACATGGGCTGGATAATGTTTCAGGAGCTGTGTAATCCAGTACTTCAAAAGCACCTCCTTCTTCCGAAACACTAACCAAAGTTAAATTGCTATCAAAAGATATGCTGAATTTTGCGCCGGCAATTCCGGGGTTATTGATAATATTAATATTTACGTCTACCGTATTTCCGACAACGCAATATGTATTTTCAACATATATAGCCGTATCTGTAGCAGAATAACTGCCTTCGTCATTTTCAATGGCAAATACGCTTAAAGGTAAACAAGAAACAGCAATTATCAATGACAAAATAAATGCTATAATTTTCTTTGTCATTTTATTTTCTCCTTTAATTACTCTATCGTTATTTTTCCGCAGACAAGATCAAGTGTGATATCGTTCAAGTCAGCGTCATAAACATCACCTGAAGTATATGAAACAATAATATTCAATTCATCACCTACAACAACACTGTCGTCAACTGTAAATGTCAAAATCAAGAATACTCCGTCAACATTTGATTCTGCATCCAATGAATCCCAATTGAACGGACACGGACTTGAAAACGATGCCGGCTTTGTATAATCCAGTGCAGAAAAGGCTTCGCTATTTGTCGCAGTAGTAAGTGTCAGCTTTGAATCATATGAAATAACAAATTTTGCTCCGGCTATTCCCGGATTGTTCTGAATTTTTATATTAATTTCAACTGTTTCCCCTGCACTTGCGGTAGTGCTGCTTACCACAATGGTGGGATTAGTAGAATCCTGCCGGTATACAGCAGTTACTGTCAAATCACTTGTTATATTGTTAATCTCTTTGTCCCATCCGGTAAATGTGTATCCGTCTCTCGTGGGATCAGCAGGGGCAGTAGCACTCTTGCCTTCTTCAACCGTTTCGGTTTTCAGAACCGTTCCGTCGTAGTCCTTAAAGGTTACTGTATATGTAGTAGTTGCCGGAGGATTCACTGTAACCCCGACATACCCTGCATCAATTTTTGTGCCATTGGACAGTTCAATCCAAAGGTGGAGATTTTCATCGACATAAGCATTTGTAACGCTTGTGCCGGCTTCGCCTTGTGTGCCGGAAGTTCCCGCAGTTCCTTCGGCTTTCACACCTGTATCGGTGTCCCCAATCCACCAGTTACCGTCTTTAATGTAAGGAGTTTTACCGTCGGCACCTGCCGCACCGGTATCTCCTTTATCGCCCTTTTCTCCCTTTGTTCCAACAAGGGAAGCAAGCCATTCTATTTCAGTACCATTGTAACCATTTTCAACAGCAAGTTCATACGCAGACTTACCATCCGCTCCGTCTTCGCCATCCTTACCGTTTGTTCCTACAAGGCTTGCAAGCCAGCTTTGAATGTCACCCGTGTAACCGTTTTCAACTGCAAGTTCGTATGCTGACATACCGTCTGTCCCATCCTCGCCCTTTTCAGCTGCTGCTCCGTCTTTGCCAACGAGAGATGCCAACCATTCTGTCACTGTACCTTCAAAACCATTTTCAACGGCAAGATCATATGCAGACTTACCATTTGTACCATTGATACCGTCCTTGCCTGCTTCACCGATCAAAGAGTCAAGCCACTGGGAAAGTGATCCTTCAAATCCATTATCACAGGCAAGTTCATATGCAGATTTGCCATTTGCGCCGTCTTTACCATCCGTTCCATTTTGACCTGCGAGAGACGCTATCCATTCGGATTCAGTACCCTCGTAGCCGAGTTCTACTGCAAGTTCATATGCAGACTGACCGTCTTTACCATCAATACCGTCCTTCCCTGCTACGCCGACAAGAGAAGCAAGCCAGGTCTGCACATCGCCCGTATAACCGTTTTCAATAGCCAACTCATAAGCAGACTTTCCGTTCGCACCAGTTGCACCTACCAGAGAGGAAAGCCACTCGTTTTCTGTGCCTTGGTATCCTTTTGCCACAGCTAGCTCGTAAGCGGATTCCCCATTTTGACCATTCTTACCGTCAGCACCAGTTGCACCTGTAGCACCCGTTTCTCCAACCAGGGAGGCAAGCCACTCTGTTACTGTTCCGTTATATCCATTTTCAACAGCAAGCTCATAGGCAGACTTACCCTCTGCTCCAGTATCACCTTTATCACCTTTATCGCCTTTTTCTACGGCAGAACCATCTCTGCCTACCAGTGAAGCGAGCCATTCCGTAAGAGTTCCTTCAAATCCTGCATCGCAAGCCAGCTCATATGCGGATTTACCGTCATTACCATCGGCACCATCCATGCCGTCAGTGCCGTTTGTGCCATTCAAGCCGTCTTTGCCGATCAGCGAATCCAGCCACTGGGAAAGCGATCCTTCAAACCCGTTCTCACAAGCAAGCTCATATGCGGATTTTCCATTTTGACCGTCGACGCCATCATTTCCATCTGCACCGTCTTTTCCATCAGTACCGTCCTGACCGTTGGAACCGCTTAAGCCGTTTTTCCCAACCAACGACTCTAACCACTGGTCAAGCGTACCCGTATAGCCCTTTTCGACGGCAAGCTCATATGCAGATTTTCCGTTCGCACCGTCTTTACCGTTGATGCCATCCGTACCATTCTGTCCTGCCATACCGACCTCTCCTACAAGAGACGCAAGCCATTCAGCAACGGTGCCGGTATAACCGTTTTCAACTGCAAGTTCATATGCAGATTTGCCATCCGTACCATCAGCTCCTGCAGGACCTTGTGGACCGGTAGTGCCTTGTTCACCACACCCAGCAATCATTGAGATCATTAACAGCATCGACAAAATCAATACCATTACCTTCAAAAAGTTTCTTTTCATGTTGATTAACCTCCGTGACTTTTTTACCACATAATTCCTATTATGTAGTATTTACAATGAATTAATATAAAATCATACTTGTATCTAGTACGCCTAATACGGTCAATGAAAAAATCATTAATCATTGACCTGCTTTGTTATGCAATTTTGTAAATATTCATCGACGCTTTTGTTTCTATTTTGTAAATATTTTCCAACACCTTAACTTTATAGTTGAAAATCATTGACAAAAACTGAAATTTGTGATATATATATTATGAATAATATGTCACTACATAATAGGAATTATGTGGTATATATTTTAACACCGAAGCAATCCGAGTTTTTGAATCTGCCTTCGGTGTACATCTCCGGTTTCCATTGTATAAATCCTCGTTGTATTTACATTACTATGCCCAAGTATATCAGCCAATCTCACAATGTCTTTCTGCATACTGTAATAAGTGCGTGCAAAAAGGTGACGAAGGTTGTGCGGGAAAACTTTTTTCTCCGACACATTCGCCGCCTTGCATAGTTTTTTCATATCCAACCATATATTCGATCTGTCAAGCGGGTTGCCGTTTTTCGTTACGAAAACTGCGCCGCTTTTTATTTTTTGTTTCTTGATATACTGCTTGAGTATTTGACACAGCTGTTTTGGTAAGAACACCTGTCTGCGCTTGCCTTTGCATTTGATTGCGGCAACACCGTATTCAACTGCCTCGACGGTAATATAACGTACCTCTGACACACGAATACCCGTGGAACAGATCGTTTGCATCAGAAGATAAAGCCGCTCGTCTTTCTTCTGCTTAGCCGCTTGCAAAAGGCGGTCATATTCCGCTTTTGTCAACTCCTTGTCGGCAGATGCAAAGATCTGCTTTTGAATTTTCAGATTTTTTACTCTAAGATCGTACCACTCCATAAAGTTGAAAAAGCTGTTGAGCGATGAAAGCGCAGCGTTTACACTTGCAGGTGCATAATGCTCAGTTAAATAACTTTTGAAAGTCAGCACGACACTCTTGTCAAATTGCAGACTTGGTAGCCAGCTCACAAATTCCTCTACATCGTGAATATACTTGTTGACCGTCGCTATTGCCTTTTCCTCATTGACCAAATATTCTCTGAATAACCTGATTTGTTCGCTTGTAATCGTTCTCATTAAATTCACTCCTTCCGTACCTATATATTTTACCACGAGAGTGCAAACAAATCATCTATGGACGCTATAAGCTCGCCGACTAACTAATAATTTTTCAAATCACAACCTTAACTGTCCATCCGCACCGACAATTTCGTCAGCGGCGGTTCTTCCGGATCGGAGGACCGGTTCATGGACGGCAGACCTCCAATGGGGGACAGACCCCCAATGGACGGCAGATCCCCAATGGATGGCAGACCTCCAATGGGTGACAGACCACCCATGGGTGACAGACCTCCAATGGGTGGCAGACCGCCCGCATCGCAGTCGGAAAACAGATAAACGAACCTTTCAACAAGAAAAGCAACGGACTTCGCATGATAAGTGCGGAGTTCGTTGCTTTTTGATTGGACTGCGAAGTCCCTGACAGGCATAAATGCCCAATATCATCTGCCCGGCGTATTTCTTACGGTTTTTCCTCCGATTCGTTCAGGGCTTTTGCCTGTTCCACGACGGCTTTAAACCGGGGATCGTTTCGTACCGGATCAAACCATTCCCACCCGTCGGATTTTGTCAGGCAGGCATACAGGTCGAAATTGGGATTTTCGATCTTTTCTATGATAAAGCTTGCGCTTCCGTCCGGTGCGTAAATCTGATGGTACTCGCCCTTATTGAAACCTTCCTTTTTCATCTTCATCTCCCCGAAAAAGGTCGGCAAACCAAGGTTGAGCAGCGTTCCGTAGGGGATCGTATACCACTGTTTTACGAGAGGCAGCAGCTCTTCCAATTCGTGAAGACTCTGTTCTGTTTCTCCGCTACCGCAAAGAGCTGCCGCTAATCTCAGCCTTGTCAGAATATACCAATATGTCCAGCCATCCGGCAGACTGCCGCCGCCAAAGGACTCCATCATCAGCAAGAGCAGTTTTTGCCACATCGCACTGCCTTCAGCCGTCCGATATGGGTTCTGCACTTCTCTCCCAAACAGATGTATGACCGCCTCTAAATTGTTTGCATAATGCGAATTCAAATATTTGTCCCGATCGCCAAGCAAACGATATCGTTCCTCCAAAATGTCCCCCCGCTCTTTGTGCAAGAACCGTGAATCTGCGTTCAGCCAATACTGAACCTCGTCTTCCTCACAGACCAGACACATATAGCGAGCGGCTTCAATGCGCATAACGCTGTCACCGCTGTCCTTTAAAAGCCGTTCACAAACCTCCCTGAGCAGGGGCAGATATTCGTCCAATCGGTCCCGCCGGTTATAGGCAATCTGGCTTGCCAGCGAACGCATAACAATGAAATCGTTGGAATATTTGCGATAGTACTCGATGGTACGCTGAAGTCTTTCTTCTTTATCCTGCTCTTCGCTTTTCTCTTTAATGTTGCGTTGAAAATCCTCCTTGGGGCCGGTGTCGTCGTTGCCCATCAGGGTATCAATGGTAATTCCGAAATAGTTGGCAATGCGTGGCAGAAGGGTGATGTCGGGATACCCGTCCCCGCATTCCCATTTGCTTACCGACTGAGGAGAAATTCCGATCGCCTGAGCCATCTGCTCCTGTGTGATATTCCGCTCTCTGCGGTATTTGCGAATGTTTTCCGAAATCATCAAATCCATAATCTTCTTCAATTGATCTCCTTTCTTTCGTGACAACAGGCCTTTTGTCTGATTTCATCTTACCACAAAGCATCACAGCTGTCAATAGCATTTTTGAGATACGCTCCACGGTCGGTGGGATTTTTCCACAACGAGTGGTGCTGACGCATGCGCACTTGCGTCAGCCCCGTATGACTTCCATCTTTAATTATTCAGGATCATTCGTCCGTCGGAGGGACCGTCTTTTCAATCGAGATCAACCCGTTCAGTTCAATAAAGTCCATACCATCCTTCGTAAAGGTGGCACCGATGGAAAAAAATCCGCAAAAGACTGCCGAAACATCGTCTCCCACCTGAATTCCCTCAAGCTCTCCCGTAAACATCATGGCCTGTCTGTCCCCGATAATGAGGTAGCCTTTCCCTATCTCTGTTACAATCCCCCGGGTCTCCTCTCCCGCTAAATATTCATCCACATTCCTGCCCAACATATCAATGGAAAGGTCATCTTCTATTTCGCCATACAGATACCACCGATTGTTGTATTGATAGGCAATCACATCAAAATCGCTTGAATTCGACCAAAAGCGATCATCAATCAGGATATCAATCTGGTCAAACCGATACTCCAGAACCTGTCCGATACGGGAAGTATCAATTCCCATCTTTTTCAACTCCCGAAACATGGCATCCTGACGGTCTTCTTCGAGAACCTTCCTTTCTGTAAGCGTATAGAAGCATTCAACACTGGAAAACGGAAAAAGCTTTACAGACACTTCATTGATGCGTGCCAGCGCAGTCTCATAGGTGTATCCGCACTCTATCGCCTGAACGGTAAAACGAGCGTCAACATATTCCCTTTGATAAAGGGAAAAATGCAGTTCATAATCAAAGGTGAGTTGTGAACACAGAAATTCGGCAAACAGCTGAACCCCCGGATCGTTTTCAAAACCGTCGGGAATATCCGGAATGAGATCCACATCGGCTCTAACCTGACTGTAATCGGCATTCAGATACAAAATCGGTCGGTTTCCCGATTCGGGCTGCATGGTCATTTCCAGAACCTGTCCGTTATCGGAGAGCAGCTTCCAATCATGATCGGTTATCCGGATTTCACTGACCGACGGATTGACATCGTTCGAAGATGCCGTCGTTGCTTCGGTATTCGGAGAGGTAATCCGAAGGGCAAGCGGAATCAATCCGGCGACCCCTACTGCGAGACAGGCTACAAGGATTCCGATCCGAATCCGGACTTTTTTCCTTTTTCCCTGCATTTTCAGCTTTTCATCCTCCCGGATGAACTGATCGACCATTTCCTCATCGATCCGACTGATTCCGTCTTCAAAATCTTTTCGAAAAATCATAAATAGCCCTCTCCTTCCAATTTGCCCCTCAATTCATTTTTGATGGCGGCGATCTCCTTGTTGACCGTCGAAGTGCTGCAGCCCAAATCCCGTACAATCTCCTCAATCGGTCTGGAAAGATAATACCTTGCCATAAAAATGTACTGTCTTCTCTTTGTCAGCGACCGCACAAAATCATTCAGGAGTCTTCCAAGGTCCTCTGCCGCCTGTTCCGATGCAGTCCCCTCATCCGTCAGAAAGTCCTCAAAATCGTTCAGCGAACAGGTATATTCGGTGATGCACCGTTTCATTGCCCTTCCGGCATGATAACGGTTGACGGCAATTCTGCGCATGATGGTGGTCAGGAAAGCCTTCAGAGACTTGGGAACGGCAGGCGGAATCGCATTCCATGCCCCGAGATAGGTATCATTCAGACACTCTTCCCTGTCGGAGTAATCACTGACGATCGGATGGGCGACAGTCAAAAGATAACTTCGGTATTTCCGATCTGTTTCATAGATGGCACGCTCATCTTTCTGATGATACAGCGATATGATTTGCTCGTCACTGATGACATTGGTTTCCATAACATCCTCCCTTTTCGCTTTGCTCTTCTACTTATACAGTCAGGATTTTTTTCAAAAAGTGTAAAGTTTTTTTCCGTTATCTGTAAAAAATTGATAGGAAAAGCGGCACAATCCGAGGACTGTGCCGCTGAAAGGAAGTACAACCGTGATCCTGTATCAAATGGTTCCATCGGTCATATATGCGTCTTTTTATGATCCAACCCCGTCTGTTCCCTTCGGCACCCGATCCTTCATCCAGTCTCTGATCTGATAGTGAAACCGATCAAAGCGGGTAATGCCCATGTCCCGGAGCAGGGACTCGCTCCTGTCCCGATCGGCATCGCTGTTATAGCCGGGAATCAGCGGCAGTCGGACGGTGATCTTCTCACTGCCCGCTCTCTCCACCAGCAATCGGAGATTGTCCAATGCCAACCGTCCGTCTTTTCCGGTATAGGCGGCGTAAATTTGAGGGTTCGTGTCCTTGATGTCCACAAAAAAGTGATCCACAAAGGAAGCCGCAGTCTCCACCTGACGGCGATTGACCGCAAGGGAGGTTTCGGCATAGATTTTCCATCCCTTTGCCAGCTCTGAAAATGCCTTCATAAAATCGACATAAAGGAGCGGTTCCCCGCCGCCGAAGGTCACTCCGCCCCCGGTGGCAAGAAAATAGAGGGAATCCACTCTCAGCGTTTTCCAAAGCTCCCCCGGTGTGAAAACATATCGGGGCTTTCCCTTTTGACAGGAACTTTCGGGATTGATACAGTAGGCGCACCGCAGAGGGCATCCCTGGGCGCAGACCAGCGTCGTGACCCCGTCTCCGTCCACCTCCATCCTCAGGCGGTCATATCCGATGGAGGGAAAAATCGGTATCACGGCTCGGTACAGGGCGTATCGGGCGGCAGCGTTTCGGGCGCCGTATCCCCTGTTGCGGTGACCGTCTGCTTGATTTCAAGAGTGGACTCATCCAGCTCCGACGCCCATACGGCATAGCATCCGTTCAAATAGCGGACCAGGACAAGACCCATCTCTTCCGCCTCCCCGATCTTTTCAAAAGTGTCCCCTACGGGAATGAGAATCTCTTCAAAGGTTTCATTGCCGCTATCGGTCATGACACGCCGGGCATACAACTCCCGAAAGGTCTCGAATTTGCGGGGCGTGCAGGGGGTGAAATCGGATTCGTAATACATCTGAACCGGTTCACCCATAAACAGTTCTTCCGTGGTTGTTGCCGATGCGGTGGTTCTTTCGGAATCGGAATAGGGAAAATCCCCGGCAGTCTGTTGCCGAGTGAGTTCCAGAAGATCGCAGGAGGTGGTGGAAAGCACCATACCGACGGCAAGACCCGCCACCGCCACGGTTTTGCCGAGAGACCGGCGGCGTGCCAGCTCCCGCTCCAGCTTTGCCACCTCTGCCTCGCACTTGGGACAGGTTCCTCTGCACTCTCCCTTATGGGAACAGTTTTCGGTGACCCACTCAATGTCGTTGGCGGCGGCGATCTGCGCACGGATTTCCTTTAGAATCTTACACTTATCCTTGCCTTTCATGGATATTCCTCCTGAAAAATTTATCTGTAAAAGACCCTCTCTATGTGATCTTCACAATATAAGGAAAGGTCTCATACGGTCATATAGAATGTTCGGGGAACATTGTCCGATCGCCGTCTTGAGATGTCCTGCCGCTTACCGGGGATCAGCGGAAATCAGTCGCCCGATTTGACGCAGCCAAGCTTCATGAAGAGCGCATTGGCATATTTTCCGGCAGTGGAACAGAAGTAGGCGATCAGAATGATCTCCAGAGCGTTGTTGAGCCGCTCCCTTGCGCCCTCAACCGGCTCCGCATAGTCGGCGGTCACCTCGGCAATCACCTGACGAAGTTCATCGTCGGTCTCATAGCCTTTTTCGGTAAAAATGTCGTAAACACGGCAGATATAGTCAAAGAGTTTGGACTCCGGAATAATATCGTCCCTCTTATCGTTGATCTCACCGTTGATATAGTGAAGCAGGATGTCGATGTGTTCGAGGAGCATGCAGTCACGGAGCATATTGATAATCAGAATGCGGGAAAGCTGATCCTTGGAGTACTTCTTATTGACCGTATTTCCGACCCATCCCCGTTTTACCCAGTTCTGCAGGGTGGAGCCGTCTACGCCCGAAACCTCCCGGATCTGGGTCAGCATGATACCGTTGGAGATATAAAAGATCTTGTCCAGAAACTCCATTCCCGTGACATTGCCCATTTCAACCTTGTTTTTGATGGTTCCCGGAATCAGACCGGGATCGACTGTGAATTTCATATGATTCCCTCCGCTTGATAAATTCCGAATCTTACGATTCTTATCCATTTACATGGTGTAAGTTTATTATACCATGCAATTTTTTGATTGTCAAGAGAAAGGAAATAAGTTTACAAACAATTCGCCTTCCATTTGAAAAGAATTCATATTTTTCCGGAAAATACCGCTAAAGGACTTGCAAAATCCGAAAAGATATGGTATACTTTGATAGAAAATAGACACGAAAGGTTTGGTTCATACCTATGAACGAATTCGAACACATTCTGAAAGGACAGATCGAAAAGGTATCTGCCCGTCTGCACGAAATGGGCAGGGATGATCTGATCCCCCTGTTCAAGAACTGCTACCCCAACACCTTGGAAACCACCACCAAAATCCTTGCCGACGGTACTTCCTTCGTCATTACAGGCGACATCCATGCCATGTGGCTTCGGGACAGTGCAGCACAGGTTCATCATTATCTGCCTGTCGCCAGAGAGAACGCCGAACTTGCCGACATCATCGAGAAGATGATCAACCGCTATTCGGTTTATCTGCCCAAGGACCCTTATGCCAACGCCTTCAATGAAAACGGCGACGATCCCCTGCGGGGACATCACGAGGACATCACCTTCCGCTCCCCCTGGGTCTGGGAGCGCAAGTATGAGGTTGACTCCCTCTGCTCTGTTCTCTTCATTGCCTACAAATTCTGGAAAAAGGTGGGCAGAGTGTCCCACTTTACCCCCGAATTCAAGAACAGCATTGGTTTGATTCTGGATGTCTGGGAAACCGAGCAGTATCACGCTGAGAAATCCACCTACACCTTTGAGCGTCCCAACCCCTGGAAGCCCTCTGACACCATGACCCGTGGGGGCAAGGGCGAACCGGTGGGCTACACCGGCATGACCTGGTCTGCCTTCCGTCCCTCCGACGATGCCTGCATCTACAACTATCTGATTCCCTCCGAGATGTATGCGGTTGTCACTTTGGGATACGCCGCCGAGATTGCCCGTGAAATTTATCATGACGAAGCACTTGCGGCAAGATGCGAGAAGCTCGCTTCCGAGATCGACTGCGGCATTCAGGAGTTCGGCATTGTAGAGGATCCCGATTTCGGCAAGATCTACGCCTACGAGACCGACGGTCTGGGCAACTACAACCTGATGGACGATGCCAACGTTCCTTCCCTGCTGTCCATTCCTTACATCGGCTACCGTGACAAGGATGATCCCATCTATCAGAACACCCGCCGCTTCATCCTGTCCAAGAAGAATCCCTACTACTACGAGGGCAAGATTCTTCACGGCATCGGATCGCCTCACACCGATCCCGACTGCGTCTGGCCCATTGCCCTGGTACTTCAGGGACTGACCACCGACGACAAGGACGAAATCGAGGAAATTCTCTCCATGCTGGTTGCCTCCCACGACGGCACCTACTTCATGCACGAGTCCATCCATGTGGACGATCCCCATCACTTCAGCCGCACCTGGTTTGCATGGGCGAACTCCATCTTCTCCGAGCTGATCCTGAAATACGCAGGATTTGAGATCTGAGAACCTTTCACCTATTATACAATTGAGAACGAAAAATTCCTTCCCCTTTTTTGAAAAAATAATGATTTTCAAAAAGAGGAAGGAATGAGACGAAGATCCCCATATTGAAACGCTCCCGCAAAAGAAATCCTTTGCGGGAGCGTCTTTTTATCCGTTTTATCTTTTTTTGAACGCAGGGCATGGGACGATCAGAGGCAACCCTCAATCTTTTTCCCGTTCCCGATCCTTTTTCAGTTCCAATTCATAGGCAGTTTCATAGGTACCCTGCTTATCCTTATACAGATACAGTTTTCCGCCATCCATGCGGTAAATTTTGTCCGCCTTATCGGCAATGGACAGATCGTGAGTGACCATGATCAGGGTCTGACCGATCTGATCCTTCAGCTCCAGCAGAAGCCCCAGCACCTCATCGGCATTCTGACGGTCCAGATTGCCTGTAGGCTCGTCGGCAAAGAGAACCTGGGGACGGTTAATCAAAGCTCTGGCAATGGCAACCCTCTGCTGCTGACCGCCTGACAGTTCCCCGGGGAGATGCCCCAGACGGTCGCCGATCTTCAGGGTTCGAATCAGCTTCTTCAGATGCTCCTGAAAACTGCTGTCCGGCTTTTTGCACATGACGGTGGGAATAAGAATGTTCTCCAATGCCGTGAATTGGGGGAGCAGATTGTGTTTCTGGAAGACCATTCCGGTAAATTCGCCACGGAAACGGCTGAGTTTATCGGGAGAAAGGGAGGTAATCTCGGTACCCCGAATGGTCACGGTGCCGTAATTGGGCTTATCCAGCCCGGCAAGCAGATTGAGCAGGGTGGATTTGCCCGATCCCGACTCACCGATGATCGCAAGGAACTCGCCGTCCTCCACCTTCAGGCTGACCCGATCCACCGCATTGATGGTGGTATCGTACTGTTTATACTGTCTGAGCAGTTCGCGCGCCTCCAGCATGATCGCCATATTCTCATGCACCTTCCTTTTCTTCTTGTTTTTTCTGTTTTTTGCCCTTTTGCTGTCTCTCCCCAACAAAAACGGGATGGGCTTTGGCAAAATAGTTCCTGCATGACAGGACCACGCCAAGGTAACCGCAGGCACCCATGACCAGCGTTCCTGCCAGAATCAGCAGCCATGGCAGATGATAGTGGAAATACAGGGCACGATCCTCCCCTGACAGAATCCGATAGAGGTAGGGATTATTGGTCAGTCTGTTCACCAAATAAGTGAAGACAGTCCCGAGAATCGCATAGGAGCCTGCTCCCAAGACGGCAAAAATGATTCCGTCGAAGCGGAACAATTGCTTCACTTCCTGCCCGTTTGCGCCCATGGCAAAGTACATATCAAACTCCTGCCACCGTCGCTGATAGAAGAGCGTCTGGGACAGGGTCCAGATCAGGGGGACGGTCAGGAGAAGAATCACAGACAGGAAAATCAGCAGACTTCCGAATCCCCGGTTGGCAGTCACCTGCTTTGAAATCCGGGTGTTCAGATCGGTAACGGTCAGATTGGTGATGCTGTCGGCAGCATTCCGAAGATTGATGTCCAGATAGTGCAGATCGTCCTTGGTTACGCTGTCATCAAGAATCAGCCCCACCTCGGTAAAGAGAACCGGCTCTCCCGTCACCTGTCTGTATGCGGCGGCATTCATATAGATGGGAAAACATCCCTCGGTAGGCAGATCGGACAGAATTGCCCCCACCGTATAGGTTTGATATTTATAGGAGTAGCGACGCAGGCTCTCGGTCAGATAGTTATCGTAGTCCGACCAGGGAATTTCGGAGTCGGCGTAGCTTTCGTCCTTCGGCGTTGCCGACACGGCAATGCGGACGGTATCCCCCACCTTGAGTTTGAACTCCTTTGTATTATTGAAGGACTCGCTGATGGCAATCATGTTCTCATTTTCCAGCACATCGGCAAGGCTTCCCTTGACCCCATAGCCCATGGACTCCATATACCTGACAATCTGCTCATCAAGAACCGAGTATTCGGCGTTGCACAGACCGGTCATGGTGATCGGAACGCCGTCGTCAGAGCGGACGGTAACATCCACGCCGCCCGCCGACCTTTTTACGCGGTCCGGATCGAACAACACATAGGAGTTAATGTCAACGGCGGCAGTAACGCAGGATTTTTCGATCATGGCGATCCCGGGCATGGATTCGATAATTTCGGCAATCTCACCTTCATAGGTGTAGTCATAAACGATCACCGTTTCGGTCTCAGTCACCGTCTCCTGATCTTCTCCGTCAGAGTCGGAATCGGGCGCATCCCCGGTCTCCACCTCGATCTCAGTGAGAGTAGGAGCAAAGGAAAGGTGATACTGCTCCTTAGGGCTGTTCAGTGCCTGGGAATAGAGGGTGGAAAAATAGGCGGCGGAGGAGAACAGGACAGAAAACAGCAGGGTGAAGGAGAGGATGCGGATCATGTACTTCCGATAACGGCGGAGAGTGATCCCTTCCACCCCCTTTGGGAAAAGGCAGGCGAGGATATTTCCACTGGTTTTCGGCGAGGAGATAAAGTCGCCGTTATCCGAAGAGGCAAGCAGCTTCACCGGAGGCTCCGATGCGGTATGCCGAAAATCCACGAAGGCGGCAATCAGCGAAGCAATCAGCGTCAGTGCCATGGACAGCAGGGACAGTTCCGGATGAATGGAGAAGGCAAGATCCGAAGAACGGTAGATCAGCCATGCGCAGAGATGCCCCACCACTGCCGACGGAATCAGCAGAATCAGGTTCAGGATCACCATCTCCCAGAAGGCGGTCATGAACAGGGTTTTGAAATCGGCGCCGAAGGAAAGATAGATACCGTAGGTAAAGCGATCGTGGGCAGTCAGGGTGGAGCGAAGAACCCAGAGAATCAGCGCCGACAGCGCAAGTATCAGCACGATCATCAGCACGGTCAGGACGCCCTGAAGCGCACTGTCCAGCTCATAGGTCAGTAGCGGAGTCTCGAAGTAGGAAAATTCGCCCTCATCGTTCAATGCCGTGAAAAGGGTATCGGCAAAGAGAGAATAACAGCTTCGGATATTGTCACCGGTAAACTGAATATCCACATCGTAGACCCGATAGGAGGTACCTGTGGTCAGCTGACGCTCATATTGGGTACCGCCGGCAATCATGAAATAGCGTTCTTTTCCCTCCTCATCGGACCCCATTTCGCTCTTCTGGGAAAGTTCCTCGTACCGGACAATGGAAAATTGACTGTCAGACAGCCCCAGCAGCCGAAGATGATAGACATAGCCCTGGGAATTGGTATACTGCTCCTCCAGATAGTCCCTTTGATGGCTCTGAATGTTCACCCGAAGCAGCAGAATGGTGGAAAACAGGCACTGGAGCAGAAATAAGAGGATAAAAAAGCAGGCATAGCGTCCAAACCTCCAGAAAAGAGTCTTGAATGCCATAGACACATTCTTTTTCAGATATTCGATCACGGACACAGTGAAATCCTCCTGTTTAATCAGTAAATGCCACAAAAGGCAGTGCAACATGATTGGTCAAATCCTGCACTGCCTTTATTCAATCGGTTATCCGATCAGCCCTGAACGGAATAGTTGGGAGCTTCCTTTGTGATATTGATGTCGTGGGGATGGGATTCACGGAGTCCGCCGGCGGTAATCCGGACGAACTTGCCGTTCTCCTTCAGATCGGGAATGGTTGCGGTTCCGCAGTAGCCCATGCCCGAACGCAGTCCGCCCATCAGTTGGAAAATGGTCTCGGACAGCATTCCCTTATAGGGAACACGACCCTCAACGCCTTCGGGAACCAGTTTCTTGGAACCGGACTGGAAGTAACGGTCCTTGCTTCCCTTCTCCATAGCGGCAAGGGATCCCATGCCACGGTAAACCTTGAAGGATCTGCCCTGATAGATCTCCATCTCACCGGGTGCCTCATCGCAACCGGCAAAGAGAGAGCCGATCATGATGACGTCACCGCCTGCGGCAATCGCCTTGGTCAGGTCGCCGGAATACTTAATGCCGCCGTCTGCAATGACGGGAATGCCGTAGCCCTTTGCCACCTCATACACGTCGTTGATGGCAGTCAGCTGAGGAACGCCGATGCCGGCAACGATACGGGTGGTACAGATGGATCCGGGTCCGATGCCGACCTTCACGGCATCCGCACCCGCTTCGATCAGATCCTTGGCAGCCTCGCCGGTGGCGATGTTGCCGGCGATCACCTGTGCATCGGGGAATGCCGCCTTGACCTTCTTCAGGCAGTCGATAATGCCCTTGGAATGTCCGTGTGCGCTGTCCAGCACCAGAAAATCGGCGCCGACTGCCAGCAGTGCACCTGCACGATCCAGCACATCTTCGGTAACACCGATAGCGGCACCGCAGAGCAGTCTTCCCTTGGCATCCTTTGCGGAATTGGGGTATTTAACCGCCTTCTCAATATCTTTTATGGTGATCAGTCCCTTCAGGGTGAAGTTCTCATCCACCAGAGGGAGCTTTTCGATCTTATGCTTGGAAAGAATGGCTTCGGCATCCTCAAGGGTTGTCCCGACAGGAGCGGTCACAAGATTGTCCTTGGTCATAACTTCGGCGATCTTTCCACTGTAATCCTTGAGAAACCGCATATCACGGTTGGTGATGATGCCCACCAGCTTCTTGTTCTCGTCGCAGATCGGCACACCGGACACCTTATATTTGGACATCAGGGCATCCGCCTCGTAAACATAGTTATCGGGGCTGAGATAGAAGGGATTGGTGATAACGCCGTTTTCCGAACGCTTAACCTTCTCCACCTCGTCTGCCTGCTGGGAAATGGGCATATTCTTATGAATGACACCGACTCCGCCCTCTCTGGCGATGGCGATTGCCAGCTTGGACTCGGTGACGGTATCCATAGCGGCACTCATCAACGGAATATTCAGAACGATCTTCTTGGTCAGGTGTGTTTCCAACGAAACATTGCCGTATACATTGCTCTTCTGGGGAATCAGCAGAACATCGTCAAAGGTCAATCCTTCTTTTGCAAATTTTTCGTTATCCATTGATTTACTCTCCTTCATTTTCACTGAAACTGATCTGTTTGCCCCATTATAATACACTTTTTTCGGTTTGTCAATAGGTCACAAAATTTTTTCTTGAGTTTCGTCGGAAAACACAAATTTTCCGGCAGGTTTCACAAGATTGCTAAGGCATTCACAACAGTTGCCCCATGGAAACCGCAAGAATCCGTTCTCGCCCGAAAAATTTTCGGAAGAGAACGGATTGCCTTTAAAGGGATTCAATTGGGACTTTTTTCGATAATTGTCAGATTTTCAGGGGTGATCCCTGCCTGCTTATAGACAATCTCCGCCACCTGAGCGGTCTGACTGTCTGTCAGTCCGTCGGTACAGACGATAATGTTTGCCGTTTCACCGTTCAGGACAGCAACACATTCCGAGATTCCCTTGGATTTGATCAATGCCTCTATGTTTGCCTCCTGCTCGATCAGGCTCGACAGCTTTGCTATGGACGCATAGGCATTTTCCTTTGCCTCTTCAGTGGCATCTTCAGAGGAGGTAATCTGATACAGTACCTCCAGTGCTTCGTCTCTTGCCCGGGTTCTGTCAATCTGAGCCATGGCAAAATAGCTGTCGGTGCTGTCTACGCTGTCCGCAGGATCATCGCCGGTAGAGGTCTGATTGCTGCTACCTGCCGTAGTGGCACCCACACTGCTGATACTCGGATCGTAATCTTCTCCCGTATCTGCCTTGGAGAAAAGTGCCCAATTGAGCCATACCGCTCCTCCGATCAGAAGAAGGGAGCAGATCACAATCAGGTTTCGCTTACCATTTTTCTTGAAGGACTTTACAAATCCCGAAAATCCCTTCTGATAGACATCCAGAGCCTTGGTCTTGCTCTCAGTTTTGATAATTTTCATCTGGTTTGCCTCCCGATTTTCAATGTAGTTCATATGTATGCGCCTCTTTCTCTGATTATGACAGACCTATAAAGTTCCCGCCGATCTCTCAGGAAACACCTCCCACATAAATGCGGGCGGTAGACAAATTCAACAGTGCGGACAGCAGTTCGATTATTTCCTTTCGGACCCCGGCATTTTCCCCGCCCCGACAGACCACTGCCACTCCCCTGACCGTCGGGGCAATCCGTGCGGTCTCAAGCCCGGTCTGGTTGCCGCTCTGATCCCGCACCAGAAGATAGTCTCCGTCACCCCCGGCAAGCTCTTCCTCATAGCTCCGATCCAGCACCACCATAACCGATACCGAGGACACGCCGTCCATTCGGGACAGAAGCTCTTCCAGTCGCTCCTCCAGTTCCTCTTCGTACTTATCAAAGGAAAACTCCTCGCCTCCCGCCGTGACGATTCCACTGCTGTCGCTTGCTTTGCTGCTGTCCGACAGAACAATCAGTAAAATGCCTGCCGCCAGCGCAAGGGCGATGAATCCGATTCCCTTGATTCCCATCAGCTTGCGAACAAAATCATGCACCTATGATCACCCTCACACTCTCACAGTCGTATTTTTCCCCGATTTCCCTTTGTATCGCCTCGGCATCGACTTCTTCATCCGTCTTCACCGTCACCTGCAGGGATACCAGTCTGAGTTCTGACAGGTCGGAATCGTCAATCGACACCTCAATTTCCCCGATCTGATCGGGGGACAGCCCGTATTCATCCGTCAGCAGCGTTCCGATGTCCCTTTCGATCTCCCTTGAAACAAGGGACAGAAGATAGTCCTGAGGCTCCGCCACGGCAAGTTCAAGTTTTGTCGCCTCAACGGAAAAGTCCTCGCTCCAAAGTTCCTCCATCAGGGATCGCACAGGGGCGATCAGCACGCAAAGCAGAATGAGTGCCGACAGGAAACGGGTGTATTTCTCATATTTGGTATGAATAAGCTGTCCCTGCACTGCCGCAGTCAGGGCGACGATCAGCACGCAGGTCAATGCCGAGCGGACATATTCCACAGGAGTTCTCTCCTTCCCGATCTATCCCAGTGCCGCCGTGGATTTGACGAACACCGACAGGCAGAAAATGAACAGCAGGTCGAACAGGGCAAGCATTGCCATCAGATAGCCCATCAGGGATGCCGTATCGGCAATCAGAGGGGACAGCTGTTCGTTTCCCACCGCCTCAGCCACCGATCCCGCCAGGTTCAGAGCGAACCGCATAAGAAGCAGCGTAACCAGCGGAGTCAGAGACAGCAGCAAAATCACCAGCACGCCAACCGTACCCACCGTTCCCTTGACTGCAGACAGTCCCGTAGCCAAGGTCCGCAGGCTCTCTGCCACCATGCCGCCGATGATCGGCACATTTCCTGCCGCATATTTCATCGCCCGCATGGACAGACTGTCCGACGCCGCTGCCAGCGTTGTCTGAAAAGACAGAATCACCGACAGCACCGTCATACATAGGGTCAACAGACCGGTGGTCAGATTCCGTATGGATTTGGCAAAGGGACGGAGATTGACATTTCCCGTCAGGGTGGTAATCAGGGAGGCGGAAAAGCTGACTTCCAGTATGGGAAGAAGCAGATAATAGGAAAGCTTCTCTGTCAGGGTCAGAAGCAGGGCGAGCCAGCCCATCTGGACTCCTGAGGCAATGGCGTTTCCGCCGACAAGATAGAGTGCCGACAGGACGGTACCCATGGAGGTCATAAAGGCATTGATCTCGTCCAAACAGGACCGGACTTCTGAAAGCAGTCCGAACAGGGTGCGGTAAAGCAGAATTCCCATGCACAGCGTGCCAATCCAACCGAAGATTGCATTGCCGCCGGGTGACAGGGCATTGCCCAGTCTTTCCGACAGAGTGGACAGGAGAACCAATGCCAGAAGCAGGCAGAAAAAGGTCAGTGCCTGCCCGGCTCCGTTTCGAATCAGCTTTCCCATGAGACTCAGCAGATAGTCTCCATCCACCTGTGCGGTAAGGGTATCGGAATCGGTGTTTTCGGGAAGCAAGTCCCGGATACTGTCCGGAATACTCGCCCATAAATCGGATTCTGCCTGCTCAATGGCATCCTGAGAGTCGGAATAATCAGAGATTTGAACTGAAGCGGACTTGTCTTCTTCGGTTTCGGCTCCGAAAACACGGGTCTGAGGGATGAAAAGCAGCAGAAGGAGAACCGTCGGGACAAGAAGCAGTCTCAGCAGAGGGTTGATGCGGTTCCCAATGTTTCTTTTCAGCATGAGCATTTTCATGATGTCAGGGGACCCAGCGCAAGAGTCAGAAGTTCTTGCAGGATAGGCAGGGACAGGCAGAGGATTTCGCATTTCGCCACCAGTTCCACCGCTCCCGCCACGCTTCCTTCCCCCGCATCCCGACAGATCTCCGAGGCAAGGGAGGCAACCACCGAAATTCCCGTTGCCTTGAGCAAGGTTTCAAGATAGGGAAGGTAATCCTGCGACCAGAGGGAGGTAAGCCATTCCAGCAGACTCCGGAGCAGCCCATAGGCGACGGTCAGCAGGCAGAGGGTCAGGCACAGCGAAATGGGCAGGCTGATCTCGGCACGGAACCCGCGGATCAGCAGAATCAACAGGGTGGCTCCGATTGCCAGAGCGCAGACGGACAGCGTGTTCACAGCCCGAACAGCGTCCGAATGGTCTGGAGCAGATCGGAGATCTGCTCGATCATCATGAGCATGATCACGATTACCCCCGCAATGGATACCATCATAGCCTGCTCATCCCTGCCTGTTTTACTGAGGATCTGATAGGACACGCTGACCAAAAGTCCCACCCCCACAACCTTTATGACAAGTCCTGTATCCAAAGACGACCGTTCCTTTCCATATCAAAATAGACCAAAAAGACCAATACAGATCCATGCAGACCCAAACAGATCAAAACAGCAGGATCACCGCCATGATCCCAAACAGCATTCCCATGGAGGAGTACACCTTGTTTTTTGCCGGATATTCCTCACAAAGACGCTTCTGATTTGCCTCCAGCAGTTCCAGCAGGTAGTCACTGGCGGCAATCTGCTCACCAAGGGGCGTTTTCCCGATTTTACGGGCATATTCCCGAAGGGCAGTTTCGCAGTTTTCGTCCAGATCGAAGCAATCCACCCGATCAATTGCCTCGGACAGACCCTCACGGCAGAGGATTTCGGTAAATCCCGCCCGCTTCAGTTCCTGATTTTCAAAGGTTTCATAGATTTCCTTGGGCGTGGACTTGAAATAGCCGATTTTCTGACGGATATGGCGGATCAGGAAAATCAGACCGTCGTTGTTTTTCAGTTTTATTCTTGCCGATCTTGCCAGTGCAAAGCCGAAGACGGTACTGGCAAGGAAAATCAGCAGAATCCCGATGTAACGCAGGATCATCAGCGCATCCTTCCCTTTCTTATTTGTCGGAAAGCGGTCAATCGGGCAGTTCCTGACGGTTGCAGAAGCTGAAGCTCATCCTGCCCGAGGTGAAATTCCGGCGAACCCCTACATAACAGTCGAACATTTCTGCCTCATGAAGAAGGGCAATGCCGCTTCGTCTCAGCAGTCCCCCGACGCTGTCGGCATGGGCAGTCGCAAGGATGGGGACCCCCGCATTCTGGACGGCAAGCAGAGACCATGCCTCTTCCTCACTGCCGATCTCGTCGCACAGGATATACTGAGGAGCCATGGTTCGGGTGGCAATCTCGATTGCCTTTGCCTTGGGATAACCCAGAAAGATGTCCAGATGATCCACGCTTTCCATTCTTTCGGTATACAGTTCCCGCCGCTCGTCGATAAGACAGACCCGCCGTCTGCCCTCCTCGGCAATACGGATTGCCAGATCCCGAAGCAGGGTGGTCTTCCCTACTCCCGGCGGCGAATAGATCAGCATTCCCATTCTGAACTCGGATGCCTGAATGCGCTCGTAGATTTTTCCGCTGACATGATAGATCGCCGCAGGCAGACGGATATTCAGGGAGGTGATTTCGTCCAGATAGGAGATTTTGCCATCCTCCAGAATCGCCCTGCCGCAGACTCCCACCCGAACCCCGTCGGGAAGAGCGAGATAGCCCTCCTTCATGGTATCCATATAGGTATGAATCGACTGCTCACAGAGGGAGGACACCGTCTGCTCCATGACCTCCGGAGTGACAATATAGACCGAGGTCACGTTTTCGCCGCCTGCAAATACCGAAAGGTGCCGTCCTCTGCGGATGCGCACGTCGGTCAGATCGGGATAGCGTTCCGCCAGTTCCGACAGGGCAGATGCCAGTTCACCGGGGAGGCGGGCAAGCAGATCATTCAATTCGTCGGTCATGTTCTCACCTCGATTTCAGTATATGGACAGACCCTTTTTGATAGAACCCGGGAAAAGAAAAATCCTCCCGACACCTGCACAGGTATCGGGAGAAATCGTTCTGTTTTTACTTGACCACAAAGGCAAGCGGCAGCCGCCAGGATTCGTTGGCATAGTAGAAGGTGACCGAGGTCATCAGGTACTCGCCGTCATAATACATACAGGAGGAAGATCCGCCGTCCAGATTGGCGGCATTGACGGCACCGTACTGCTGCATGATATTGATCAGATCCAGCGCAGACGCTCCGAGATGTCCGGATACGCCCCGTCCGTCGGTCACCAGCAGAAGAAGCGCACCGTCGGCTCTCTGACCGATGGCAGTGCGGGGATTCAGTCCGCTTCCGGTTCCCCGAAGTTCCCTTGCTTCGCCGTTGATAATCAATGGGACGAAATGATTGTTGGCGTCCGAGCTTTCTTCCTGAAAGGTCACCGCATCCCGGATCTTTTTCTCGGCAACCAACGTCTCCACATCGGACGCCGTCATGCCCTCCAGATCAATAATCTGAAGGATATGATCCTCGGTCAGTCCGATCAGCACCAGTCCCTTATAGCTCTGGGGTTTATTGAGCTGAATTTCTCCGTTGCAGACCACAACACCGGAGGGTCTGCCGCCGGAGTTGCCGGAGGACTCATACAGACCGCCGTTGATTCCGGCGATGGCTCCCGCATCTTTCACCAGTGTTTCCAGCGTCACACCCTTGTCCCTCCAGGGATAGATGGTGGCAAGGGAGACCCGGGAAGGATCCTTGACAATCATCAATGTTGCAAAAAAGGTGGGACCCGGAATGGAGATGATCTCAATATCCTGCTCTTCTCCGGAAGGGATAACGCCGGGCATTCCCGAGGTTTCGACTCCCACCGTGGAATCTTGGGAGCCTCCGATGACGATCAGGGAGGTATCGACCTCCCGGCAATCCATACTGACCATGGAATTGGAGTCCACCACAGTCTGAATCTCTTCAGGGGAGAGATACCAGGATGCCAAAAATTTGAGCTGCCCTGTCTCCAGTATCGTGGTCACAAACATCTGCTTGGCTGCCGGGGAGGTGTCGCCGCAGATCATACCGATTGCCATATACAGGGTTCCGGCAAGAACCAGCAAGGTGATCAGCAGAACCGATAGAGCGGTGACAACCACAGTAAGGACGGTTTTCAGGACGCTTTTGGACTTTCTATTGTCGGGAATTTTATCGGTTTCACCCATATTGGGTACATCAGGCATTTTCATGGCTCCTCCTCATTCAGAATATCTCGAAAAGCGATGGCATACCACCGGGGGTTATCCTCTCCGTCGTCGGTCTGATCATAACGGACAAAGCAAACCGTCATATTCAGGACTTCAATATGCTCCCTACCGGTTTTCGTCAGCCTTATATGCTGGGACAGGGTTACATCGCACAGAAAGCAGTTCTCGCCGAAGGCACGGTAGTTGGTAAAGCTTTCATCGGTGAAGGTTGGATTTATCAGCGTATGGTCGCTGATCGTACCGATGTCCAGACCGGTTGCCCACTCATAGGCGTAGTTATACAGATCGGAGTCTTCAATCAGATAGGCGGCAATGGTTTTGAAGCCGTTGTTGGTTCCGGACAGATCCCCGGTCAGGAAGAGTGCCCATGTTTCGGCAAACGCCTTGACGTCAATCTGCTCCGTAATCTCCTGCGGAATGGGATTCCGGATTGCCTGAGAACGGGTAACGCTGACACTTCCCGTTTCGGTATCGAAGGGGAGTTCTTCACCGTCGGGAGCAATCACCCGGATATCCTCTCCCGCACTCCCCACCATCAGGCAATCAAAGGAATAGGTGACCAGCCCCGGGGCATCGGCAAAGGCATCGTCGGTAAAATATTTTCCGTAACAGCTTTTGAAATAGGTGTATTCATCGAACAACGTCACCGGAAGTCCCTCACGGGAAAGCGTCACATCGCCCACCCTGACGGTATAGTCGGTGGGGACGGTTGCCGTAAAGTTGCGGAACATCAGATCCGTATCTTCCGTCAGGCTGATCTTATGACCGAAAACATCTTCCACAGTCAGTTCCAACGGTTGCAGAGAGCGGAAGGAATATTGTCTGGTGTCCTCACGATTTCCAGCCGCTCCCGAACTTTCGGTTCCGTTTACCTTCACGATCAGGGCAGCAGGAAGCTCCACGTCACAGGCATAAACGGTAGGTTCCTCCCCTTTTTCCGGGGTTACCTGATTGCCGAAGGAATCGGAAACCGTCAGCTTGATTTCGGACAGCGACTGAACCTCATACGATACCCGCCCGTCTCCGACAGGTGTGCCCTCCACCGTCAACTTTCCTACCCGGACGGTAAGCCCATCTGCCAGTTCGAGATTTGCGGAATAAATCACCGGCGTGACGGAGGTTACCTTCCAGTCGGCATAGCTGAACACGATCATTTCGGTTCGCTCATTGGAGCCTTCAAGGGTCAGTGTGGCAAGGCGCAGATCGTCGCACATAAGATAGTAGCTTCGGCTCATGCGGTCCACCGATCCGGTAAGCGGCTGATAGGTCAGATCCCCATCGGAAAGAATCGCTATGTACTCGGAAAACAACGGAGAGTCGGGATCGTAGCATTCCCGCAGTCCGTCGGGCAGGGTCAGAAACCGATCCAGATCGCCCGTCTTTGCCGCCGTTTTCAACTGTTCAATCGTCTCCTCAATGACCGTTTCCGGCTGTGAATGTTCATATTCATTCAACAGTTCCTTTACCCTCAGCAGAATCAGGCAGGACAGGATCAAAAGTAAAACGGTATAGGCGCATACCGACAGGATCAGTATCAGACGTGTTTTTTTCTTCATGCGTTTGTCAGTTCCTTTCCAATCCAAGGGTCGTTCGGGGACTTACGACTCAAGCGTGCTTCGTCCGACGGGCAACTTCCCCGCAATTCATGTATAACGATACATATAAAAAGACGGACCAAGCGGACACTTTGTGACAGGTTTGGGAAATTTTTTTCGGATTTGTCATAAATCCGGCAACAATTGCCTATTCTTCCGGGAAAGGAGTGGCAATTTTTCCGGACAGGAAATCCAGAACTGCCTGTTTATCCCGTTCATCCTGAATGATCGCCGGCTGCCAGTTGTTAAGGCTGCCCGTATAGACATAGCAAGGGATCGGAAGAACGGCAGCGCATACCCCGGACTCGTCTTTTTCAAGGGTGACTCTCAGGATCATCGTCCGGTTTTCGGGTTTCCAGTGTCCGCCGTAACAGAAATTTCCGATGGAATACAGAATGGTCACCCCATTGTACTCCTCCATGGGCTGAAGTACATGAGGATGATTTCCGATGATCAGATCGGCGCCGGCATCCGCAATCTGGTGGCAGGCATCCACCTTCCACTCTTCCGGCTCATGGACGTTCTCTTCCCCGCCATGGAAAAAGACGATCTGATAGTCCGATTGACTGCTGACCTTCTGCACGATGCGGGAGATGGTGCTTGCCTGTCCCGGAATCCACAATCCGTGGCAGATCACGGCAACCCTGATCCCGTTCTTTTCCAGATAGAGGACATTCTCGTTATCTCCCCACTGAATTCCGACACCGTCCAGAGCCGCTATGGTATCTGCCTTGCCGCTTTCACCGTAGTCGCCCACATGGTTATTGGCAAGACTGACCGCTTCCACGCTGCCGGCAAGCAGGATCTCCACATTTTGAGTGGGTCCCTTGAACCAGAAGGGCGTCTCATCATCCTTGACCGTCGGTTCCTCCGTGCTGTCGGTCAGCACACATTCCAGATTGGCAACCGTAAAGTCATCGCTTTCGAAAATCTCGCGGACCTTCTCCAGAAAATAGGAGGGATCCTGCTTCAGGGCAGTATCGGCAAAATTGCCGTTTTTGATCTCGCCCATGTAAGATGCCAGCATACAGTCGCCCACGAAGGACAGGGTCAGCGATCCCGACAGTTCTTCGGCGGGAATCTGTGTTTCGGATGAAAATGTCGTCGTTGCCGGATCGGTCACAACGGACGTGGTGACGGTTTCCTCAGGGGCGGTTGTCCCTGTCGGTATTGTGGTCGCCGGAGTTGTCGTCACAATAGGGGCTTCAGAGACTTCAGGGGCTTCGGAGGTGAAACCTTTGGTTCCGGTGGTTATTGGAAGTGCGGACTCCGTCGTAACTGCGGACATTCCGGGTGTGGAGGATACAGCAGCCGGGGCGGGAATCGGAAGAGTACCGTTACAGCCGGTAAGGAACAGGACGGACAGGATAAGGGCAAGGGTCTTTTTCATTGATATTCTCCAATCGGATCGAGATAATAGGGGTTCTTGCTATTGGATGGTAAAAAACGGGTCGGGAGAAGGTTTCACACGCACCGTTCCGATATGACTTCATTATACCACAAAGCGGAAAATAGTCAAGTCTTTTCCCGGAAACTTGTTCTTTTTAAACGGTAAAATATTTTATTATTTGGAAAATAACGGATATAAAAGACAAAATTTGACAAAAATTGCTCCGAACCCATCACAGGGTTCGGAGCGGTTGAAGGTGTAAAAGCAGGGGCTTATTTTGCCTTGCTGACCAGTTCGAAGGTATCTCTTGCGATCATCAGCTCTTCGTCGGTTGCGATAACCAGCATCCGTACCTTGGCATCGGGAGTGGAAATGTCCCCCTCGCCGCCGTGAACGGCTGCGGCATTCTTTTCCTCGTCGATAGATACACCGAGGAACGCCAGTTTTTCGGCAACACGGGTGCGGTAGTGGGGGTTATTCTCCCCGATTCCGCCGGCAAAAGCAATGACATCCACGCCGCCCATAGCCGCTGCATAACCGCCTATGTACTTGGTCAACTGATGGCAGAGCATATTCTCGACCAGAATCGCTCTGGAGTTGCCCTCCTTAGCGTTCTGCTCAATCCAACGGTTATCCGAGGTTACGCCGGTGATGCCCAGAATACCCGACTTCTTGTTCATAACGGCGTCCATCTGATCGGGAGTCAGATTTTCCTTCTTCATGATCAGGGGAACAATGGCAGGGTCAATGGAACCGCAACGGGTACCCATGATAATGCCCTCCAGAGGGGTAACACCCATGGTGGTATCCAGGCACTTGCCACCCTTGACTGCGGAAATGGAGGATCCGTTGCCCAGATGGCAGGTGACAATGTTCAGCTCCTCAGGCTTTTTACCCAGCATCTCAGCAGCCTTCATGCTGACATAGCGGTGGGAGGTACCATGGAAACCGTAGCGGCGGATGCCGTACTTCTCATAGTACTCATAGGGAAGAGCGTACATATAGGCATAATCGGGCATGGTCTGATGGAAAGCGGTATCGAATACGGCAACCTGGGGAACATGCTCGCCCATGATCTCAGCACAGGCACGGATGCCCGTCAGGTTATGGGGCAGATGAAGGGGTCCCAGAGGGATGCACTCGGTGATCGCCTGAATGACCTTGCCGTCCATTCCGTCGATGATGACCGACTCCTTGAACTTCTCTGCTCCGTGAAGAACACGGTGTCCCACTGCATCAATCTCGCTCATGGAAGAGATCACGCCGATTTCCTTATCGGTCAGCTTCTCCACGATCAGACGGATTGCAGCCGCATGATCCGCAAAGGGGAGGGTCTGGGTAAAGGCGGGATGACCGGGAACGGTATGCTTGAAATTGGGCTTGCCCACTTTGGCAAGACCCTCTGCATCCATTCCGATGCAGTCTGCCATACCCTTAGCCATTACGGTTTCGTTCGTCATGTCAAACAGCTGATACTTCAGCGAAGAACTGCCGGCATTGATGACCAGTATTTTCATAAACAGATTCTCCTTATTCTGTAATCATTTTACAGATTATTTTAACACATATTTTCCGGAATTTCAAGGGCTTTCTATGAATTCCTTTAATTTTTTTGCAGATTTTTGTCGCCGGGTTCGTTTCTGACCCATCCCTTTTGCTTCATCCGTCTTGCTATATAAACCACGGGAGTATCCAAAAGAGAGGTGAAGATGAAAATCACATAACTGGACAGCATGATAGACCCGAGGGTTTTCAGATCGTAGGTTCCGAAGAAAGCAAAGATGGTAAACAGCAGCGTATTGACAATCTGGGAGACCAGCGTGGAACCGTTGTTTCTCAGCCACAAAAATCCACGGCTGTTTCCGGTCTTCTTCGTGGTCAGCTTCCACCAGGCGTGATACAGCCAGACGTCGAATCGCTGGGAAATTGCGTACACGGAAAGACTTGCCAGCATCATTCGGGGGGTATTGGAGAAGACGCCCTTGATGTAGGGCATGACAAAATCGGCTTCGGAGGGAGTATAGAGGAACCAATAGCTGGTTGCCAGAATGGTGAAAACCGAGGTAAAGACTCCGATCCAGACGGCGCGGCTGGCACTTTTCTTGCTCTCATTCTCACTGAGAATATCGGTGATCAGAAAAGTTGCGGCGAAAAAGACGTTTCCCAGAGTCTGCTCCATGCCAAACGCCCGAATCAGAATCAGACATTCAATATTGGCAAGCACAGTGGACAGGACGGTCATCATATACAGCCCTGCCCTTCCGAACAGGCGGTAAGCGATCAGGACTCCTCCGTAAATGAAAATCAGCGAGCCTATCAGCAAAAGTTCATTCATTTTTATTCATTCCTTTCATCATACAGAACCGTTTCAAAAACTTTTCAATTATCTATTCCGTCAAAAATCAGGGCTCGGGACTGCCCACGCCGAAATCGGTATTCTCCATCAGGATGTCCACTCTGGGGTTATCCCGATAAATCGGGTAAATCTCCCTGACAAAGGCTTCGATCACCGTGGGATCGGGCTTTACCGGAGTGGTATTTTCCACCATGATATTGACGCAAACCCGCTCAAAGCAGGCAAGTCCGGTTTCAATATCCGCCTTCATGGAGGCGGTTGTCTGCCCGGCAAGTCCGAAGAGAAGGCAGCATTCGTTGAAGTTTTCGGCGATCTTTTTGGGGTCCCGCTCATCAATGCCCTTCTGCATCCGACCCTCACGATAGTCGTAATCGAAGGTTTCCACGCCGATCTTGATCTTGAGCCGGGTTCCCACCTCGGCAAACCGACGGCGCAGATCGGGAATTTTGTTCTTATACAGATAGTGGCATTCGGTATGCAGGGTGGTGATCTGTTTTTCTCTGCACACATCGACAATTTTCCTGACGGTGGTCTCTCCCAGTTCGGGCAGGGAGCCGGAGTTGATGACTTCCAGACGGTGGAAGCGTCCCGTCACCTTGGAAAGGACCTCTGCATTCAAGCGGTCGTTTTCCGCCATGTCGGGAGAGCAGTCCAGATGATAATCACAGAAGGTGCATTTCTTCCAAACACATCCCCTTCCCCGCAGCAGGACAATTTCCCGGGGATTTTTCTCGGTGATGATGCTGTATCGAACCATTTTGAATCTCCTCCTTTCGGGACAACAAAAAAAGTGCCTCTACGGCACAGAAAATTTCCGGAGAATCGGCGTTCTCCGGGGGGTCCCGTAGTTTTGTTTTAGGACAGGATGGTCACGAACTGTCCGTATTGGGTTAACGGGGATAGTATAGCACATAAAATTGGATTTGTCAAGGGGACAGAGGAGATTTTTGGGGGAATATGGGAGAACTGACGGGGGTCGGCCATGGATAGGGAATCCAGTTTGCATTTTGCCCTTCGATCGGCAACACCAACCTCTCCCAAAGAGATGGCAGCATCTTTTTGAAAAGAACGCCGAGGAACCTTTGCTCCTCAGCGTTCTTTCTTTGCGGGATTTTTCAGTCCCTTTATCAATGTCATTCCTATCTGCGGCAGGGTTCATCCTGAACCTGTCTCACCCCGGCACCCTGCTCTCACTACAGGTCAGATACAGAATCTGCCGATCCTCTGCCAACTTCTCAAGCAGTGCCAGCGTGGTCTTCATCCGTCCGTCATCCAGATTGACGAAAGGATCGTCGAGGATCAGAAAGTCCGCCTTCCCCTCAAACATGGCGTCTGACAGAGCCAAACGGGCGCACAGGGACACCAGATCCTGTCTGCCCCGGCTGAGAGAGGCGGCAGGACGCTGTTTTCCCGCCTCCTCCGACAGCACCGTCAGGGTTCCGTCCATACGGTAGCGGTCGGTCTCGCCGGTATCTGCCAGAAGAATTTTCGCATAGTCGGTGAATTTTCGCTGAACGTCGGTCAGATACCGATCGGACAGGTTCTGATTCGCCTGCTTCAGCAGTTCCTCTGCATGAACAATGGCATTCAGAGTCGCCCGGGATTTTTCATACTCATCCTTCAGGATCGTCAGCCTTTCCTCAAGAGCGGGAAGCTGATCGGCACGCTGAGTAAGCCGACTGTACTCTGCGGCAAGATCGGCGGTCCTTGCGGTGTATTCGTCCCGACGGGTCTGCAGTATCTGCTCCTTTTGGCGAAGCGTTTCCACGCTGTCCCCGGCGGTCGGAGGGGATTCGAGGTCCAGCTCCGAATGGGATGCCTTGAAAATCTTCAGATTCTGTTCTGCATCGGAGAGTCGGGCAGAAATCGCCGACAGATCACTAAGCCGCTTTCCCAGAACTCCGATTGCCTCCGACGGATTCTCCCCATCAACGGGATAGCGGGCGAGTTCCTTTGACAGTCGGTCGGAAATCAGGGCAAGTTCCCGATCCGCCTGCTGACGCTCGTTCAAGTAGATTTCCCGCTGTTTGCACAGTTCAGGATAGCGGCGCACATCTTCGGACAGAGTCGTTATGTCGGGGGAACGGTAGTAATCCAGAAATTCCCGCAGATCGGCAGCCAGGGTCTCGGTCTCACGGGTAACCTCATCCAACCGACGAATCTGCGAGCGATACTGACTCACATCCATCCTCAGCTGGTAAAGGGAAGACAGGGGATCGCCGTCCGACAGTCCATAGGCAGAGAGAAATTCCGAAACCGACTCGTCGGTGGCAGGCGGCGGTGAAGCGGGCTTTTTCAGAAGGTTCAATAGCCCAAACAGGGCAGATCCGATACCGATAACAAGGGGAATCAGCCCGATCAGCCCCCACAGGACAATTGACGGAATTCCAAGCAGGATCAGGACGGTGCCGACGCCCAACAGAACCTGCGGAAGTCTACCGGAATGCTTCCCTTCGGGCAGAGCCTTGTCCGAACGAACCTTTTCGATCAGGCGATCCATCTGCTCTTCGTCGGGAATTTTTCCGGAAAACAGCCTTGACTGACGGACAAATTCGGGGGAGCCGAGGATTTCGTCCCGACTGGCTTTCAGATGGGACAGCCGTCTGTCCTTCTGGATATAGTCAGACATCGCCTCCTCATCGGGAAGTCCTGAGGAGAATCCGGCGGAAAGTCTGGCATACTCCTCCTGACCCGAGAAGGGTTTATCGGCAATTTCAGCCTGTTTTTTCGCCTGATCCCGTCTGACCGACAGTTCCCGGAGGGCTTCCAGTTCCTTTTCGGTGGGAAGTCGGTCGCCGAAGAAAGAACTCGCCGACTGTTGTTCACGGCGCAGCTGATCTACTCCGTCGGAAAGGATCCGATAATGGGCACGAAGGGCGTTGTCCGCCTCTGCTTTGGCGGCACGGTCAATGGACTCTTTCAGCGCGGACAGTTCACAGGTGCAGGCGGCAATTTTCCGATCGTTTTCCCCGGATTGACTCCGGTTTTCCGCTATATCCTTTGACAGGGACTGCAATTCCCGGATTTTCTCTTCCAGATCGTAGATTTCCCTTCTCTGATCGGGAATTTTGCCCCGATCTCCGGTTTTGGTTTGATATTCCCGCCGCCATTCCTCCAGTTTTTTGACGGCTCCGTCCAGATTCTTGCTCTCGGAAGCGTTTTCACCGAAACGCTCTGCCAGCAGTCCCGAATCCGGGTCCGATTTATCGGGAGGCGACCAAAGGGAACCGGTGCAGAACACCGACCGAATGAAGCATCTGGCATTCAAACCGAACAGAGACAGTCCCACGGGGTCGGGGAAATCCTCCGATATGCGCATATCGGGCAGGGAATAAAGACGGAAAGTGTCCTCCGATGCCTTTTTGCCAAAGGTTCGCTCGATCCGATAGGCTTTGCCGTCGTCGGTCTCAAACTCCAGCCATCCCCCAAAGGGAGCGGATGTCCAGGGTTTGAAGCGTTCCCGCTCCTTCTGCTCTCCTCGGATTTTCTGGGTGCTGTCCAGTCCGTAAAACATCGCTTTATGAAAGATTGCCAGCGTGGATTTTCCCCAACCGTTCTCCATGCACAGGACAGTCAGGGTAGAATGATAGTTCAGGGTATAGTCGGTCAGCTTGCCGAAACCGCTGACATAGGCAGAAGTCAGTTTCACAGTGGCATCGCCTCCCCATGAAGTGCGGCAAGACCGCAAAGGACGGTCATCCGCTTCTCCTCATCGCTCATATCGGATGCCTGAACCAGCCGAAGAAACTCCCCCCTCAGGGAAATCTCCCCCGCCAGATCCGCTTCTGACAGGGCAAAAACGGTTTCGTCCTTCAGACGCAAATCGAAATAGTCGGGCAGTCCGTCGGCAAGACTGTGAAGGTCGATGGGCGTATCCTCCGACCGTCCTCCCGTAAGACTGATTCGGACGCTGTCATCGGCGGGAATGTCGGTAAGGGCTTCCCGAATCCGCCTGAGGCAGGATAAATTGTCGGGAAGGTCGGTGACATCCACCGTCATCCGATGATAGTGACGGTCTGCGGTAGGAATGAACTCCTTGGTCAATCGCCCATCGGCAATATCCAAAAGGATTACGCCTTTTTCTCCGCACTCATCATAGCCCCTGCCGTTGGGACAACCCGGATAGCAGGCGATTCCCCGCTCATCCAGTGGGTACTCGCCATAGGAATGGATATGACCGAGGGCGAGATAGTTCAGGTTTTTCCGTGCGAAACGGTCGATGGGCAGAATCTCCTTTTTATCCGGACATTCGGCGGCAAAATCGGAAAGATCGCCGTGAAGCATGGCAAGATTGAACTTTTGGGGGTCGAAGGGGGTCGCCTCTGCCAGCGCATAGGGATTCTCCGATCCGTACAGGATCACGTCCCGGGAAAGCTGATAGGCGGTGAGGGTTTCGTCAAACAGGTGAAGGTTTTCGGGAAAATCTCCATCCCCCGCAAGGGCGGCACAGTCGTGATTGCCCCGCAGATAGTAGAAATCGAGACCCGGATGGGAGTGAATCCGATCCAGCACATAGTTCAGGGCACGTCCGGTGATCCGGTTTGCGTCAAAGAGATCCCCGGCAATCAGAATCGCCTGCGCCCCCCGGTTTTCAGCAAGCCCGACGATTCTGCCGAAGGTTGAAAGGATTTCGTCCCGTCTCTTGGCAGACCGTTTGGCGTCGCTGACCGAGCAGATGGGAGAATCCAAATGAAGATCGGCTGTATGTATCAGTTTCATGACGATTCCTTTCCAATGAATTTTTAACGGATATATGGTGAAACCTGACGTTTTCTGGCGAAAAATCAGAATAGCGACAAACGGAGCCTTTGTGTAAAGGCTCCGAGTCAAATGAGCATCAACCGATGTCCAGCAGGATCTCGCCGGTATCGTGATTGGTGATTTTCAGGGTAAACCTGTCATAGGCACCCTGTGGGATTCCCGTGATCTGCTGACCGAAAATCGCATATCCGGTGTCAGCCACATAGATGTCTCCTGCCGCCGTAACGGCACGGAAAAGCTGATAGGTGGAATTCTGACCTCCCAGCGTTCCGATCAGTTGATTGACCTGCACCCCTCCCAGATAGAAAGTGATGCACAAATCGGCACTGTTGATCGGCTCCAGAAGTTCCATATTGCCGAGAATGATGATTCGCAGGTCGGTGCAGGCGGGATCTTCATCATTTTTCTTTGTCTGATAATATGGGACGAATGCCGCAGTTCCCTGCCCTGTCAGCAGATTGACATTACCGTCACTGCCTTCAACCGAAACGGCAAAGCCCTTTTCCTCAAAGTAGAGTCCGGTCTCGGATGCGTCAAACGCCTCGCAGGTCAGGACGATTCTCTGACCGCCGGTATAGCTGACCGTAAAGAGATAGGTGCTGCCGCTGTCGCCGACTGCCGTCAGGGTGGACTGGTAGGGGATGCGTTCATCGGTGAACAGTGTCAGATTGCAAAGGGTATTGTAAGAGGCTGCGATACTGCTTTCATAACCTATGCAGTCCCGCTCAGGCGTAAAGCTCTGACTGAAGGAATGTCCCGCCAGACCGACCGTGACGGTAATCTTCTGTCCGGCAGTCAGGGGAAGTCCGAGAAACGTGCATTCAAGATAGGTCAGTCCGTCCGAAGAGGTCAGGTCAGTCAGGGAGGGTGACACTGCCTTGCCGTCCACAGTTACCGTCAGATCCGAGGTATCGTCGATTCCATCCTCCGCAAGAACCGCAGAAAAGATCAGTTTACCGTTTTCAAGGCTGATATTTCCCAGAGAATCGGTCACATCCGAGCGATAGGTATATCCGCATTTCTGACAGGTATGCAGGGTGTAGCCCGCATCTGTCGCCGTAGGCGGAACAAGACTATCGGTAAATTCATGGTCACAGGGCTGACTCCAGAGTGCGTACAGCACAAGATCGGCTTCAAGGGTTACAGCGTCGCCCGGCTGATAGTCAGGGACATCCGATTCGGGGTCGCTTGTCCAACCGAGGAACTGACAACCATTCTTCGTGGGAATCTCGTCTGTCAGAAGTACCGTCTGATCGGTAGGACTTTCCTGATAGGTAACTCCTCCATTGCCTCCGTTTGCGTGATAAATAATGGCATTCAGGGCACCCGACACATAGGCACAGATGGAGATGGCGCACCAGCCGCCGTTCTCAAGACGTCCCCATGTATAGCCGTCTGCCTTTACTGTCTCATAGATGGTGATAATCGTGCCCTCGCTGAGATTGGTCAGCTTTGTCGAGGAAAGTCCGGGCGCACTGCGAACCCGAAGGAGATCGGGTACTACATAGCTTTCACTGCGAGGAGCCGCCCAAATGGCATACAGAGTCACGTCTGCATCCACATTGATCGTGTCACCCGGAAAATAAACGGGCATGGTTCCTTCCGGGTCGGTTGTCCATCCCAAAAAGTTCAGGGATTCATGGGTCGGCACCACATCGGAAAGGGTCACGGACTGGGAAAAGGGATTGGGCTGGGTTGCGATGGTCCCTTCGCCGCCGCAGAGATCATAGAAGATATAATAAAGGGAGCCTGACACATAGTCGCATAGGGAAATAGCACACCAGCCGCCGGTTTCAAGCCGTCCCCAGACATACCCGTCCGCTTCAGCCGTTTCGCAGACAGTGACCCTCTCTCCCTCATTGAGTCCGCCGAGTACCGAGGCAGACAGGCTGGGCGCACTGCGTACCCGAAGCTGATCGGGGGCAACATAGATTTCGGTGCGATCCAGCATATCGGGGTCGGGATTGACCTTTTCACCGTCCAGCACCCCGGCACTGGCGGGATAGGCGTACTCGCCTGAGTACTTCACCAGTATGTAGCGGGATACGCCATAGTAGCTGGACTGGGCGTACAAATCTATGACGCCGGTATTATCCATGACCATCAGCTTGCCGTCCTCAATGCGGTCCACTGCCATCCAGTGAGTCGTTGCACGAACGGTGTAGGTCATTACGATGACATAATAATCGTTTTCCAGGAAGGATTCGATGCTGTCCACGGCTTGCTTCTCCGACAGAGGATTGTCCAGTTCACCGGAATTGTAAACCGAGGTCAGTTCAGGAGCGTAGGTGGAGAAATAGTCGGTTGCCAAAAGCCCGGTATACATGGAATTCGTTCCACGGAACAGGTCTCTGGACTTCATCTCTGCAAGACAGATTCCCGGATTGAACTCCGCCGGGTCACGCTGTCCTGCATGAACCATCAGTTTTGCCACTGCCGTGACCAAACAGCCCACCGACGACATGGTCTTTGTGCCGATCTTCAGGCTTCCCCACAGGGGATCGCTTTGGCTCCAGCTACGGTAATCGGTTGACCAGCTACTCTCCGTTCCATAGACCGTAAACAGCGGCAGAGAACCGAGGGTAATCAAGACCGCCAGAAGCAGTGAGGACAACCTTATCTTTAAATTTTTCATTGCCAATCTCTCCAAACCCATACAGATTAGATATAGTATACCTTTTTTTGTTTCGATTGTCAAGTGAAATTTCGTATTTTTTTCCGTATTTTCCTAAAAAATTTCGACTTTTTTCTATATTTTCCATATTTTCCCTATTTTTTCGTGATTTAACTCCAAGGCATAAAAAATCGTGATGCCGGGAATGCCGGCATCACGATGGGAGTAAATAAGTATATGATGGATCAGTCTTTGCCGAAGAGCTTGATATCGGCAATCTGAACCGTGGTTCCGCTGGTGTAAGAGCAGATGACCAGCATATAGTACTGGTAGGCTGCCGGGCTGTCAACCGAGTAAGTGGAAGCAGAATAGTTGGTGGAAGACATACCGCCATCGGCTACGGCATCAATGACCTTCCAGGTCTTGCCGTCCGTACTGCCGTAGAGAACCCAGCTCTTGGGGTTTCTGCCGGGGAACTTCTCGGTATCATTTCCGGCAACCAGCTGGTAAGCAGATACCGTAACCGGTTCCTTGGTCATCCACGCCACATAGGCAGGTGCAGCAGTCGTCACGCACCACTTGGTGGCAGTGTTATCGTCCAGAATACACTGAGGAGCCTCACTGCCGTTGGCACCGACTGTACCTACGCCGGACTTGTCGATAATCTGGTCGTTCAGATCGGTAAGACCGGTCAGAACGCTGTCGGATACCGGCTTTTCTGCGGTGGTCGTTCCGCCTGTCGGATAACCGAGGGTCGGCACGTCAAAGGTGAAATCGACAGTATAACGGTCAAGCTGTTCCGAAACGATCTGTCCGTTCACAACGGTGAAGCGGTAGGTGTAATCACCGGCATAGTAGATTCTCGGATTGGTGGTTGCGTTCAGTGCCACATTCATCTTGGGCAGGTTATCGCTGGATGTCGCATTCTCTTTGGAATTGGGAACCAGAATAACGTTTGCTGCAATCATAGGATAGAGACTGGGCAGGTTGTTGTAGTTGTGATGAGCAAGCTGAACGGCATCCGACTGCAGGGTTGCCTTGGTGAACAGGTTGCACATCGCATTCTCGGACACGGTGGAAATATCACCCAGCATCATAAAGGTCTTGCCGTCGATATTGATGCGGAGAACGGTGGAGGTTGCGTTGAAGTCGCTGATATTGGTGGTACCCTTGCTGTTGACGGCATCCTCGTGGGTGAAGAGAACCTCAAAACCAACGCCCTGAATCTCGAAGGTCTGACCGGTATGGAGCTTGATGTCATCCACGTTCGGATAATACTTGTTGACGGTATCCTTCATCAAAAAGGTTCCGGCATCGTATCCGCTGCTCATGGTCTGATAAGAGGGGATATTGAAGTAGAGGGTCTTCAGATCGTAACTATCGTGATATTTCTCAAGGAAAGCATGGGTGAAGTAAACATGGTCGCCGTGGGCATGGGAGAAGAACCATCCGGCAATGGTGACCTTCTGTCCGGCAGGGGTATTGGTGATCTCATGCAGGAAGCTGTCAAATGCCTCCAGTGCCGCTTCACTGCTCTGACGTTCATGACCGCCGTCCAGAATGAAGACGCTGTTATCGGCGAATTTGATGACGTAGCACATACCGCAGTCGATCTGCCAGTAATCGCCGCCCCAAGTCTGACCTGTTGCCTTGGTATAGTCGATGGAGTACTGATAAAGCTCGGTGGTACCGGTTCCCGTCTTTTCGGTGGAAAGCCGGGACAGGGTTGTGGTAGAGGAGCGATCCCAGATGATACGGGTTTCCTGGGTCTTTGCCGTATAGTAGAGATAGATCAGATTGTCGCCTTTGGTGACTGTGCAGAACAGGTTATCCTCGATTTGGTTCTCGGACTCCTTCTTATAGCCCTCCGCAGTCAGCTTTGCCACATACTGGTTGAAGGACTGTGCCGAGGTAGAGGAGATCAGAACCATCTGACCCTCTGTTCCGGTCAGACCGGTCTGGTCATTTTGCTTACCGGGTCCGCAGTTATAGATCGGGCTGACCGTTCCGTCGGGATAGTCGGGCAGAGATGCGAAGGGGATCGCCGCCGCCACCTTCTCGCCGAACAGATCGGTATAGTTTACACTACTGTTCAAAATGGTTTTACCTCCGGATGTAATTTGTACGGTCAGTTTGGTCCAGGTTTCATATCCCAGACCGGTGATGACCAAACTGTAAATCTTTCCTCCCGCAGTGGGGACATAAGGAACATCATCTGCATGAATAAGGGAGCAGGAAGCCATGGTTCCATCGGCACCGAAGCTACCCTCAATGGTGTTGCCGGTTCCGGTGAAGGTCAGCTTGACCTCGCCGGAGGGTACGCTTGCCGTGGTGGAAAGGACGAGTCTGAGATCGTGGGTCGCCGCATTCTCACGGACGGTCAGATAGCCTGCAAGTCCGGTTCCGGCAGACAGGGTGTTATTCGTCTCGAAAACGAGAAGGGGTGCGCCGCCATCGGGGTTTGCCTTGTAGAGATCGGTAACTGCCGTCAGCTTGGCAGTCAGATCAGCCGCACTTGTGAAGGTGGTTCCGGCAGGTCCGGCAGTAGCGTTGCTGTTGATCTTGGTCTCGTATTCCTCTCTGCCCGACTGGTAGAAGTTTTTGAAGGTACCGTAGGAGGGATTGCGGACGGTGCAGATTTCCGCCTCCAGGGGGTTATCCGTGAAGCTATAGCAGTACTGCACCGACAGCGTGTTGTCTCCCGACAGATTGGCGTAGCCGAAAATGCCGAAATAGGTGCCGTAGCTGGTGGTGGAAACGGTGTTTCCGTTATCCGAATAGGCGATGATTTCGCCGGTATTGTAGCAATATTCGATGGTCGAGCAGCGCACATAGCCGATGATGCCGGCAGCACGCTCGCCCTTCAGATTGATTATCGTAATGTTGCCCTTGTTTGCACACTCGGTGATATTTGCCACGGTGGTGGAGTTGACAGAAGTCTGACCCACGATACCGCCGACGTTATACTTACCGCCGTTGACATTGATCTCACCGGTATTGATGCACTTTTTCACCTCGGCGGTAGCGGTCGTTCCCACAAGTCCCAGAATACCGCCGCAGGCACCGTTGGTACCATCCGTCAGATCGGTTCCGTCGCTTGCCGTGGAATCGGTAACCGTCAGGTCCATCTTACCGCTGTGATCGCAGAGGCGGATGGTTCCGTCGGTATCAGCAGAAGAACTGTTATGAAGAACGGCTCCTACCAGTCCGCCGCATGCCATATTCTGCTTGGCGGTGGCGGTCAGATCCACTGAAGAATGACAGTTATAGAGGGTTCCGCCGTTCTGAAGGGTTGCCGCGATGGTTCCCACATATCCGGTTCCCACGGATGCCTTCAGGCTGCCCTTGACCGTCAGATTCTTCACGGTTCCGGAAAGAGAGCCGAAAAGGGAAACAACCACGCCCGTTTTGGTGGAGGCATCGGTGTTTATGTTGTAAGTAATGGTGTATCCTGCACCGTCAAGGGTTCCCGTAAAGGGACTGGTGATGGTGCCGATAGGGGTCCAGTTTGCATCGGTAATGGTGATATTCCCGGTCAGACGGGCATTGGCAGACAGATTCGTTGCCAGCTTTGCCAGATCGGATGCAGAGGAGATCTCCACGACTGCCGAAGAGGTCGATGACGATGCCGACGAGGCCGTTAAGAGGGTTGGTTCAACGGTGTCTGCCGATACGGCAAATACCGTTGCGGGCACTGCTGTCACGATCGTAGCCAGTGACAGCAGCAGAGCGAAGAATTTTTTCATTGGTTCAGCCATTCCTTTCTATTATGCCTTTGTCTTTGTTCAAAGGCAGTTTACCTATTTTATACAGTATTTCCAGTATACTCTTTTTCTCTTTTCTTGTCAAGTCCTTTTTGATTTTTTTGTTAAATTTAAGATACTTTTGTTGATTTTCTGAGATTTGTATAAGCAACATTTTTTGCAGATTTCCCGAAAACGCTTGACAAAAAGCAAAAAGTAGATTATGATATAGATAACATGGATTGCATAAAACGACAAAGGATTGACGAAAGTGATGAACACGGTTTACTTATGCCCCAATACCGGAAAAACTGCCGCAGTGGAGCAGGCAAAGGAGATACTTTCTCTTCTGATCCGCCGGGGGCTGACGGTTTACGGTTCCGATCCGCTTTGCGCTCTGCTCAGAGATCCTTCCCTGCTTCCCACCGACGGATGCACCGCCTTCGATCTTGCGCTGGTGCTGGGCGGGGACGGAACGATCCTCCGGGCGGCGCATGAACTTGCCGGATCGGGAACCCCTATTCTTGGCGTCAATCTTGGACGGTTGGGCTATCTGACCGAAGCCGAACCCAAGGAGCTTTGCGAAGTGCTGGACCGGGTTCTTGCCGGCAGTTACACCGTCGAACACCGTGCCGTTCTGAAAGGCGTTCTGAGGGTGGAAGAGGACGAACCCCAAAATTTCTATGCGTTCAACGACTTCTCCCTGCACCGGGGCGATCTTGGAGGCACCCTGCCCGTCCGCACGCTGATTAACCGGACTTACATGGACATTTTTCTTGCCGACGGTGTCATTGCCTGCACGCCCTCCGGCTCCACCGCCTACAATTTTTCGGCAGGCGGTCCCTTGGTCAATCCCCTTGCCCAAAACATCATCTTCACACCCATCTGCGCCCATACGGTCTTTTCCCGTTCCATCGTCCTCATGGACAAGGATCTGCTGACCTTTGAAATCGACCGCTCTTCCTGCACGGGAACGCCCATCCTTTCGGTGGACGGCGATCTGCATCTTCCTCTTGAACGTTCGGCAAAGATCGACATCACCCTGTCGGACATCACTTTTCCCCTGGTCCGCACCGGCAACCGCTCCTTCTACGACATTCTCAGAAGAAAAATGTTCTGTTGATTTCTTTTCATATTGTAAAAATCCCTTCCGACGGCGACTTGCCATCGGAAGGGATTTTTCGTTTGTAAAGGGATCGTAGCAATCCCTTTGCGGGATTGTGTTATTCCTCTGACTTTGCCTTATAAACCTGGAACTGGTAGATCCGGGCAAATCGGGATTGCTTATCCTTACCGGGATGAGCAGGAAGCGTGATATACAGCCGGACAAAGCGTGCCATTACAGGCTTGAACGCTCTGAAGGTCAGATTGTCATGGTTGGCAATCACGGCATCTGCCATCTTCCAATCCTCATCTTCATAGGTACGGTACTGGAGTCCGAAGTCGAAGGTGTTCCACCTCTTGTCCTCATAGGCACCGCAGTGACGGACAATCCACTTATCAATGAAGGTGGGATCGCCCATATCCACTTCCAGCCAGCACATGTCTTTCTCGTTCCATTCGCCGCACCACTTATCCAGATCGTTGCCGTTGACCGCCATATCGGGTGCTTCGGATTCGTCCACGAAATGGCTCGCCTTACAGGGCTTGCCCAAAACCATATTCTCGCCGATGGAGCTGTATACGGCACGAAGGGTCACATCGGTATCACCCATCTCGATGATGACGTGATTCTTGTCGGCGAAGATCACCTTGGCGTTTCCTTCCCAGTGATCGAACAAACCGGAGCGACCCAGTTCGTCGGCAGTCAGAAGAATCCGTCTGCCTGTGGGATAATCGCCGTCCATGCCCTCGACACCTTCAACAGTCAGATGATGCAGAGCTTCCTTTTTCTCGGGGAAGCAATCATAAATGGGGGATGCTGCCCGTACCGAACCGCCGTTGAAGGCAGTTGCCGCCAGAATCAGCACGTTTTCATTGATCGGCAGGGTTACACGGTCCGCCCCCGTCACGTCCAGATCATAGCGGTAGACATAGGCAAACTGATAGAGACGGTTGCCGTTATGGTCATGGGTATGGGTATAGACAGCAGCAAGATCGTCGGTGAGGGTCATGCAGGAGTCGCCCTTTCCGATCAGATCCCATGCTCCTACCGGTCTTTGGAAGTTGCGGACGGTAACGGGAATCTCCTTTGTTCCTGCGGTGAAAAGCACCGACTGATCGTCTGCGGCAGAGGTTGCCAGAACAGCGAGTTTTGTCACACCTTCGGGCAACCGGATGGTCTGACCGTCTGCACGGATGGCGTTCATGCCGTTGGCATCGCCAAGGGTATAGTTCAGACCGCCGCAGGAAATTTTCGATTCAAACAGTTCTGCGGGAATGGACACGCCGTCCGCAATCTCGCCGACGGTGAGATCGTGATCGGAGGTGGTGATCCGATGAGTATAGGCAAGCTCAAGAGGAATGCCCGCCGACGAATCGGTCATCTCATCCGATTCAAGGGTCAGAGCGAAGGTTTTGGGTTCATATTTTCCGATGGAGAAGGTCAGGGTCTGACCGTCGAAAGATGCCGGGGCAATCTCATCCTCGTATCCGTTGGTTTCCACGGCAGAAAGAATCTTTGACGGGAAATTGAGGGTCACATTCTCCTGAGGCTTTCCGGAGGTTTCCTGAACACGGACAATCAGTCGGCTGCCCTTTTCCTCTTCCTTGATGGCCCGGATCACGACAGCGTCGTGATTGACCGTGGCAAAGACAATCCGTCCGGTGTCGCCATCGTGCTTATCGGCAACGAAGGTGAACATAGGCTGATTGAATTCCGCCGCCAGCGACCCTACTGCGTCACGATCACCCTTATGGGAGGTGATGCCGTAGCGGAAAAGGTTCTTGCCCATATCCTGCCAGTCCTGTGCGGAGATCGGCATGAAGCTGCCCAAAGGCGTATGAATCAGGCTCAGGCGCAGGGTATTATCGTTGGGCTTTTCCATGCCGTACTTGCAGTCATTGAGAATGGACACACCGAAAGTGCCGTCGGAATCGGTCAGGTCCGCCCACTGATGGACGCAGTGCTGGAAATAGGGGAAGGAATTGGTGTTCTCGCCACGGTCGGCACCCAGTCCCAGATCGAATTCGGCAACGGGATTGGAGACGCTCAGCGGGAATTCTGCCATAAGCATGGATCTGCGGCAGAGCCAATCCACATTGTTCTCGACCTCGACCCACTTTCCACCTGTGCACAGGCGGATGATCTGGGTAAAGGTGGAATGCTCATACGTCTTGACCACCTTCAGCGATACGGCGGCAGGTCCATTCTCATAAATCTCAACGGAAACGCAATCGGTGACGGGAACGGGCGTCTTTTCAATATCCTTGTAGGCGATCTCCCAGGAGGGCCATACGGTGTTGTTGTCCTCACGGACCTCCAGCACGCTGGGAGCAGACAGAAGCTCCTTTTCGTTTATCCGATCGTAAACCGATGCGATGTCGCCCTTTTCATTGAGGGTAACACGGTAGTTCTCGTTGGTCAGGGTGTTCTCGGTAACACTCAGCTTCGATTCCAGAGGAGAAGGCTCTTCCGACTCACGGATGTCAAAGACGGCAACCGACACGGGCTTCATCTTTGCGGCAAACTTTACATAGGTTTTGCCCTCTCTGCGCTCCACCTGTGCAGGCATTTCACATCCGCATGGAGCAAAGACACGGACATAGGGGGTCTTCACGTCGATCTCGGCAGTGACCAGATCCTGGCGGGAGGAAGAAACCGGATTGTAGACCAGGACGGGAGTTCCCGCAACATTTGTCTTCAGAGTCCGGGCAACGCTCTCGGCAGAGGCGGTCAGCTCGGATGCCAGAAGGTTCTGTGCCACCACAAAGTCGTTGTGGGTAAAGCGGTAGGCATCCATAATGGAGGTTCCGGGCAGATCATCGTGGAACTGGTGCCACAGGAAGGTCTTCCACGCCTCCCCCAACCGCTCTTTGGGATAGGGAATTCCTTTCCATTTGGCGATGGCGGCAAGACGTTCGGCACTGTCAGCAAGCAGTTCGGACTTACGGTTCCAGCGTTTGTTGATGGTATGGGAGGTCAGGGCACCGTAGCCGTGAGGGATCAGCAGTCCGCCTTCATAAGCGGGGAGCTTTTCGATCTGCTCAGGGGTCAGCTCATTCATGATCTGATCGGTGGATGCCGAAATGACTTCGAAATCCTGATCGGGACCGTTCTGCTCCACTGCCTCGTTTAAGTAGCGTACCGACTCCTCGGAGGGTGCTCCGCCGAAGTCGCCTACGCCGTAATACATCATTCTTGCGGGAACGCCTGCCCACTTTTCGTTATGGGCAATCTGATCGGCAAACTCCCGTCTGTCATGGATAGGACGCTTTTCCTTATCCCACTCGAAATGGAAGGTGTAATTTCCGCCCAACATGGAGGCGATGACGTAGTGTCCGTCGGGTCCCACCCATTTTCCAAGGTCCATACGGGGAGCTTCCTTATCGGGCATGGGCTTTGTCACCGATCCGTCCTCATGATAGACAGGCGATCCCACGCCCCAGACCAGTTTTTGAGTGGAAAAGCCGTTGAGTCCCATATGGGCAGCAATCGAAGGCAGCGACCAACGGAAGCCGAAACAGTCTGTCAGAAAAATATCGGTGGATTTCTTGCCGAATTCCGACTCAAAATAGCCGTTTCCGTACAATATCGAGCGCATATAGCCCTCTGAAGAAGGAACATTGGCATCCGAAGCATCCCACTGGCTGCCCGATACGTTCCATCTGCCCTCGGCAACATACTTTTTGACCTTCTCGTACATTTCGGGATAGTATTCCTTCATCAGCTTATAGCGGAAGGCTCCCTCAAAATTCATACGGTAATGAGGATATTT
>JBJDZN010000012.1:0-43212 GCA_051868045.1 Eubacteriales bacterium
AAATCAAAACCACCCGTGAAAGCAGGAATCCCTGTCTTCACGGGTGTTCTGATTTCAATTTAGTCTGGTGTTCTGATCGAAATTACTCAGTTTTTCAGATATCTTGCCCGATATTCGGCGTTAATCTCAGCCAGTTCCTTTTCGCCGTCGATGTAGGGCTGATACATCTTATCAGGATCCCCGCCGCCAAGACTGCAGGAGGAGCAATTTTCGCATCCGCCCCCACCGCAACTCAGTGCCTGCCGGACGATCTGCTCCCGCTCTTCTCTTGTGGTATCCTTAATCAATATGCTTTTCATATCCCTTCCCCCTTAGTGTCGATAACTTCGTATAAACTGTCCTTAGCATAAAAAACACAGGAACGCCGTTTGGCGTCCCTGTGTTTTTGGTCTGAGTGACACGACTTGAACGTGCGGCCTCTACCACCCCAAGGTAGCGCGCTACCAACTGCGCCACACCCAGTTCGCCGACTTTTGTCAGCGTCCTTATTATAGCACGCAAAAATCAGTTTGTCAAGACCTTTTTAAAAGGTTTTCTGAAATTTCATTTTCAATTTGTCCGCTAATACACCCTGTTTTTCCCAATGTATTTTTTAACAATATGTATATTTTTAAAATATCCTCTTGAAAAACCTGACTTTTGTGGTATAATAGAATTAATATGGTTGTGCAGTCGCACTCCGACTGCTGAAAGGCTTATCCTATGAAACAACACTTCCGAACGATTCGTAATATTATTATGCAAACGGCTGCGATAACGACCGTCCTTATCTTCGCCATTCTGATCTTCATGACGCTGGCAAACACACAGAACATGAATCCGGCACTGACCCTTTCCACGGCTTTTCTCTGTCTGATGGCAGGTTTTCTCTTTTCGATCTGCAACCTTCTGTTCAAAGTCCGTTCGATCTCCCTGTTTGTCCGGACGCTTCTCCATTTTCTTGCCTGTCTTGCATCGGTTGTCCTCTGCGTGTCGTTGGGAAGCTATGAGTTCAAAGATGCCTCCCTGCTTCTGATTGTTGCCTATGCTATCCTCTATCTCGTCATCATTCCCCCCTGCCTGCTCATTGGCAGTGCCATCCACAAAAAGAATGTGGAAGAGGAAGACTACGACAGTATTTTCTCCGACAGAAAGTAGGTTTACGGCTCGGCTTTTGGCGGAAATGCCTCCAGACGGTTGATCGGAACTCCTTTTTCCGAAAAATTCTTCTCGTACTCCGTCATGATATTCCCTTCGTTGTATTCGCTGTTGTGAAGATCATTGGTGAGTTTCTCAATTCGCCACCCCGTTTCGGTCAGTTCTTCTACCGAAAAATCAAACAACGGACGGTTATCGGTCTTAAAACAAAGTTTTCCGTCGTCACTGAGAATCGTTCGGTAAAGCTCCAGAAATGAGCGATAGGTCAAACGTCGTTTTGCGTGTCCCGATTTGGGCCAAGGGTCAGAAAAATTCAGGTACAGGACGCTGACATCACCCTTTGAAAAGTATTCACTCAGTTTTGCTGCGTTGAGGTTTAAAAAACGCAAATTGGGTATTTGTTCCCTTTTGGCTCTCTCAAGTGCTGTGATCAGGGCATCAGTAGACAGTTCTACCGCTATGTAGAACCGATCCGGATGCTTTATGGCAGTCTCACAAATAAAACTTCCCTTCCCGCATCCGATCTCAAGCTCAACGGGAAAATGTTCCCTGTACGCCTCAAGATCCGCAGGATCGGTCAACAAATATTCAGCGCAAGCAGCAAGCCTTGCAGGACCGTTCTTCTTTTTTCTCATTCTCATGGTAATCTCTCCGTTTCATGCACTTGAATTTTTCGCTGAATGCAACTTTGGAAACCGTGCATTTATGGTGTATTATACCACATAAATCAAAAAATAACAATCCCCTTTATGCAATTTATTTCTGATCAGGAGGAATAATCATTCTATGACCAAACTGGAATTTATGGATGCGCTCAGACAGAAGCTGCTGTCAAATGGCATTTCCGAAAAAGTCTGTGCTGAAAAATGCCGGACGGTTCAGTCCGGATTTGACAAAATGTCCCCCGAGGAGGCCCAGAAGTGCTTTACTATGGCAAATGTGGATATGCTTGTCAACCGGATCGTCCATCAGGTCGGGAAGGACCAGGCAGGTACTGCAACACCGAAAAAGTCCCCTGCCGCAGCCCCGTCAACACCCGTCCAGGAGCAAAAGAGTGCTGAGTCAGCTGCTGCCGATGCCCAAGCCAAGAAAGAGCCTGCGTCTCCTCAAGAGAGCGATTCTTCGGCAACACCCAAGCCAACCATAGTCATCAACCGATCCAAAGAATCGGAGAGTGCCGAAACAACGCCCTCTGCCAAGCCGGAGGATCATCCTCAAAGAAACACCGGCTCCGGTGACGTCATCTTTGTCTCCAATACCATACAGGATAAGGGCGGTGCCAAAAACAGACGGCGCAGAACCATTGACGATTCTCTTATGAGCGAGGGAAGCAAGCACCCAAAATTGCTTCTTGCTCTGATGGCACTGCTGTGCGCACCTGCTATCCTGCTCGTTATTCTGCTGATTCTGGGTGTCAGTTTGACACTTGCCGTCTGCATGGCGGGTGTCATTCTGTTGGTTGTCTGCGTCATTGCCGCCGTAGTCTGCGGAGGATCTGTTCTGTCTGTCGCCGGACTCATCTACGGTATCTCACAGATTATCTCAGAGCCGAGATATGTGGGAATTCACGAAATCGGTCTTGCCATGATATTTGCCGGTGCAACGATCCTCATTAGTGTGCTTCTTTATAACATAGCTGTCCGTTTGATTCCCTTCCTGTACAAACTGATCGGAATCGGTCTTCGGAATGTCTTCAAAAAAGCAAAGGAATGGGCAATTCTTGCTTGGAAAGGATGTGAGAACCTGTGAAAGTTACCTCCGTTATTTTTCTTATCCTGTCCCTTGTCCTGATTGTCAGCGGGTTCTTCGTCTGCTCCTACGCCAGAGATCATGCTCCCAACGATGCCGCAATTGACGGTCCCAGCATAGAAGATGGGCAGATTCTGACCGAGATTGAATATTCGGATCAGAATGTCTCCAGAATTTCGCTGAATCTGGAAGACTGCACCGTTACCATTCACGGCGGAGCCAAGTCCTCCTACGTGAAACTGACCAATTTTGAACCGAACAAGTACATTGGTTCGGTTTCCAACAAGACATTGACCATTTCCAACATCATTTCCATCGGCGATTACCTGAATCTGGACGGATCGGGTGTTTCCTTTGCCGGTGTCTGGAGAACCCTGCGTTCCTTCGTTCTGGCGAAAGATGATACCGAAAAATCGGTGGACATCTACATTTCCGACGACGAGGACATCAAGCAGATGACGCTCAACCTGGTCAATTGCGACATTCAGGTACTGGATGTGGGACAGAAATGTGACATTACCTTGACCGGAACCGATTCCACCGTGGAACTGAATACGCTGGATTTTTCGACCATGACCTTTGAATGCACCAACACGGATCTGTCTATGCTTTCGGTTTCCGCCGAAACCTTTGATCTTACAATGACAGAAGGCAACCTGACGATGCGTTCGGTCGCCATGGAAGAAATGGAATTTGACACCACTGGGGCAAAGCTCAATCTGATTGATTCGGTCTTTACCGATTGCACGATAAGCCTGGATGAAAGTGAATTGCAGTTGAAAGCGGTCAATGCAAAGTCCAATTACAACCGGGACATCCTCCTTGAAGACGGTGAGCTTATCATTGACGGTGAAAATCTCGGTATCTCCGATTCCTATGAAGATGAAAATCTCTTCGCATCAATAAAGATTTCTGCTGAAAACAGCAATGTAACGCTGGAATTCGGCGATGTATTGCTTGATCCCCCTGTAACCTCTGAACCTACGACCCCCGAAACAACAACGGACGAATCTTAGGCATAGGAAACAGTTGGATATTCCCTTTGTGCGTATAAATGATGGACTTCTGCACAGAATAATCTTGTACTCTCAAAATAAAGGAGTTGTTACAGGATGTTAGACAGAATTTCGCTGATCCTTCTGATCATAGGCGGTATCAACTGGGGCAGCATCGGACTGTTCAGATTTGACATTGTCTCGTGGATCTTCGGAGGTCAGACCGCACTGGTCAGCCGGATCATCTATACGATCGTCGGACTGAGTGCTATTTGGTGCATTTCTCTGCTCTTCCGTGAGCGCAATGAAATGATCGATTCCCACACAGCCTGAAATCAAATAAAATTTTATCGTCTGCCGCATGCAAATGCGACAGACGATTTTTACATTATTTTGCCCTTTTTTTACTGCTTGTCGGATTGGATTTGCCGGAAGTTTGTCCCTTATGAATAGCTTGTGGTCTGATAGAACCCTTTTTCCGATCCTGATTTTTGGTCCGTTCTTTGGAGAAACCGGGGCGATGATTGTCGGGGCGGACCAGACATTCCTCTCCATAGCCAATCAGATCAGGACGTCCTGCCTTCAGCAGTGCCTCCCGCACAAAAGCCGCATTTTCCGGTCGGTTGAATTGAAGCAGCGCCCGCTGCAACCGCTTTTCCTCATAGGTCGAGGCAACATAGACCTTTTTCATGGTAAAGGGATCCAGTCCGGTATAGAACATAACGGTGCTTGCCGTTCCGGGAGTGGGGTAGAAATCCTGAACCTGCTCCGGATTGAGATGGAGCTTTTTCAGATAGAGAGCCAATTCAACGGCATCCGTCAAAGTGCTTCCCGGATGGCTGGACATGAGATATGGCACCAGGTACTGCTCTTTTCCGATGCTCTTCGTCAGTTCGAAGAACCGACTGCGGAAACGGTTATACACCTCCACAGGAGGCTTTCCCATATGGGAAAGAACGTTATCGCAACAGTGCTCCGGTGCTACCTTCAGCTGACCGCTGACATGATCCCGGACCAGCTTCTTGAAGAAGCTCTCGTCCTGATCGTACACGACATAGTCAAAGCGGATGCCCGATCGGATAAAGACCTTCTTCACCTTCGGGACCGCTTCGATCGACTTCAGGAGCTTGACATATTCGGTATGATCGACCTTCAGATTGGGACAGGGCTTAGGTGCCAGACACTTCCGATTGGCGCACACGCCTGCTTTCAACTGTTTCTCACAGGCAGGGGAGCGAAAATTGGCAGTAGGACCTCCTACGTCGTGAATGTATCCCTTGAATCCCGGCAGTTCGGTCAGTTTTTTTGCCTCCTCAACGCAGCTTTCGATACTTCTGGAGCGAACGCTCCTGCCCTGATGATATGCAATGGCGCAAAAGTTACAGGCACCGAAACATCCCCGATTATGGGTGATGGAAAACTTCACCTCGGAAATACCGGGAACGCCGCCATCCTTATCGTAAACCGGATGGGGACGGCGGGTGTACGGAAGCGAATAGACCCAGTCCAGTTCTTCACGCTCAAGAGGCGGCATCGGCGGGTTCTGGACCAGCATTTTCTGATCGTAATACTCGGTGACTGCCTTTCCGATGACCGCATCGTTGTTGGCATACTGCTCAGCAAACGCCTTTGCATACAGAGCCTTGTCTGTTTTCAGATCATCGTAGGAGTAGCCTTTCAGGAAAGGAAACTGAATCTTATCCTCCGGAGTGGTCAGATAAACGGTACCTCTGACATCATGGATTTTCCGAATCGGGATTCCACGATCTAACAGTTCCGCAATGCGAAGAATGATGTTCTCACCCATACCGTAGGTCAGTAGGTCCGCTTTGGAATCCACCAGAATACTGCGTCTGACCCGATCCTCCCAATAATCGTAGTGTGCCATACGCCTGAGAGATGCCTCCAGTCCCCCGATGATGATGGGAACATCCCCATATGCCTCCCTGATTCGGTTGCAGTATACGATCACGGCACGGTCGGGACGCAGTCCCATTTTTCCTCCGGGGCTGTAATAGTCGTAGTTCCGTCTTTTTTTGGAGACGGTATAGTGCGCAACCATGGAATCTATATTGCCCGAGCTGACCAAAAAGCCCAGTCTCGGCTTGCCGAAGCGTTTGAATGCCTCACAGGATTTATAATCGGGCTGTGCAAGCATGGCAACCCGAAATCCCCTGGCTTCCAGCACACGGGAAATGATTGCCGGACCGAAGCTGGGATGATCCACATAGGCATCTCCGGATACATAGACAAAATCCGGTGCCTCCCATCCCCGTTCCCTGCACTCCTGAAGCGTAATGGGTAAAAAGTCCTGATTCATTGATCTGTCTTACCTTTCATCCTTCGTTTATTCGTTCCATTATACCCTTTTTTTCGCCTTTTGTCAAGCATCCTTGGGCAATCCATAAAAATCCGTCTGCCGCATTTCTGCGGCAGACGAAGGGGATTTATTCTTCCGGAGTTATGTTTCCGTAGTTGCCGTCCTTGCGCTTATATACGACGTTGACCACTCCCGTTGCATCATTGACATAAACGAAAAAGCTATGTCCCAGCAGATTCATTTGCATGATTGCTTCATCAACCGACATGGGTTTGAATCTGAAGGTCTTCGTACGAACCAGATAGGTCTCGTCGGAATCGTCCAGTGACAGATCATCTTCGGGAATATAGTTATCCGATCCCTTTACGAAAACACCCTGACGGAGCTTTTTCTCCAGTCTCGTCTTATTCTTCCGGATCTGCCGCTCGATGGCATAAACACACTTGTCAAGCGCATTCATTGCTGTCGAATCAGCCTGCTCACTTCGATAGATCGTTCCCTGGCTTGTGATGGTCAGCTCGATCGTTTCACGGTTTGGTTCCTTTCCCACCTTAACCTTTGCAGTCGCATCATCCTCGAAAAACTTATCAAACTTGGCAATTTTTTTCTCAATATGCTCCTTCTGGATGGTGACCTCGCTGAGTTTTCCCGTGATTGTGATCTTCATAGTATTACCACCTTTCTTGTCTTTTTGTAACTCCCCGTTACATTGGATATGAGACTCCATAACCGGGATAATTACCTATCCCGTTATGGTCGTTTCCGAATCAGAATCAACGCCCCGACAGAAAAAGCACACAAGAACACTGGGGCAATTTCCCGGCATTCTTATGTGCAAGTTTTTCATGGGATAACATCCGTTAAGGGATCATCATGACAACGAAAAATCAAACCATAAGTCGTCGGGAATGTTGGCTTCCTGCGGCGGCTTCCCTTTGTGCCTATATTATACCACATCTTTTGTGGATTGTCAACAGATTTTTATATTTATTTAAAAATATTTTATAAATGATACACAATTTTTCGATCTTGGTGAATTCGTCAAAATGACCGACGAAGCCGAATCGAAGACCCAAGAAGTTTGGGAAAAATAACGGCAAAAAACACTTTACTTTGCCGAAAAAAAGTGCTATAATGGTTGAACTTTGAGACTTAAAGCAAGCCAATCAAAGGCACAGGTCCAAAAGTACGGCTTATATCCCGCCTTTTTTGAGAGGAATCAGAAATTTATGATAAAAGATATGACAAAAGGCAGTGTCGTCAGGCAAATTCTGATGTTTACGCTTCCATTGTTGCTTGGAAATCTGTTTCAACAGTTTTACAATATGGTTGACAGCATCATTGTCGGCAAATTTATCGGCACCAATGCGCTGGCAGCGGTTGGTTCCACCGGCTCCATCAACTTTTTGATTATCGGGTTTGTCCTTGGCATATCCAGCGGATTCTGCATCCCCGTGTCACAGTATTTCGGTGCCATGGACTTTAACAGACTCCGTAAAACCATCGCAAACATGATCTATCTGAGTCTCGTCATTACGCTGGTTCTGACGACGGTTACTCTGCTGTATACAAGGGATATTCTGATCCTGATGCAGACTCCGGAAGAGATTCTGGACGATGCCTACGATTATATCATCATCATCTTCGGCGGTATGGCTGCAACCATGTTCTACAACATCTTAGCCGGCATCCTTCGTGCGCTGGGTGACAGCAGATCCCCTTTGATCTTTCTGATCATATCCGCTCTCTCCAATGTGGTGCTGGATCTTCTGTTCATTATCGTTATTCCTATGGGCGTAGCCGGTGCCGGGTATGCAACCGTACTTGCCCAATTCATCTCCGGCTGTCTCTGCCTCGCTTACATCATCCACAAACGGGAAGACCTGAAAATCAGCCTGAAAAAAGAAGATTTCCGTCCCTCCGGTTATCTCATGAGACGTCTGCTCTATCTGGGTCTTCCCATGGCGTTCCAATTCTCCATCACTGCAATCGGCGGTATCATTCTGCAAAGCGCAGTCAACACGCTTGGAAGCGACAGCATTGCCGCCGTAACGGCAGGTACCAAAACCCAGCAGATTGTCACACAACCCATGGAATCACTGGGAATCACCATGGCGACTTTCGGCGGTCAGAACCGGGGTGCCGGAAAAATCGACCGAGTCAATGAAGGTGTAAATCGGTGTCTGCTTCTGTCTTTGATCTACTCCGTTTTTGCCGGACTGTTTATGTGGTTCTTCGGCAAGCAAATGGCACTCCTCTTTGTCAATGCAGATGAAACGGTCGTAATTGATCAGATCACACATTTGTATCGGGTCGGCGCAGTATTTTATCCTGTTCTCGGATTCCTTTTTGTCTATCGTAACACTGTACAAGGACTTGGCTACGGCGTGCCTGCCATGCTTGCAGGCGTCTTTGAACTGTTTGCCCGTGCCTTTATTGCCATTACCTTTGTCTCCAAAATCGGATTCGATGCTGCCTGCTATGCAAGTCCTTTTGCGTGGATCATGGCGGATATTCTGCTGATTCCGGTTTACTATATTGTTATCCACAAACTGAAGCGACAGCTTCGGGATCATCCTCAAGTGTCAATTTCCTGACTTTTTGCTATACTGATTCTGAGGACGACTATTTTCAAAGCTCTGGAAAGTGACGGTTATAAAATGAGTTATCAATCACCTATGACACATGGAAGGAAAGAAAAGTTAAACCTGCTTCCCGAACTATTGCGTTCCCTGCTTGACGGAGAAACCGATCTGATTGCCAATCTATCCAATGCTTCCGCCTTGATTTTTGACCTGATAGACGGCATCAACTGGGCAGGATTCTATCGGGTGAAGGAGGGGATGCTCCTTCTTGCTCCCTTTCAGGGAAAGCCTGCCTGTGTGCGGATTCAATACGGAAAAGGAGTATGCGGATGTGCGTGGGAACAGGATCGGACCATGGTGGTTCCCGATGTCCATGCCTTTCCCGGACATATTGCCTGTGATGCCCAGTCCCGCAGTGAACTCGTTGTCGTCCTTCACAACCCGGACGGTTCCATTTTCGGTGTCCTGGATCTGGACTCGCCCGAAATCAACCGCTTCGGTGAATCCGAAAAGACGGTCTTAGAACAGGTCGGTCGGATTCTGGAGGAGAGGATCGGTGCATCCATTGAATGAATATCAATAAATCATTTAAATCAACCCTCGGTGCCTGTTATATCGGTTATGTGACCCAGTCAATAATCAACAATTTCCCCACGCTTCTCTTTTTGACCTTTCAGGAAGACTACTTGCTCTCTCTGGAGCAGATTTCCTTTCTGATTACCGTCAATTTCGGCACCCAACTGCTGGTCGATCTTCTTTCCGCCTATTTTGTGGATAAAATCGGCTATCGGAAATGTCTGTTTGCCGCTCATGTCCTGTCAGGAGTCGGACTTCTTGGTTTCGGTATCTTACCGGAGCTTCTCCCTTCACCGTATGCCGGACTGATAATCGCCTATGTGATCGCTGCCCTGGGCAGCGGACTGATTGAAGTCTTGGTCAGCCCTGTGGTGGAGGCTTGTCCCACAGATAACAAATCTGCACACATGAGTCTGCTTCACTCCTTCTACTCATGGGGAATCGTTGCGGTAATTCTTTTGTCCTCCCTGTACTTCAGAATTTTCGGAATTGCCAACTGGCGGTATTTATCGGCAATTTGGGCAGTTCTCCCTCTCGCCAACGCTTTCCTCTTTCTGGCAGTTCCGCTTATGCCGCTGAACAAAGAGGGAGAGTCCATGAAGATCCGGGAAATCTTCTCCCTGAAGATTTTCTATCTGCTTGCTCTGATGATGCTCTGTGCCGGAGCCTGTGAGCTGGCAATCGGACAGTGGGCATCTGCCTATGCTGAGGCAGGACTGAACGTCAATAAAACCGTAGGAGATCTGGCGGGTCCCTGCCTGTTCGCCCTGCTGATGGGAACTTCCCGTGTCCTGTCTTCAAAATTGTCCAGAAAATTTCCGCTTACCACACTTATGCTGATTTCCTCCGGGCTCTGCATTATCGCCTATCTGATGACCTCCCTCTCCCCCTACCCGTTACTTTCCTTAATGGGATGCGGACTGTGTGGCTTCTCGGTAGGTATTATGTGGCCGGGAACCTACAGCATCGGCAGTGCTTGCTGCCCGAAAGCAGGAACCGCCTTGTTTGCCCTGCTCGCCCTTGCCGGCGATTTCGGATGCTCGGCGGGACCCTTTGTGGTTGGAATGGTCTCCAATGAACTCGGCGGAAATCTGAGCAGTGGAATCTTTGCCGCTATTGTTTTCCCGATTTTGATTTTCCTGTCTCTCCTGATATTCGGAAAAAAGCTGAATTCCAAGGGTCAGGATTACGACAAAAAATGAACAAAACGCAGACAGAGCCGTGATCCAAACCGCTTTGTCTGCGTTTTTATTCCCTCATGCTATGAAAGCAGTTGAGTTATCAGCATCTCAAGAGCGTTTCGTGCCTCTTTTTCATCCTGACCCGAAACCTTGATCTGAATTTCATCCCCGGACTTCACGCACAGACCAAGAACCCCGAAAAGCCGTTTGAGATCGGCTTTCTTTCCGTTTTTTTCTATTGAACAGTCCGACGAAAACTCCGACGCCTTCTTGACCAGCACTCCCGCAGGACGTGCATGGATTCCCAGTGGATCCCTTACCACAAAAGTAAAGCTTTCCATTTGTCACGCATCCTTTCGGATCTATTGTTCCCCTGTCTTCCTTTTGGTATTCACAAATTGATTCCGTTTCCCGACCGGAATCGCAGAATCAGCCGCCTGATCAACTCAAAGGGAACAATCAGAAGGGACAACGCAAACACGAAAAGAAGCTGTGGCAAGGGCAGTGGCACCGATCTGAAAACGGTTCCGCCAAAGTAAATCATCAAAAGCTGTACCGCCGTCACTGCCACCATGATGACACAAAAGCCCTTGTTTTTCCGTATATGGGCAAAAAGATTGATTCTGGGCGTCCTTGCAATGAAGCAGTTGACCACGCCAAGGAAGATAAACAGCCCGAAAAATGCGGTCAAAAATGGCGTTCTGTTCTGTTCAAATCCGAAGAAAACCCGAATCGTCGGCAGTTTCAGGAAAAGGATGCAGACCGATACCGAAAAGGATGCTGCAAAGGCGATCTGCTTTGCCATATATCGGTTGACCAACGTCTCATCCCGACGTTTCGGTGCCTCTTCCATACTGGACTGCACCGGCGGCTCCCCGGCAAATGCCAGACCACCCAAAGTGTCCATGATGATATTGATCCAGAGCATCTGAATGACCGTCACAGGAGTGTCAATTCCGATAAAGGGACCGAAAAGAGAAACGGCAACGGCAGAAAAATTCATGGTCAGCTGGAACATGATGAATTTCCGAATAGACTTAAAGATCGTGCGCCCATACAGAACGGTTCTGACAATGTAGGCAAGATTGTTATCCAGCAGGACAATGTCTCCTGCTTCTCTGGCGATTTCGGTACCCGATCCCATGGCAAATCCCACGTCGGCAATTTTGAGGGCGGGGGCATCGTTGATGCCGTCCCCGGTCATTCCGACTACCCTTTCCCGACTTTGGGCAATCCGTACCAGTCGGCTCTTATCCTCCGGAAGTGCCCGTGCCAGTACCGCCAGATGGGGCAGAATATCCGCCACCTGATCATCGCTCATGGCGGCAAGCTCTTCAGAGGTCAGTACCAGCGACCGATCCATCCCTGCAATGATTTTGCACCTTCTGGCAATTGCCTCTGCTGTCTCCACATGATCGCCGGTCAGCATTACCACCTGAATGCCTGCCCGCCTGAGCTGTTCCACCGAAGACTCGGCATCCCGTCTGATTTCATCCCGGATCACGGCAAATCCAATGAGAATCAGATCGCCAAATCGGTTCTCATTCGGCATCTGATCACAGTAGGCAAGTGCCAGCAGGCGGTATGCCTGTTTACTCAGTTCATGAAGCCGTCGTGTCACCTCATAGGGTACCTGACCGTATTGAACCGAGCCGTCCTCCCGCAGATAGCCAACCGATCGGGGGATCAGCAGATCGGGTGCGCCCTTGATCAAAACTCTGCGGCTGCCCTTTGACAGTCTTACAGCAGAGTATTTTTTCTTACTGTCAAAGGGAATCTTGCTCGTAATCTCATTAGCCTCAATTTTGGCTTCCCGGGCAAATGTACCCAATGCCCTGTCGGTTGCATTGCCTCCCAAAACCTTCGACCCGTTTCTGTAACAGTCGCTGTTGAGAATCGCCTGTTCCCCAACGGCAGCTTTGAGTGCGCCCAGATCACGAAAGCGTTTAAATTCTGCGCCGCCTCCGGTCAGAAAGAGACTGACCGTCTGATTTCCGGTGGTCAGCGTTCCGGTTTTGTCGGTAAAGAGAAGGTCCATACTTCCTGCGGTTTCAATGCCCACCAGCTTCCGCACCAGAATCCGGTCCTTGAGCATTCGTTTCATATTAGCGGACAGCACCACCGTAATCATCATCGGCAGTCCTTCGGGAACAGCAACCACTATGATTGTAACCGCCAGCGTCAAGCAATGCAGCAGACAGCGAAGCATATAGGGAAGATTCGACAGCTTGGCGGCGATGATTCCCCAGTTGAACCCGCTGTCCACAAAAATCACGTTGGCAAAATATCCGATTGCAACCAGCACGGCGGCAAAATATCCGATTTTGCTGATGGTTCCCGCAAGAGCCCGCAGACGCAGTTTCAGGGGGCTCTCTCTGGTCTCCTGCTTGAGCTGATCAGCCAGAGAGCCATAAAGGGTAGCACTGCCCACATCCAGAACTCTCATAATTCCCTGTCCTGAGGTGATAACCGATCCCCTGAAAAGTGCCGAGGGACAACCAAGCACTTTTTTCACCGTTGAAGTGGGATATTTTCTGGCATCTGCGCTCTCTCCGTTGAGCGCAGACTGATCAACCGTAATCGCTCCGGACAAAATCTCACCGTCGGCGGGAATTTTCTCGCCGGCAAACAGGAAAACCAGATCCCCCCGAACAAGCTCGGAAATGGGAACTGTCATTTGCTCATTCTCTCTGAGAACCCGACAGGATGTCTCCGCCGCCTGCCGTTGAATCTTCTCGAATGCAAGTTCGCTGCCATATTCCGATACGGTTGACACCAATGTTGAGGTTGCAATGGCAATAAGAATGCCGATGGATTCAAACCAGTTAAAGTTTTTCAGCGTAAAAAGGATATTCAGTGCCAGTGCAACCAGCAGCACCTTAATAATCGGATCCCCGAAGTTTTCCAGTAGCTGTTTCCAGAAGCTCTGCTTGACTTTTCCTGAGATCTCGTTTGATCCGTACAGTTTACGGGCTTCGATGACCTCCCGATCGCTCAGTCCTCTGTATTTTTCCAAAACCGTTTACCATCCTTCCCGTAATCGGTGAATGGTAAACTATATTCGAAATCGGAAAAGATTATGAGTGGATTCAGGGAATTTGTCCAACTGACAGAACTTACCTCAAAACGCCCCCGGAAAAATCCGGGGTGCATTTATGAAAAGCAACCCCGGAATACTGAAATTTTATTTCTCTTCTGCAACTTTCCTTCGTCAAGGAAAATTGGATTTCATTTATTGATTTTTTTAAATGGAATCGTAATCTTTACTGATTGACGCAGAAAAGGGGCTTTACGAGAAAGCCCCTTTACAAACAGAGTTATCTATGTGCATCCAGATCGCTGAGCATATCCACACGAATGGAATGCCGTCCGCCAAGAAAATCGGTATTCAGGAAAAGCTCCACCATATCGACGGCAAGACCTGCTCCGATGACGCGGGCACCGAGACAAAGGACGTTTGCATTGTTATGCGCCCTTGTCATTCTCGCAGAATAGGTATTCTCACAAGCGGCAGCACGGATTCCCTTATGCTTATTGGCAGCCATGGACATACCGATTCCCGTTCCGCAGATCAATATTCCCAGATCAGCCTTGCCCTCGGTAATGGCATTGCAAACCTTATCCGCATAGATGGGGTAGTTTACCGAATCGGTACTGTCACAGCCCATATCCAGAACCTGATAGCCTTCCTCTTTGAGATATGCCAGAATCGGCAATTTCAATTCATATCCGCCGTGATCACAGCCAATTGCAATCGTTTTCCTCATTTTTCCAACCCTTCCTATCTTTTTCAGTGATTTCATTTTTTCTGCTGCTCAGACATTCGTTCCAGCCGCTCCCGTTCTGCCTGAGATGCTCTCAGATAGACCGGAAGAAGCTCGCTGTCGGTACCCGATTGTCCGTTATCATACCTGACCTTTGCCGCCCTTGCGACGCTTACGGCATGAGAAAGACGAGCGGTGGGCGGTGTGACACGAAAATTCCCCGGCAGATTCTCCGGCAATCCAAGCAGATTTGCCGTCATATCATACCCGTCTCCTACCAGATAAATCGGTTCCGACTGATGCTTCAACTCGGCGCACAGTTCCTTCACGGGAATCAGCCGATCCTCGCACAAGCGGGTCGGTATACCGGATCTCATCGAAAAGAGAGCATGATAGACCTGTTCCCGTCTGGCATCCATGACAGGACAGATCAGTCCGTCCGAACCCGTCAGGTTATATGCCAATGCCTCCAGTGTCGGAACCCCGATACAGGGCTTTCCCGAACCGAACGCCAATCCCTTGATCAGCGAAATCCCAATCCGGATTCCCGTAAAGGAACCGGGACCGTTGGATACCGCAAACAAATCCACCTCTGAAAGGTCAATTCCAGCCAACTTCAGCATGGATTCCAGCATGGGAAGCAAAGTCTCGCTGTGTTTGTTCTGATCGCAAAGGGAAAATTCCGAGACAAGAGAATCATTTTCGCAAAGTGCCACTGAGGCAACGGAGGCAGATGAGTCAAGTGCCAGTATTTTCATATGTCGGCTCACCCCCTGCTACTTATCCGAAATCCGCTCGATGGAAATCATGCGGGTGGTCTCATCAATTTTGCTGATGGAAACCTTCACATAGTTCTTCGGCAGAGCATAAGGAATTTTCTCGCTCCACTCCACAATCATGATGCAGTTTTCATAATCATAAAAGCCGCAGGAGATCAGATCATCCTCACTTTCAATCCGATAGACATCGAAGTGACAGATTCTGCCTTTTTTCCCCTCATATTCGTTGACAATCGAATAGGTCGGCGAGCAGACATCGGCATCCGGTGCAAGCACCGAGACAAATCCTCTGACGAAGGCCGTCTTCCCTACGCCGAGATCGCCGTAAAGGGCGACAAATTCATTTTTTCCGATCTGCGCTCCAAGAAGTGCACCGGCAGACTCGGTTTCCTCGGTTTTATGAGACAGGATTTTATAAAGTACTTCTTTTTTCATATCATGAATCAGGACAGTCCGGTGATATTTCCATCGTCGTCAATATCAATGGTATATGCGGCAGGCGTCTTACCGAGTCCGGGCATGGTCATGATCGCACCGGTCAGCACAACCACGAATCCGGCACCTGCCGAAAGCTTAACCTCCCGAACATTCAGCTTGAATCCGGTGGGGCGACCCAATTTGGTTGCTTCATCCGACAGCGAGTACTGGGTCTTGGCTACGCAGATAGGATAGCGACTGTATGCAGGATCCAGTGCTTCGATCTCACGGATGGTCTTGGCAGCGGCAGGATCATAGTTTACGCCGTCTGCTCCGTAAATTTCTTTGGCAACCGTCTCAATCTTTTCAGAAAGCGACAGATCATCGGGATAGAGGGGGGCAAAGTGATTCTCCTGCTCGCAGGCAGCGACCACCTTCTCAGCCAGATCCACACCGCCCTCCGAGCCTTTTGCAAAGACTTCGGACAGCGAAACCTCAACGCCCTTACTGCGGCAGCATTCCTTCACGATCTCAAGTTCTGCCTCAGTATCGGTGCCGAAACGGTTCATGGCAACCACCACAGGCACACCGAATTTCTTCAGATTGTCAATATGTGCCTCAAGATTGCAGATACCCTTTCTCAAAGCATCGGTATTCTCGGCAGAAAGTTCATCTTTCTTGAGCCCGCCATTGTACTTCAGAGCGCGAACGGTTGCAACCAGCACCACGCAGGAAGGAGCCAGTCCAGCCAGACGGCACTTGATGTCCATAAACTTCTCCGCACCCAGATCGGCGCCGAATCCCGCCTCGGTAATGGCATAATCACCCAGTTTGAGGGCAAGCTTGGTTGCGCGAACCGAGTTACAGCCATGTGCAATGTTGGCAAATGGACCGCCATGAATCAGCGCAGGTGTATTTTCCAGAGTCTGAACCAGATTGGGCTTCAAAGCATCCTTCAGAAGCACTGCCATTGAGCCGACACACCGTAAATCCTTTGCATAGACCGGCTTATTATCATAGGTGTAGGCAACCAAAATGCGTCCCAGACGCTCCTTGAGGTCGGAGATGGACTCAGCCAGGCAAAGGATAGCCATAATTTCACTGGCAACGGTGATCATGAAGTGATCCTCTCTGGGAACGCCGTCTACCTTTTTGCCCAGTCCGATGACAATATTTCTAAGGGCTCGGTCGTTGGTATCGGTTACACGGGAGAAGACGATCCGTCTGGGATCAATGTTCAGTTCGTTTCCCTGATGGAGGGAATTATCCAGAACGGCGCAAAGAAGATTGTTTGCGGCAGTAATGGCGTGAAAGTCACCGGTAAAGTGAAGATTGATATCCTCCATGGGAACCACCTGAGAATATCCGCCGCCTGCGGCTCCTCCCTTGATTCCGAAAACGGGACCCAGAGAAGGCTCTCTCAGGGCAATAACTGCCTTCTTCCCGATCCGATTCATAGCCTGTCCCAGACCCACTGTAGTTGTGGTCTTTCCCTCTCCGGCAGGAGTCGGATTGATCGCCGTTACCAGAATCAGCTTGCCGTTGGGTCTATCGGCATTACGCCTGATAAAACTGTCATTGATTTTTGCTTTATAGTTTCCGTACAGTTCCAGTTCCTCGGGACGAATACCCAGTCCTTCGGCAATCTCGCAAATCGGCTTTAATTTTGCCTTGTGTGCTATTTCAATATCGGTAGGAAATGACATGGTGACACCTCTTTAAATCTAATAAAGTTTTTTTATTATACCATATTTTTTATGAAAATGCAATAGGAAATTCTCAGGATTTTGCCAAAATTCTTACGGCATCGTACAGACTGGACACCGGTCTCAGATGCACTCCCTCCGGGAATTTCCGATCCTTGAGCTTCTCATAGTTTCTTTTAGGAAGAACGATCTCGCAAAATCCCAGTTTTACGGCTTCTGCCACCCGCAAATCCACCGACGAGACGCTCCGGCACTCTCCCGACAGCCCAAGTTCGCCGAAAGCAATCAGATCATCGGGAAGCGGAAGATCCTTAAAGGAGGAAATCAGTGCCAGTGCAATTGCCAGATCGGCGGCGTTTTCCTCCAATCGGAAACCGCCGATAACATTCATATAGACATCGTTTACATTGAAACGAAGACCCATTCTCTTTTCCAATATTGCCAGAATCAGGCATACCCGGTTGTAATCCACACCGTCTGCAGTCCGTCTGGGGACGGGAAAGGAGGTCGCAGCCACCAGTGCCTGAATCTCGGTTACCATCGGACGACTGCCCTCAATGGTGCAAACGGCGCAGTTTCCGGACGAATTTTTCGGGCGTCCCGACAGGAGCATTTCAGAGGGATTCTGAACCTCCTCAAGCCCTCCTTCGGTCATCTCAAAGACACCGATTTCATTGGTGGAGCCGTAACGGTTCTTGACAGCGCGGATAATGCGGAAAATATGCTGTCTGTCGCCCTCAAAGGACAGAACAGCATCCACCATATGCTCCAGTACCTTCGGTCCGGCGATACTTCCCTCTTTGGTCACATGACCGACGATCAGGATGGAAATCCCCTTGCTCTTTGCCAACGAGATATAGCGCATGGTACTTTCCTTGATCTGGGAAACACTGCCCGCACTGGAGGGAACGCCGGGGCAATACATGGTCTGAATGGAGTCGATAATGACAAAAGATGGGCGGACTTCCTCAATTTCCGACAAAATCTGATCCACGTCGGTTTCAGTCAGCAGGTAGAGGTTTTTACCGGTGATTTTCAGCCGTTCAGCCCGGTATTTCAACTGCCCCCCCGACTCCTCGCCAGATACATAAAGCACACGGTTCTCATAGGACAGCGACTCACAGATCTGGAGTAGGAGGGTGGATTTGCCGATTCCGGGCTCTCCTGCAAGCAGAACGACCGATCCGTCCACAATGCCGCCGCCCAGAACCCGGTCCAGCTCCGCCATTCCGGTCTGGGTGCGGATATAAGCGGGCATTTCCATATTCTCAAAGGCAACTGCCTTATTGCCGAAGGTTATTCCGCTTCTTGCAGAACTCCTGCCGGTTTCCGGAACTTCTTCCTGCCGGGATACCTCTTCCATAGTAGAGAATTTTCCGCAGGACGGACATTTTCCCATCCATTTCGGTGTCCTGTATCCGCATTCGGTACATTCAAAATAGGATTTCGTTGTTTTCATATTCCTTTTGGTCAGATCAGGGAAAGTTCCCGTCTGACGATTCCTTTCATGATGATGTCGATGTGTCCTGCGAGCTGTCTTCGTTCAAAAAATTCCGTATGGCAACGCACAGTACCATTGCAAGCTGTTTCCGGTAGCCTTCATCCCGAAGCAGTGCCTCCTCCAGTGCATTGGAAAGAAATCCGCACTCCACAAGGACTGCCGGTATCCGGATTTTATCCAATATGTATATCGACGAGGTTGCAGGCTTGATCTCCCGTTTATTGTCAGTTTGCAACAATTCCCGAACATCGCTCTGGATCACGGTTGCCAGTTCTCTGCTTTGATCGTTATTGGGCGAATAATAAACCTGAAGACCGTTGTATTTCTCAATGGGAAACTTATTCATATGAATGCTGACAAAAACAGCATCGGGATAGAGATTCTCAAAGTTCAGCCGATTTTTCAGATCCTGTGATTTTTTGGTGAGATTCACATCGGGATCATACAACAACTCATCGGTTTCCCGTGTCATGACAACCGTATATCCGGCAAGGGTCAGGAGATCACGCATGATAAGTGCCAGCGACAGGTTCAGATCCTTCTCATAACTGCCGTTTACGCCGACGGCACCAGAATCCTCGCCGCCATGTCCGGGATCGAGAATAATCGTTTTTTTTGTCTCAACGGGCTTGACAGTTTCCCGGTTATCTGCTAAAATAGACCCGAAGAGCGGCAGAATCCAGACAAGCAGAACCGCCGTTGCCAGGCAGATCGCAATTGCGGCAAGCAGAGCCGATACGAGGGATTTGACAATTTGATTCTTCATAAAATTTCACCCATCACAACAGATTATGAATAATCTATACGCCGTAACGGGTGAATTTATGATGTGCCAATGGAAAATGGCTTATTTATATCGGCTGGTCCGATCTTTTTTACCCTCTTTGCTGTCCTCCTTGTGCAAAAATCCGCTGCTGTACCGCACACCCAAAGGATATGCCAGTCCGCAGATCAGAATCGCAGGCAGGGGAATGATCAGCAAAGTCAGGATATTGCCCGGGAACAGAACCTTACACAGACCCTTATACATACATTGGATAATTTCAGCAATAGACGAACATACCCCGTACAGATTCATCGCCCAGGAAGGGGACAAAGCCGCATACTCTGCCTCTGTGAGGGTATCAAATCGCTCAAAAAAGCCAAGACCCTGTATAGACAGCTTTCCGATAATTGCCAGAATACCAAGGATAAGGTTGGGAATGTTTGCACACAGGGAAACCAGAACGCCTCGCATAGGCTTATAGGCAAGCCGTCCCGCATGAATTCGGATACCGTCCTTCTGCCCCAGTTCATAGGTCATGAAATAGACCAGGAAAAGGTAGAAGGCAATCGACAAAACGCTGGACAACAGGAGTAAAGGCTCCGAATTGACGCACGCCATGGCAAGCACAAAACCGAAAATGGTCATTGCCAACTGATTGACCAGCATGCGAACCATCAGCGACAGGTTATCCTTGAAAAATTGTTTCATATTACGTTTCGTCTCCGATCAAATGAACTTACTACCTCTATTTTAGCGTATAAATGTGAACAAAACAAGAATCATTCTTAAATATTTGAATATCAGGAGATATTTTATGAGTGCATACCCCAAAATTCTGGACGAATTTGCCGCATACAAACTCACGATTCAGAATCGCAGCCGTCTGACCGTCGATCAGTATCTGCTGGACCTTTCCCTTTTCTTCCAGTACCTGGAAGCCAAACGCAGAGGAATCCCCACAGACAGTGAGGAATACGGCAAACTGGACATCAGCCATGTTGATGTCGACTACTGCTCGAAAGTCACCAGACAAGACATCTATGACTATATGCAGTATGTTGCGACCGATCGGGACAACCATGCCAGAGCCAGAGCCAGAAAACTGTCTTCCCTGCGAAGTTTTTTCAAGTATCTGACCGGCAGAATGAACTATTTCAAGGACAATCCGACCAGCGACATTGAGTCTCCCTCCATCAAACCTTCCCTGCCGAAATTTCTCACCGAGGAGGAAGCCCTCCGTCTACTGGAAGCGGTTGAGAAAGACACCCAGTCCAAGAACACCATCCGTGACTACTGCATTCTGACCCTCTTTCTCAACTGCGGAATGCGTCTTTCCGAGCTTGTCGGGATCAATCTCCGGGACCTGGATCCCGAACTGAAATCCATGCGTGTGGTCGGAAAAGGCAATAAAGAGCGGATCATCTATCTCAACGATGCCTGCAAATCGGCTATTTCTGCCTGGCTTTTACACCGTGGCATGGTGGAGATCAAGGACAAACACGCTCTGTTTGTCAGCAGCAGAGGAAACAGGATCAGCAACAAGACGGTTCAGGCGATGGTCTACAAATATCTGGATGCCGCAGGGCTTGGCAATCGGAAGCTATCGGTTCACAAGCTGCGCCATACGGCGGCAACCCTGATGTATCAGACCGGAAAAGTGGACGTTCGGATGCTTAAGGACATCCTCGGACATGAACAGCTTAACACCACCCAGATCTACACCCATGTCAGCAATACGGGGATGGAAAAGGCAATGCAGGAAAATCCTTTGTCAACCGTCCGCCGCAAAGGTGCAGGCATAACAAGCGAAGAGAAACCCGAAAAAGACGAGGACAAGGACGGAGAGGATGGGAACCGTTAAACCGAGGATTCCAATCTTCTGTTTAACCCGAAAACACAAAAATACCTACCGAAAAGACACCCTTCGGTAGGTATTTGCATTTATTGACTTTGTTCCTGCTGATTCAGAATGGTAACACCTTCATAATAGCTGATCAGAATTGCATCATAGGGATAACCCATTTCTGCAAGTGCCATGGCACCCGTGATGCTGAGTCCGATTCCGCTGCCCGATCCGCTTCCGATAAATCGGAAGTTGCCGTAAGCAATTCCATCCGACCCGTCAGAGACTGTTACCGTGAATTTTGCCGATGGCAGATTGGCACCGAACAATTGCCGTATCTTTTCCGATCCCTCGATCACGGCAGATTCCCCGAACCGATCGGTCATGACGAGCTTTGTCACATACCCTAAGTCTCCGGAACGCTCCTCAACCGAGACATCGACAATATCTGCCGTGATATTCCTGTATCCCGATCGGACGAGCATCCGGTACAGCGCATCGGGAGAAAGATCAGCCTCCCACTCCGAAGCCGCTTCCCAATCGGTCTTTTTAGTGGTCAAATATGGATAGTCGGTCAGTCCCAAAGCATCCTGTGCAGATACAATCGAATCGCCGGAGGAGACATTATACAGCGCATGAATCGGGGTTTGTTCATACAGAAGAATCTGACCTGCCGTCTTTTCCACGCAGCTTTTCAGTTTCGTCTCGGTTATGAGATTGCCACTGTAAACGTGACAATGGGGGTCGGTGCAAACGTCAAAGCCGTCTGCCTCATGTCTGCCGAGCATCCGATAGGCGTTTGTGCGGAGTACCACCGCCATTGCCATAGCAGCACTTTCGGGGCAGTCTTCCGACACCTCAAGGGGCAGAATCGCAGCTACATAGTCCTCCAGGGAGAAGGTATTAACCACATTCAACTTTGGTGTACCTGCCTCCTTCCGGATAAAGGTAAAATAGCCGTTGTAATTCTTGGCATTCAGGTCGGTGAGGGATCCCTGCTTTGCCTTCAGGTGTACCGATCGGTCAACCGTTGAAATCTCGCAAACCACAGAGTGATCATTTCCGTCAATGACCGTGAATCCATCATCGTCAGATGAGACCACAGAAGCATCCATGACCAGGAGCTGATCCAGTTTATCCAATAACGCCTCTGCCGATTCACGGTCAGCAAACTGTCCCAGTCGGATAGAATAACTGCCGTTCGAATAAGCAGGATAGATACTATTGGTATAGGGAGTCAACAGGTCGGAAGCCAGAAGATCCTGAAGTTTCTGATCAATGGTATCATTCGTCAACTTTTCCATACTGCTCTGACCCGTAGAGCTGGGCGGATTGATCAGTGCAGGGTTATCCACACCCGATCCTGAAGTGCCGGTTCGGAAACCGTATGCGTTGATCTGAACATGGTATGTCTCGGTCACGGGAATACCCTCATCCGAGAACTGAATCTTATCTCCGACGAAGGTCAGCTTGCAGTCGGGACAAAGAATCAGTGAAGTATTGGTTGGCTCAAACAGAAGGTTATCAGAGCTGTCACAAAGCAGAAATCCCCCTGCCGATGCCAGCGTATAGCTTTGTACGGCAGTATCGCCGTAACAAAGCCCAACGCTGATTTCGGTTTCTGAAAGGTCTGTTCCGGCCGATACCGGGTTCACTTCATAGGATGCAGAGGCAGAAATGGTCTGAACCAGCATCAAAACAATGGCAAAAACCATGACAAAACCCAGAATTCCGCAGATCAAACGGACCCAAAAACGATCAGCAGGAAGATTATTCCGATTGTTATTCTTTCCTGACATGAATTTACTCCTTTCCTTCCCATCGTTTACACGAATATATGAAAATCAGAACAATTTTGTCTGATTATCGCCGATTTCCATGCCACCGAACACCACGCCGGTAGCGGGAATTTTCAGCTTACGGCAGGATTTTCCTTCCGAAGTCTGCTGATAATTCGGAACCACTTTTACGATTTTCTGATTTTCCTTCAAATTGAATACCGTTACACCCTGTGACGTCCGCGTGGACTTGACCGGGATCAGGTCGGACGAAATCAGAATAGCACGACCGGTGTCCGAAACAATCAGAAGATCAATAGGTTTATTTTCATAGACAACCGCAACAACAGGTGAAACATCGCTGTATGCACCCGTCAGCTTTCTGCGGTTGGATTTCGTAGCATAAGCAGAAACAGGGATCCTGACACCCTTTCCGTTCTCAAACAGGAAAACAAAATTGCCCGAATCCTCGCCGTCATGGAAGGACTTCATATAAATTGCCCGCTCGCCCTGATCAAATCCCAGCTTTGCGGGAACATAATCCCCTCTGGCAGATGCCTTGCAGATCTCAAACTGATCTACAGATGCCTTATAACACTGTCCCCTGTCAGAGAAAATGATCAGATCGTCCATGCTCTCAGCATCTTCTTCGGTCAGAATCTCGTCATTCTCTTTGAGATTGTGTTCATCCCCGGGACGTATGGATTGAATGGGAATCTTCTTGAAATATCCTTCCCTTGTAAAGACCAGCCGAACGGGAAATTGATCTGCCGGTTTCTCTTCCACATATTCCACCAGATCTTCTTCGTAGATCAGTTGGGTCATACGGGGCTTGCCGTATTTCGCCTTGATTTCACGAAGCTGTTTGGCAATGTAGTTTTTCAGTCTCGATTCAGAAGAAATCAGATCCTCCAGATCGGCAATTTCATCGGTAAGTGCCTGAATCTCATCGGTTCTCTTGAGAATGTATTCCCGGTTCAGATTACGGAGTTTGATCTCCGCCACAAATTCCGCCTGAATTTCATCAATCCCAAAGCCTTCCATAAGGTTGGGAACAACGTCCTTTTCATTGGGCGTCTGACGGACAATCCGTATCGCTTTATCAATGTCCAGAAGAATCTTTCCAAGTCCCTGAAGAAGGTGGAGACGATCCTTTTTCTTCTCCGCATCAAAGCTGAGTTCCCTGCGAACACAGGTCATGCGGAATTTGATCCATTCCTTGAGGATGTCCAGAATTCCAAGCTGTTTGGGGACATTTCCGATAAGGACATTGAAATTACAGGAGAAATTATCCTGAAGAGCGGTCAGCTTAAACAGTTTGTTCATCAGCTGATCGGGATCAACGCCTCTGCGCAGATCCAGCGTCAGTCTGAAGCCGGACAGATCAATCTCATCCCGCAAATCGGTAATTTCCTTTACCGTGCCGTTCTTGACCAGCTCCACCAGTTTCTTCATGATGATCTCAAGGGTGGTTGAATAGGGAATCTGAAGGATGTCGATACAATTGGCTTCCTTATCATAGGTATACCTTGCCCGGAGGGTCACGGAGCCAACGCCGGTAGAATAAATGTCGGAAAGCTGCTTACGATTATAGATAAGAAGCCCTCCACCCGGAAAATCAGGGGCTTTGATAATATCCAAAAGCTGATCCACATCCGTATGGGGATTTCTAAGAACCTGAATGGTTCCGTCACAGATTTCCGCCAGATTAAAAGAGCAGATTTTGGACATCAGACCAACGGCAATTCCCATATTGGGTGAGACCAGAATATTGGGAAAGGATGTCGGAAGAAGCACCGGCTCGGTGGTGGTGTTATCATAATTCGGGATAAAGTCCACGGCATTCTTGTCGATTCCACGGAAAATCTCATTGCAAAAGGGATCCAGCTTTACCTCGGTATAACGGGAGGCAGCATAAGCCATGTCGGAGGAATACTGCTTACCGAAGGAACCTTTGGAGTCCACAAAGGGATGCAGAAGGGACCCGTTTCCTCTGGTCAGACGGACCAGCGTCTCATAGATGGAAGCGTCTCCGTGAGGGTTCAGGTGCATGGTCTGACCCACAACGTTTGCAGACTTGGTGCGGGGTCCGGTGAGAAGCCCCATTTTGAACATGGTATACAGGATTTTTCGGTGGGAAGGCTTGAAGCCGTCGATTTCGGGGATTGCCCTGGATATGATCACCGACATGGCATAGGGCATATAGTTTTTCTCGATGGTCTCGGTAATCGGCTGATCAACCACAGGTGCCACTGCATCGGTGACGATATGCGGTGTCCCTTTTTTCTTCTTCGCCATAGGTCTCTCCTTACAAAAAATTACAGTTTCTGAATCCGGTAACCGGACGCCTTCAGCATTCGATTGTAGATAGCAAGTCCCAGATCATGTCTGTCAGGCAGCTTGCAGTAAACCCGTTTCACGTCCGGATGATGGTCAAAACTGCGAAGCAGGTCGAACAGTCTGTTTGCCTGGGTCTGCTGATCGCTCTCTCTGCCAATCAGGCAGACATTGCTGCCGCCTGCAAGAGTGGTATACTCTTCAAATCCGATCAGTGCCACAGAAGGATCGTTCAGATAACCGTGCATGAAATCCTCCACTGACCGATCATCACCGTCCAGCAGGATCACCTGCGCCTCCGGCGCATAGTGGCGGTATTTCATCCCCGGTGCCAGCGGACGCTCGTTTTCGGCAAGCTTTTCGGTGACTGCCTTATCCAAAGTAACCGAAAACCCCTTTGCCTCCAGCATCTCCTTTGTAATGCCGCCCGGTCGGAGCATGACAATCCGATCACCGATCAACGACAGAATGGTGGATTCCAGCCCGATCTGACAACTTCCGCCGTCAATGATCATATCAATCCGACCGTCCATATCCTCTGCCACATGAGCAAAGGTGGTGCAGGAGGGTTTCCCACTGAGATTTGCCGACGGTGCGGCAATGGGAACTCCCGCAAGACGGATCAGACGGTTGGCAACGGGATTTGAAGGAACCCGGATGGCAACGGTATCCAGTCCACCCGTCACCCCGTCGGGAATCATCTCCCTTTTAGGGAGAATCAGCGTCAGGGGACCGGGCAGGAAGCATTCCGCCAGCTTTTCATAAAGTTCGGAGGTGTAACAATATTTTTTCGCCTCATGGGCATCGCTGAGATGAACAATCAGGGGATTGTCCGAGGGTCTGCCTTTTGCGGCATACACCTTTTTAGCGGCATCCTCCATCAAAGCATTGGCACCCAGTCCGTAAACCGTCTCGGTGGGAAAGGCAACAAGTCCCCCGTTTCGAAGGATTTCCGCCGCTCTTTTCAGTCCGTTTTCATCGGCAGCACGGACAATTTCGGTATTTTTTCTCATATCAGGTCCATATCTTTATCTGCACGGCTTCCGCCGGCAGGATTTTAGTGATCAGCTATCGCTGTTCTTGAGCTTTTCTGCACTGTCAGCCGTAATCAGCGCATCTATCATTTCGTTCAGATCGCCGTTCATGAAGCTATCGAGGGAGTGGAGAGTCAGTCCGATACGGTGATCGGTGATCCGGCTCTGAGGGTAGTTATAGGTACGAATCTTCTCGCTTCGATCACCGGTTCCCACCTGACTTTTTCTCTGACTGGCTATCCGGCTGTCCTGCTCATTCTTCTTCATGGCATACAGCTTTGCCCGAAGCATCCGGATCGCCTTTTCCTTATTCTGAAGCTGACTTCTTTCCTGCTGACATTCAATCACGATCCCGGTGGGCTTATGGGTCAGACGGACAGCAGACTCTGTTTTGTTGATATGCTGACCGCCTGCGCCGCTGGATTTGCAGGATTCGATGGTCAGATCGTCGGGGTTAATCACGACGTCCACATTCTCCGCCTCGGGAAGCACGGCAACCGTGACGGTAGAGGTCTGGATTCTGCCCTGTGACTCTGTCTCAGGAACTCTCTGAACCCGATGAACACCACTTTCAAACTTGAAACGGGAGTAAGCACCCTCTCCTTTGACCAAAAAAGAGATTTCACGGTAACCGCCCAGACCCGTTTCGTTCAGGGAAAGCAGTTCATAGGAGAATCCGCTGGAGGTGGAGTACATGGTGTACATCCGATACAGATCGGAGGCAAACAGGGCCGCCTCTTCCCCGCCGGCTCCGGCGCGGATCTCCACGATCACGTTCCGATCATCGTTGGGATCCTTGGGCAATAGAAGAATTTTCAGTTTTTCCAGAGAGTTTGCCATGCCCTCCTTTGCCGACCGCAGTTCCTCAGAGAGCATCTGTTTGGTCGCAGTATCATTTTCCTCACTCAGAAGTTCCTTGGCAACATCCAGATCCTCACAAAACTTCCGGTATTGACGGTAGGTTTCAATCAGGGGAGTCATTGCCTTCTGCTCGCGAAGGAGTTGGGTATACCGCTTGTGATCCCCAATCACATCGGGGGACAGTAACTGCTGACAAATCTGTTCATAATAGGCATTTGCCTGAATCAACTTATTTAACATGGTCTGTCCTTAAGCATATAAGCTATAAAATCCAAGATGGGCTGACGGTCGGTGGGATGAAGATTGTCGGGGACATCGTCAAAATCGAACCAGGCAAGTCCGTCCACCTCAACCCCGTCGGCAATTCCCTCACCGGAAAAGTCGTCGGAGATATAGACCACATCCACAAAATTGCAGATGTCGCCGTTGGCATAGGTCACGGTCATTTCAGGACCCGAGTAAACCCCGAACAAACGGATATTTCCCAACGTCACGCCGATCTCCTCCAGAACCTCCCGCCTGACGGCATCCTCGGTGTTCTCTTCAATGTTGACAATACCACCGTGTTTACCGTAACTGCCGTCATCCGAACGCTTTTGAAGAAGGATTTTTCCGTCCCGATAGAGCAAAACGCCGGAACCGACCAGATGCAGAGGTCTGTGACCGACCAATTCCCGCATTTCCCTGAAGTACTCCATAGCCTTGACATTCTCCTTCCCGACATTTTGGATTGAAACCTCTTATTTTACAAAATCGAATTCAAAATCGTAGATGCTGACGGTATCTCCGTCGGTAACGCCGGCTTCCTCCAACTTTTTGATCACTTCAGACTGACGAAGCACACGCTGGAAATAGTTCAGCGACTCACGGTCCTCGAAATTCACCGATCCCATGAGATTGTAGAGCCATTCGCCCTCCACCACATAGACGCCGTCGGAGTTTTTCGTGATGGTGATGCTGTGATCGCCCTTTTCTTCATAGGGTTTCGGTGCCACATACTCACTCTCATACACGGTGACAGGGGGAAGGCTTTTCAAGGCTTCGTAAGCCTTTACCACCATTTCATGGATGTTTTTGGAGGTTGCAGCAGAAACATAAATCAGATCATAGCCCTTTACCTGCACATAGTCCTCAAAATCCGAGAGATCGGCATCCTCAGGCAGCAGATCGGTTTTGTTTGCCACCACAATCTGGGGGCGTTTTGCCAGCTCGGGACTGTATTTTTGCAGTTCGTCATTGATGGCAATCATGTCATCCACAGGGTCCCGTCCCTCACTGCCTGAAACATCCACCACATGGAGAAGCAGACGGCATCGGTCTACATGGCGCAGGAACTGATGACCCAGTCCCGCACCGTCAGAGGCACCCTCGATCAGTCCGGGAATATCCGCAGCCACGAATGCCTGATCCTTGTCCACCTCTACAACGCCGATATTCGGCTCCAATGTCGTAAAATGGTAGTTGGCGATCTTGGGGTGCGCTCCGGAGATCATAGAAAGGATAGAGGATTTTCCCACGTTGGGGAATCCCACAAGTCCCACGTCGGCAATGAGCTTCAGTTCCAGCAGAACCTCTTTTTCTTCTCCCTTGATGCCGGATTTGGCAAATCTTGGGATTTGTCTGGTGGGTGTGGCAAAATGACGGTTTCCCCAACCGCCTTTTCCGCCCTTGCAGATCACGAAGTCCTCACAGGAGGACATATCCTTTATGACAAGTCCGGTTTCCGGATCCATAACGACCGTTCCGGGAGGAACAGGCAGGATAATGTCCTCGCCGTTCTTTCCGTGAAACTTGCTTTTCATTCCGTCGCCGCCGTTTTCGGCAATAAATTTTCTGCGGTATTTAAAATAGGTCAGGGTATTGGCACCTTCGTCGATATGAAGGATGATATTGCCGCCCCTTCCGCCGTCACCGCCGTCAGGTCCGCCGTGGGAAATATACTTTTCCCGGTGGAAGGAAACACAGCCATTTCCGCCGTTTCCTGCCTTCAGATAAATTTTAACATTATCAAACAGCATCTTACTTTACCAAATTCAAAAATTCCTGTTCGTTAATAATCCGGATGCCCAGTGCTTCTGCCTTGGTCAGTTTACTGCCTGCCTCACTGCCGGCAAGGACAACCGATGTTTTCTTTGAAACCGATGAGGAGGTTTTTCCTCCGTATTTTTTGATGATTTCCTCTGCCTGACTCCGGGTCATGGTAGGAAGGGTTCCCGTCAGAACGAAAGTCATGCCGGCAAAACGATCATCGACCGTTTCCTGTCCTTCGTCCGCCCTTGTGACAACTCCGGCAGACTTGAGATTGTCGATAAGGGTCCGTACCGAAGGGTTGGAAAAGAATTCCACGATATTCTCCGCCGTGATTTCGCCAATGTCGTCAACTGAAGTTAGTTCCTCCGCCGTCAGATCAAAGAAAAGATCCAGATCGGGGAATCGGGATACCAGTGCCTCTGCCGCTTTCTCGCCCACCTGTCGGATGCCCAGAGCGTACAGCAGTCTTGCAGGACCCGCAGATTTGGAGCGTTCAATTGCCGAAATCAGATTTTCGGCACTTTTCTTTCCCATCCGATCCAGTTGCACAAGCTCCTCGGCATTCAGATTGTACAAATCCGCAACAGTGTGAATGAGTCCGTTGTCCCGAAGATTTTTCAGGAGGGCGGGTCCCAGTCCGTCGATGTTCATGGCATCCTTGGACGCAAAATGAATCAGATTCCGAAGAAGCTGTGCAGGACAGTTCACTCCCGTACAGCGTACTGCCGCCTCGTCGTTATCCCGCACGGTGGGCGCACCGCAGGCGGGGCAGAAGGCAGGCATCTCAAAGATCCGTTCACTGCCGTCACGGGCGTTGACATCTGCCTTCACAATTTCGGGAATGATGTCCCCAGCCTTCTGGACGGTAACCAGATCGCCGATGCGGATGTCCCGCTCACGAATGAAATCAATGTTGTGAAGCGTGGCACGGCTGACCGTACTTCCCGCAAGTCGAACCGGTTCAAGCTCGGCGGCAGGGGTCAGAACTCCGGTCCGTCCCACCTGAACAGTGATGTCCAAGAGCCTTGTCTGAACCTGTTCGGGAGGAAATTTATAGGCAACCGCCCATTTGGGGGTGGAACTTCCCTCTCCGATTTCAATCCGCTTGGCAAGGGAATCAACCTTGATCACTACGCCGTCAATGTCAAAGGGCAGTCCCGAACGCATTTCACCGATTTTTTCGATCTGTTCGATAATCTGTCGGGTATTCTCTGCCCTTTTGTAAAAGGGGATCACCCGAAATCCCTGCTGATCAAGAAATTGCAGGGTTTCCATATGGCTTTCAAAGGGGCGGTCGCAGTATTGCAGATTGAAGATGAAGATGTCCAACTTCCGCTTTGCAGTAATGGTGGAATCCAGCTGACGAAGGGATCCAGCCGCTGCATTTCTGGGATTGGCGAACAAGGGTTCTTCGTTTTGTTCCCGCTCGGCATTCAGCTTTTCAAAGGATTTTCGGGGCATATAGACCTCACCCCTGACCTCCAGAATACCCGTATAGGGAATTTTCAGAGGAACCGAAGCAATCGTCCGTATATTTTCGGTGATCTTCTCTCCAACCAGACCGTCACCGCGGGTTGCGGCATAAATCAGTTCGCCGCCCTCGTACCGAATGGCGCAGGACAAACCGTCGATCTTGCATTCGACCGAATAGACGGTGGGACCATATTCCCTCTCCAAACTGTCACAGAAGGCGGACAGTTCCTCATAGGAGAAAACATCGGTCAGACTCTTTAAAGGGACGTTATGCGAAATCTTTTCGAACTTGTCCAGTGCCTTCCCGCCAACACGAACGGTCGGGGAATTAGGGTCATAATACTCCGGATGTTCGGTCTCCAGTGCCTTCAGCTCATAAAAGAGCTTATCATACTCAAAATCGGAGATCTCGGGCTGATCCTCCAGATAATATTTTCTGCTGTGATAGGCAACCACATCCCGCAGATGCCGGATTCGCTTTTCTATATCCGTCATAAGAGAGTCCTCCCGTGTTCGCATAATCATTCATAGTAGTATACCACATTTTTTAAGGGATTTCAAGTGTTCTACGAAAAAAATTCCTATCCGACTCAAAAATTCCCCTCCCGAAAAGGAAGGGGAATCACGGGCAGCGTCAATCTTTCGGAATCCGATAGTGATGCGGGATGCCGTTTTGAATTTTCTGAGGGATCTCACCGGATACGATGGGGAGAAGATAGTCAAGGCAGGCATCGGTGACGCTGTTATGCTCCGGTGTGATAAATTCCATCGGAACGGTCTTGACACGATTGGCAATTTCTTCCACATCTCTGGGAAGATAGGTGATGGTATAGGGGTCGTCCGAGCGGACATAGGTCATCATAATCCGACTTTGCCCCTGCTCTGCCGCCTGTACAGCCGCTTTTCCGACACCTACAGATTCCCGGATGTCATTTTCCGAAAGCAGGAAGGAGGCACATCTCTGGGGAAGATTCAGATCAAAGGAGCGAACCTTACAGCCGAAGCGATCCCTGACAGCGTATTCCAGCGTTTTGGCAGCTCCCGCCAGATATTTATGTCCGAAGACATCCGATACCCCGCTTTGGGTACCTTCCCCCACATATCTGCCGTCTGCAAAGCGTACGCCCTCCGAAACGGCAATGACCACGTTGGGATGTCTCTGATGCGCCCGCTCAATGTCAGAGAGAAACGTTTCCATATCAAAGGGGACTTCAGGGAGATAGAGATAATCGGGTTCCATTCCATTAAGCCTTGGAAGAGCGGCGGCGCAGGTCAGCCATCCGGAATCCCGACCCATGATTTCCACAATCGTTACCGATTTTACGGTATAAACGGCACAGTCATAGAGAATATCCTGAATGGATGCGGCAATATATTTTGCCGCACTTCCGAAACCGGGAGTGTGATCGGTTTCGCAAAGGTCATTGTCGATGGTTTTGGGGACGCCGATGAACTGCATCCCGTCCGCCCCGTAAAGAGGTGCCGCTTTCGAAAGTTTGGCAACGGTATCCATGGAATCGTTACCGCCGATATAAAAGAAATACCGGATGTTTCTCTCCTTGAAAAAGGCAAAGAGTCCGGAATAGACCTCGTCCCCCTTGGGATCGCCCGGAACCGGAAGTTTCATTCGGCAAGACCCCAGGGCAGCAGCAGGAGTCAGGGTCAGCTCGTCCAGATCATCAGCCGATTTTTTGAAAATCTCTGACAGATTGCAAATTCTTCCTTCAAGGATTCCCGCTACACCGTTTCTCGCCCCATACAAGGTTTCAATTTTATCGGATGCCATTGCTCCTGCAATTACACCCGCAAGAGTTGCATTGATTGCAGCGGTAGGTCCGCCGGACTGCCCAACGATTGCATTATACTTCATATTCCCGTTCCCTTCCTGCGCACACTGCACAGATACCGTCCTTTTCCTACTTCGATCTTCGCTTGCCCTGATGGGACAATGTGCGATAACAAAAAAGATGCACACGGCATCCGTGTGCATCTTCATCAGTCTGGTGACCCGTACGGGAATCGAACCCATGTTTTCGCCGTGAGAGGGCGACGTCTTAACCGCTTGACCAACAGGCCTTATTGCTCCCGACTGCTTTTGTATTATAGCACACCGATTTTGAAAATTCAATTGGCAAAATGCACAAATTTATGTTTGCGCATTTGTGCCAATTGAATAATTCTTATTTTTTCAAATTCAATTTATGCTTTCTTGTGTCGGATTTTGTTTAAAGTTCTCGTAAAATCTATGAAAAAAACAATACTCAATCCTCGAAATAGCCGATCTCATTCAGATACTCAACATATTCCTCAAGACAGAGATTCATCTCATACATCCGTGTGGCGTGTTCTCTGCCCACATAACGAAAATGCCAGGGTTCGTAGATGATTCCGGTCACATCCTCCTTATCCGCCGGAAAACGGAGAACAAAGCCGAATTTATAGGAATTTTCGGCAAGCCAGATTCCTGCCTCAGTCTTTCCGAAATCCTGAATCAGGTACAGATACTCGGACGGCAGGCTGGACTGAATAATATCCACAGCCAGTCCGGTCTGATGATCACTGGTGCCGGGACGGCAGGAATAGGTTGCCACATTGGCTTCCTTTTCAGCAGTCGTTATGTCCAGCGAAATGGTTGCGGTCTTGCCGCAGACGGGACAGGTTTTATCCTTTCCTACCCATTCAACCTCGCATTCTTCGCAGTACCAACGTCCGGTTGCGCTGACATTTTTGTTGAAAAGGGAGTTCTGATAAGAATAGGTCCGGTAGGCACTGGTGGCATACAGATTTTTAACTCCCTCCGCCTTTGCCTCAATGAACATTGCCGTCAAAGCCTGTAAAGCCGTCTCATTGAGTTGGAAAGACCGATAACTATGTTTATATGCCGTGATGGTATCGGACGAAATCAGGTCGCTCAGGGCAGGAATCCGGAGTTCTGCATCTTTTTCGATGGGATTATCGGCATTGACCAGAAGCAGATAAGCATCATCCCAGTCGTCCCCGGTGGGATTCATATACTTCTCATATTCGGACAGATCGGCAACAAACCCCATCGGATTGTCAGTCGCGGGAGGTGCGGTCGTTGTCACGGTGGTTTCAACCGGCTTTTCGGTGGTAACCGGTGCCGTTGTGGTAACCGGTTCTGTCGTTACAGGTACGGGAACGGTCTGCGTGATCTCAGGGGTTGTTTGAATCCCGGTCGTGACAGGCTTGTCCGTTTCCGGCGCAGTCGACTGAGACAAAGCAGGTTCCTCAGTGGTGGGAACCGTCGTTTTGTCTCCCGTTACTATATCCGATACGGTAGGAATGGGATCATTGCCTGCTATCGCCTGTGTAAATGCCGTAATTGCGACGATGGTTGCTGTCAGGATAACCAAAATCAATCCACCCAGCAATGCTATTTTTTTCATTTTCATTTTCTTTGCCTCCTTGCCGCCACCTGCGGCTTGTTCAAAAGGGTTTTGCTTTTTTCGATGAACGGTCCGTCAACAGTCAGGACGATAACATTCATAATTGTATTTTATGTATTTTGTACTGTAAGATTCTATTCGTCCGGTACACTTTCGGGATCAATCGGTTCGCACACCTCCGACTGATGCAGAGTCAGTGCATACCGACCTTCAGAATTCAGGGAAACAACGATCAGGTGATCGTCTTCCTCGTCCTGTTCGATACTGATTCCGTCAAAATAGGCATCCACAAAGGAGCATGGCAGATACAGCGAACCGTCATCCGACTGGAACGAAGGAGCAGAAAGAGAGACCGGCTGTCCGCCGACAATCACGGAGGTTGTCCCGATGTTTACAATCAGATAATCGCCATTTTCATTGCGCAGGAGATAGCGAAGCTGATCGTAATCGCCTGACACCGAAAAAGCGCAGACCTCTGCCAGATAGCTGAAATCCACATAAAACTGTCCGTCTTCGCAGATAAACTCCTGACTGTAGGTGAATTTCTTTTTACCGGTAGTGCTGACCTCTTCAGAGCCGATTCTGTAAACATAACTCTTTTCAAACAGTTTTGTCAGGGATGCAAACCGCAGATTCAGATAGAATCCGGCAAAAAAAATTCCAAGAAACAGTATCGTGAGAATCAGGACGGAGAGAAGGAACACCGTCATACGTCTGCGTCTGATCCGACGACGTTTTTGCTTTTGATCCATTTGATCCATCCTTCCTTTGCAAATTCTTTTCCGAATCCATTCCGATCATCCGGAGCAGTGTAGTCCTGCAGGAGTTATTATAGCAAGATTCGGTGCCTATGTCAAGTTCTTTTAAAAAAATAAAAAAATTTTACAAACCCCCTTGACAAATCCCGTAAAGTGTGGTAGAATAGGCAGGTCAAAAGAAGTAGAACCAATTTCCGTTCTCACCGTCCGACAGTTGCCTGTACGGTTAATACTTGAAGCGTTTTTCCTGCATTGGGCAGGTGTGTCGCTTACGGTGTTTGCGGAGAGGGTTCTCCGCATTTCTTATTTTTATTTTGGAGGTGTTTGCAATAGGAAACACGAATGAAAAAGAGCATTTGATCAATGAAGAGATTCAGAAATCGGGCATTTCCCTTTCGAAACAGGTCCGTGTCATCGGTCCCGAGGGTGAGCAGATGGGTGTCTATTCACTGGCAAATGCACTGAACGCCGCATATGATAAGGGGCTTGACCTCGTTCTGATTGCACCGAACGGCGAAATGCCCGTTGTCAAGATCATGGACTATGGTAAATTTCGTTTTGACCGTGACAAGCGCAAGAAGGAAGCTAAGAAGAATCAGCAGAAGGTATCCGTCAAGGAGGTTCAGCTTTCCTGTCAGATTGATGTCAATGACTTCAATGTCAAAGTGAACAATGCCAAGCGGTTCTTAAAGAACGGAGACAAGGTCAAGGTTCTGGTGGTATTCCGCGGTAGGCAGATGTCGCACCAGGATATGGGTCGTGACCTTCTGACCAAGTTTGCCGCCGATGTTTCCGAGTTCGGAAGCGTCGATAAGCCTCCCGTTATGGAAGGGCGTTCCATGTCGATGTTGATTACCCCTATCAAGCAGACAACAGCAAAATAATAACGATTTTTCCGAAAAGTGAAAGGAGATCCTAGCTATGCCTAAGATGAAAACACACAGCGCATCCGCAAAGAGATTTGATGTAACCAAGACCGGTAAGGTGAAGATGAACCATTCTCATCACCGCCACAATCTGGGTCTCAAGACTCAGAAGCGCAAGAGAGCACTCCGCACCGGTGCATACCTGAGCAGCTGCTTTGAGTCCACCGTCAAGAGCATGATTCAGAAGTAAGATTACACAAATTCAGTTGATAACAGGAGGATACGAAAATGGCAAGAGTTAAAGGCGCCATGATGACGCGTAAGAGAAGAAAGAAGATTCTGAAGGCCGCAAAGGGCTATTGGGGCAGCAAATCCAAGCACTTCAAGATGGCAAAGCAGGCCGTCATGAAGAGCGGCAACTACGCATATGTCGGCAGAAAGCAGAAGAAGAGAGAGTTCCGTTCTCTTTGGATTACCAGAATTTCCGCACAGGCAAAGGTTTGCGGAATCAACTACAGCACGCTTATGCACGGACTGAAGGTTGCCGGTGTTGACCTGAACAGAAAGATGCTGGCAGAACTGGCAGTCAGCGATAAGGAAGCATTTGCCGCAATTGTTGAAAAGGCAAAGGCTGCTCTATAATTTCTCACAAAAACCCGCGTGTGCGGGTTTTTGTTGTTGCATAAGTCAAACGAAGGGAGGCGCACACTGCCGTGGAGATCATCACATCCAGAAACAACCGGAAAATGGTTGAACTTGCCAAGCTGAAAAGCAAAAAATGCCGTGACGAGAGCGGTTTGTTCTTTTTCGAAGGGATCAAACTCTTCCGGGAAGCCATCACATTCGGGGTTCCCCTTGCTGAGGTAATCTTCTCGGAGTCTTGTGCTGATCTGGCAAATGAACTGCCAAAGGGAGTGGACTACGCCATTGTCAGTTCTTCCGTTTACGAAAAATTAACAGATGAAAACTCGCCTCAAGGGGTATTTTGTGTGGCAAAGCATCTTGACAACCTGCATAAATCTGCTACAATATATGAAGGAAGCGATCACACCCCTTCCCTTCTGCTGGAAGGCATCCGGGATCCCGGCAATCTGGGGACCATCCTGCGTACTGCCTATGCCTTCGGAATCGACCGTCTGATTCTGTCGCAGGACTGCGCCGATCTGTACAACGCCAAAACCATTCGGGCAGCAATGGGTGCCGTCTTCCGCCAGAAAACGGTCCGTGTGTCTGACTGCATCCAAACCGTCCGGACCATGCAAGACAATGGAATTCCGGTATACGCAGCCGTTCTGAAGGAGAATTCCAAAGACGTGCGTCAGATTACCTATGACTCGCCGGTCTGCTTTGCCGTGGGAAACGAGGGTCACGGGCTGAGCGATGACCTGATCGGGGCATGTCAGGGGAGCGTCATGATTCCGATGATGCCCGGTTGCGAGTCGCTGAATGCGGCAGTCGCATCCACCGTACTCATGTGGGAAATGGTCAGAAACGGCGGGGACCGTTTCGGTCAAAGGCAGTGCAAAAGATAACGATTAAAGCAATAAAGGAAGTCTAAAATACCCCGGAAAGGTTGGGAAAGAACGATGATTGATGTGAAATACTGGGTTTGGCTCAGTCTTTGTGTACAGCCGGGATCAAAGGTCGGAGATCAGCTTCTTCTTGCCTACTCTGCCGATGCAATGAAAATATATGAAGCGGACGAAGAGTCCCTTCGGTCGGTTGAGGGTCTGGATCCCAAATCCATTCCGGTACTTCTGGATAAAAATCTGGATGATAGCGAAAAAATCATCGAATACTGCGTGGTAAATAACATCGGTATTCTTCCCTACGACAGTCCTCACTATCCCTCCCGACTGCGCAGAATCGAACGTGCGCCACTTCTGCTCTACTACCGGGGCAGGCTCATAGATTTCGATGATCAGGTGGAAATTGCTACCGTCGGAACCCGAAAATATACCGAATACGGTCGCCGTGAAGCCTACCGCATCAGCCGGGACATGGCACTGGGCGGTGCTGTCATCGTCAGCGGAATGGCAAGAGGAATTGACGGCTTCTGCCATCGTGGGGCTTTGGATGTGGGTGCCCACACTATTGCCGTACTGGGATGCGGAATCAACAAGGTCTATCCGCCCGAGCACGACAAGCTCATGAATGAAATCATCGAACACGGCACTGTCTTTTCCGAATACCGTCCCTTTACCGATCCCATCGGATCCAATTTTCCTATCCGAAACCGAATCATAAGCGGTCTTTCTTTGGGTACGCTGGTCATTGAAGCCGATTTGAAAAGCGGAGCTATGATCACCGCCAGATATGCTCTGAAACAGGGAAGAGATATTTTTGCCCTTCCCGGCAAGGTCGGTGATGCCAACAGTCAGGGCACCAATGAGCTGATTCAAAAGGGCGCAAAGATGGTTCAGGGAGCTGAAGACATTCTGGGAGAGTACGAATTTTTCTATCCGCACCGTATTTCCATTGACAAATTGCCGAAATTCTCCCGCTTCCACTTGAATTCCATCCGTAAAAAGAGGGACGAGCAACGCAAAGCCGAAAAACAGGCAGTTGAAAAAGTTCCCGACACTCCGAAAAAGACCACCAACACCGCGTTGGTCATACCCACTCAAGAAACCGACGAGAAAGCGGAAGTTCTGTCCGACTATTCCTCCTTCAATCTCAGCGGGGATCAGCAGGCGGTTCTGGATGCCATCCCCCGTGAAGGCTCTGTCTCGCCGGACAGCCTGGCAACGGACCGACTGCCCGTATCCCGCATTCTCAGTGCGCTGACGGTACTGGAAATCAAGGGACTGGTTCAGAAGGTCCCGGGCAACAAATTCGTCAGACTGAAATAATTGCGGAAACACTCCATTTTTTCTTTATCCGTTATAAATCTTCGACAAAGTTAGAGAGGTTCATCACATTGTCAATTCTTGTAATCGTGGAGTCGCCGTCAAAGGCAAACACCATCAAAGGTTATCTCGGCTCAAATTACAGGGTCGTTGCCTCCAAGGGACACGTCCGTGACCTTGCCAAAAGCACCCTGTCTGTGGACATTGAAAACAATTTTGAGCCGCACTATATCAACATCCGGGGCAAGGGTGATCTGATAAAGGAACTGAAAAAGGATGCCAAGGCGTCAACAAAAGTCTATCTGGCAACCGACGCAGACCGGGAAGGTGAAGCCATCTCCTGGCATCTTGCCACTGTTCTGGGTATTCCGATTGACAAAAGTCAACGGATCACTTTCAATGAAATCACTAAAAATGCCGTCAGAGAAGCCATTAAAAATCCTCGGACCATTGACATGAATCTGGTGGACTCCCAGCAGACCCGACGGATCCTCGACCGTATCGTGGGCTACAAGCTGTCCCCTTTCCTTTGGGCGAAGGTCAGAAGCGGTCTGTCTGCCGGTCGTGTTCAGTCGGTTGCGACAAGAATTATTGTAGAACGGGAGCAGGAAATCCGTGATTTCGTTCCCGTTGAGTACTGGACCATTACCGCCGATCATATCAGCCCCAACGGTGGCACGTTCAGTTCCAAATTCTACGGATTCAACAGCAAGAAGACCGAGCTTCACACCAAGGAGGATGTGGACCGGGTTCTGGATGAAATCAAGGGAAATGACTTCCGGGTATCTGACATCAAGAAGGCATTGAAAAAGAAGAATCCCCTTCCCCCTTTCATCACCTCCACCCTACAGCAGGATGCCTCCCGGAAGCTAGGGTTCCGTACCGACCGAACCATGCGTGTGGCGCAGGAACTGTATGAAGGAATCAACATCGGATCGGAGAACGGCGGCATTCAGGGTCTGATTACCTATATGCGTACCGACTCCCTGCGAATCTCTGTTGATGCACAGTCTGCCGCAAAGAATTTTATCCTCAGCAAATACGGAGAGAAATATTATCCCACAACACCCCGTGTCTACAAATCCAAGGCAGATGCACAGGATGCCCACGAGGCAATCCGCCCCTCCAACATGAAATTCGAACCTTCTGCCATCCGTTCCTATCTGTCTATGGATCAGTATCGTCTGTACAAACTGATTTGGGAACGCTTCCTTGCCAGTCAGATGGCATCGGCAGAGATTGATACCGTAACTGCCGACATTTCCTGCGGCAATTGCCTCTTCCGTGCAAGCGGCTCTACCGTCCGTTTCGACGGTTACCGAAAGGTCTACGAAGAGATCGTCGAAAAATCATCGGAAGACAAAGCTTCTGATGAGGAAAGCGGCGGTAAGCTCCCCCCTTTGACCGTAGGGGATCTTCTGAATACGACTCAAATCACTCCCGAACAGCATTACACCGATCCTCCTCCCCGCTTCACCGAGGCAACGCTGGTCAAATTCCTGGAGGAAAAAGGAATCGGACGCCCTTCCACCTATGCAACCATCATTTCCACCATTATTTCAAGAGGCTATGTGAACCGTGAGGGAAAGTCGCTGGTCCCTACGGCACTGGGTGAAACCACCACAAAGCTCATGATCGAAAATTTCCCTGAAATTGTGGACTACCGTTTCACTGCACAGATGGAGGACGATCTGGATGCCATCTCTGCCGGAGAGGAATCCTCGCTTCAGGTTCTGACCCGATTCTACGATCGGTTCAAGGTCAGTCTGGAAAATGCCAATCTGCATGTATCCAAAGATGAGGTGAATCTGCCGCCCGAGGAAACCGATCAGATCTGCGAAAACTGCGGTGCCAGAATGATTGTAAAGTCGGGACGCTTCGGAAAGTTCGCTGCTTGTCCCAATTTCCCCAAATGCAAGAATACCAAGCCTCTGAATCCTCCGAAAACTCTCGTCAATCCCTCGATTGATCCCGAAAATCTGCCGAAATGTGAAAAATGCGGGGCTCCAATGGTTCTTCGGAACGGTCGGTACGGCAGTTTCTATGCCTGCTCCCGTTACCCTGAGTGTAAAACCACCCTGAAGACCCAAAACGAGATCGGGGTTCCCTGCCCCCTGTGCGGAAAACCTCTGGTCAGCAAGCGTGCCAAGGGTAAAACGATCTTCTATAGTTGTTCCGGCTACCCCGATTGCAAATTCTCCTCCTGGGATAAGCCGTCAAGCGAAAAATGTCCCCTATGCGGGTCGATGCTCTATTACAAGAAAGGAAAACCGCAGCTTGTCTGCAAGAAGGACGGCTGCAAATTTGTCAGGGAGATTCCCGAAGAAGGGGCGGTAGATGGCAGTGACGGCACGAATTAACGTTTTTGGTGCGGGTCTTGCCGGTTGTGAGGCAGCATGGCAGGCGGCACGGCTTGGAGTATCGGTGGATCTCTACGAGATGAAGCCTGTGAAATATTCCCCTGCCCACCATTATCCCGGATTTGCGGAGCTTGTCTGCTCAAACTCCCTGCGATCGAGACAGCTTTCCAATGCGGTGGGTCTGCTCAAAGCAGAGTTATCTACACTGGGGAGCCTGATTATGGAATCGGCATATGCCTCGGAGGTTCCCGCCGGTGCGGCACTGGCGGTGGATCGCTATCATTTTTCCGATCGGATCACCGATGCCGTCCGCAATCACCCCCTGATCACCGTACACGAGGAGGAAATTACCGAAATTCCGGACAGAGAGATCACCGTCGTTGCCACAGGTCCCCTGACCTCGGAACCTTTTGCCGACTATCTCTCAGCCTATCTTGGCGGAAAACAGCTTCACTTTTTCGATGCGGCAGCCCCCATCGTGGATGCTGCTACCATTGACTATGAGAAGGTCTATCTTGCCTCCCGTTACGGCAAAGGGGAGGCGTGCTACCTGAACTGCCCCATGAGCAAGGAGGAATACGAGACCTTCTACGAGGCACTGATTTCTGCTAAGGAGGCACCCCTCAAGGCATTTGACCGGGAACTTCAGGAAGACCTGACCGTATTCGAGGGCTGTATGCCCGTAGAGGTCATGGCAAAGAGAGGTCCCGAGACCTTGTTGTACGGTCCCCTGAAGCCGGTGGGACTGCCCGATCCGAAGACAGGTCGGGACCCCTATGCTGTGGTGCAGCTTCGTCAGGAAAATCTGGACAAAACCATGTACAATTTGGTGGGATTCCAGACCCATCTGACCTTTGAGGAACAGCGAAGGGTCTTTTCCCTGATTCCGGGGCTTGAGAATGCCGCCTTCCTTCGCTACGGGGTAATGCACCGCAACACCTACCTGAACTCACCTGAGCTTCTGGACAACACCTACCGACTGAAAAGGAATCCGAATGTCTTCTTTGCAGGGCAGATGACCGGTGTAGAAGGTTATCTGGAGTCAACGGCATCCGGGTATGTTGCCGGACTCAATGCCGCACGGCAGGCATTGGGACTTGATCCGGTGGTCTTCCCTACGGCTACCGCAATCGGGGCACTGGCAGGTTATATCAGTTCGGCAAATCCTGCGTCCTTCCAGCCGATGAATGTGAATTTCGGCATTATTGACCTGCCAAAGGAAAAGATCAAGGGCGGAAAAAGCGCACGAAATGAGGCAATCTCTGCCCATTCGCTGGAAATTCTCTCCGCTATGATCTCTTCTGATTCGTTATCGTTCATACCGTAAAAATACGGCTTGTTTTATCCCTCAGAGAAAGGCAATATTGTATTATGAGAATTATTGTTGATGTTATGGGCAGCGATCTGGGTCCTGCTCCGATTATTAAGGGTGCCATCGTTGCAAAAGAAGAATTCGGGAACGATCTGACCTTTGTCGGAGACCGGGATGTTATCCGCAAAGCGGCAGAATCCTGCAAGTTATCCCTTGACGGCATCCGAATTGTTCATGCGTCTGACATGATCCGGATGACCGACGATCCCATGTCTGTCCGAAGCAAGACCGACAGCTCCATGCGAGTCGCTCTGCGCCTTCTTGCCGATGGGGAAGGAGATGCACTGGTCAGCTGCGGCAATACCGGTGCCCTCCAAACGGGAGCTACCCTGTTCGTCAAGAGAATCAAGGGAATTCACCGTGCCGCAATCGGTGCCATTCTTCCCATGGAAAAGCCCCTTCTGGTGCTGGACAGCGGTGCCAATCTGACGGTCACTCCGGAATATCTGGCACAGTTTGCCGTTATGGGATCGGTTTACATGGAGAAACTGTTTGATCTCAGCCGGGCAAGAGTGGGACTTCTGAACATCGGTACCGAAGAGAAAAAGGGCAATCCCTTACAGGTGGATTCCTATCAGCTTCTGAAAAACTCCAACATCCACTTCGTGGGTAATATCGAAGGCAAGGACATTCCCTTCAACAAGTGCGATCTTGTGGTTACCGACGGTTTTACCGGAAATGTTCTTCTAAAGGTAGTCGAGGGCATGGGCGGTTATATGATCAAAATGCTCAAGGAACTGTTCTACGCCAACACCAAAACCAAACTC
>JBJDZN010000013.1:0-30374 GCA_051868045.1 Eubacteriales bacterium
TCAGGATGGTCGTGGACAAGATCGCCGACCTCTTCCTTGAACAGATGATGGGTCTGATGATGCAGTCCCAAAGTGTTCCAGAAATTCTCGGCGTTGCCAAGAAGAACGGCGCACACGAGGACTTCAATCTGAGCATTGCCGAGAACCGTGACAAGATCGACTTTGACCGCAAGTGGGATCATATCCGCACCAAACTCGGTAAGCCCTTATCGTTGGACGAGCTTGCCGTTTCCGATCCTTCTGCTCTTGAAAACGGACGGAGCATGTTTGATTCAAGCGATGATGAATACGAAGCGCTTGAGAATCAATTTCTTGATACATTGAACGGAGCAGATCGTGAAATATATCTCATGCGCAAGCAAGGGCTTACGCAGAAAGAAATCGCAGAGCGCCTTGGCTACAAGTCACACAGCGCGGTTACCAAGCGCATGGAGATAATGAAGAAAGCGCTCATTGATTTCTGCGCCGATTTCAACAACTGAATACTTACGATTTCCTATTGCCCTTCGGAGTAAAATCCGAGGGGCTTTTTTATTGCCCAAAATAATTAAAAAACTTTTTTCACAGTCAGGAACATTTCGCCATTTTCATGTCGGGGTATATGTGGAGAGGTCAAAATGTTACTCTCCCGCCGTTCAAACGGCGACAACTGAATACCCCTGTCCCGGGATGATATGGGGGATACGGACTTGCCACAACAGCAGATTGGCATCTGTGCCGATGAGGAAGGCGTGAAGTTCACGCTCCGAAAGGAACCGGCAAGCGAGTCGGAAGTATCCCACAGTACGCGGTCGAAGCGAGCGCAGGAACATACCGGGATCAGTCAGATCGGAGAATGCGAGACGAAGCAAACTTCCTCTTGCGGAGTAGTGTGTTCTTCCGGTCGGTGCGGCAGTCAGGCAAACCCGACGAAGGAGCCGCACTTAATGTGTTTTTGATCCGTGCCTTTTCGGTGCGGGTCTTTTTTGTATTTATAAATACTGCTCTCACAATGCAGAGAAAGGAGATGAACATCATGCAGATGTAAGCGGCAGAGAGCCGCCAGATTCGCCCCGTGTGGCGAGAAAACAAGTCCAGCGGGAACACTTGTCCCGCAAAAGAAACAACCGCACACAAACGCCGTGTGCGGGCAATTAAGAAAGGAGCTAATAGCTTGAAAAAACAAACGCTCACCGTCATCGACGGTGAAACACTGATGGACGCACGACTTGCCCCGACGAAGTTTTGCGTCGACACCCTGCTCCCGCAGGGACTATCCATTCTTGCGGGCGCACCGAAGCTCGGGAAATCATGGCTGGTGCTCGACCTATGTGTGAAGATCGCCAAAGGCGAAGACTTCCTCGGTCAGAAAACACACAAAGGCACGACGCTGTATCTTTGCCTGGAGGACAGCCTGCGCCGGATTCAGGAGAGACTTTGCAACATCACCGATGATGTCCCCGGCAATGTCTTCTTCGCAACGCAGGCGGGGACGATGGCGGAAGGTCTGGAAGAACAAATCCGTGACTTTGCCGGAGCGCATCCAGACCTCACCCTTGTGGTGATCGACACCTTCCAGCTCATCCGCAGGACGGACACGGAAGGTTCGTATGCCAACGATTACGAAGAAGTCCGTGTGGTCAAACGGCTTGCGGATTCACTCGGCATTGCGATCCTGCTGGTACACCACCTCCGTAAGATGGGAGACAGCGACCCGCTGAACAAGATTTCCGGTTCGACCGGAATCAGCGGTGCCACCGATGCCGTGTTTATCCTCGACAAGAGCCGACGGAGCGCCGACACCGCAACGCTCTTCTGTACCGGCAGGGATATTCCGTACAGAGAGATGGAACTGCGACTCGGCAAGGAGATTCACACATGGGAAGCGGTAAGCGACAGTCTTGACACGCCCGAACTGCTTCTGCCTGACATGATCCCGAAAGTCAAGCTGATCGAGTTCCTGTGCGGGGAGGGGATGACAAAGAACCCGATCTATTTATCTATTTGATTTTGAGCCATTGCATCTTGAACATAAAACCTGTAAATTGGAAGGAATGCTTTTCCCTCCTTTTGAAACAGGAATAATGTGATCAATATGTAATCCAACAAGATCAGGCATATATTTTCCACAAATTTGGCATGTATAATTATCTCTGGCAGCGATTTTATCACGCAATTCTTTTGTCATTAATCTTCGTTGATTTTTAGAAAAATATTCAGACAATGTACTTTCAAAATCAATTTCTTCTAGTTTTTTATATCTCTCCACGATAAAAGCATAATCAGTTGTAAAAGTACCTTCTTCTTCTTTTACAGAATAGGGATGTCTTACATAATTTTGTTGTCGATATCTGGTTTTTTTCCTATAAAACGAAAAAATAAACATATTGTTTTCATCTAAACATATTTCATACTGCTTTCGTCTCTGCTTTTTAAATATACTATTTTGAATCTTTCTTTCACATTCATTTTTCCAATAATCCAAATTATCAATGGCTCTGTTAATCTCTGTCAATCCATTATTTATCAGATATTGATCAATATAATCCCGTATGTCGGGTTGTCTTTTTGATGTTATATCAAACTCGATTTTTATATATGGAAACTTGAATGGAGATGCGAAATATATATATAATATAGAGATAAGAAATAAAAACAAAAATATTAGAAAACAAATAATTAAAGCATCCATGAATTGCCCTCCAATATTATCAAATAAAAGAGCCTAATACTTTTAGTCCATATTTAGGCTCTTGTTTGGCGGAGAGGAAGGGATTCGAACCCTTGTGGGGTTGCCCCCAAACGGTTTTCAAGACCGCCTCGTTATGACCGCTTCGATACCTCTCCATATATGAACTGCCGTGTGGCAGATTTCATCGGTTATTCAATTGTTTTAGAAATTCTTTTAGAAATGCGCTTTTGTGTTGCCTTCGGAGTGCCGAAAAAGTCAGGTGTTACAAGGCTTTTCAAGGTTTTTGCGTCCGCATGGATCGCAAATTTTCAAGACCGCCGGTTTTCGGCAAAGCCGATAACCTTTGACCGCTTCGATATCCCTCCACAGTATTGTTTATTTTACCACATTTCTTTCCCTTTGTCAAGACCTTCCCTATAAAAAAGTTTCATTCACAATAAATTCAAAAAATATCTGACTAAAATTCATAGTATTGTCCGGTTCATTTATTGATTCTCACCAAAATTTATGGTAGAATAAATTGGTTAAATATCATTTCACACAAAATAAGATTTCGGAGGATCCCAAAAAATGAATCAGACAGATACCGCAAAGAAAAGCGACAGCCCTTCGGCAAAGGCGATGGCACTGGTGGACGAGGTGGAGAAAGTCGTCCTCGGCAAGCACAACGAAATCGTTATGCTGGTCTGCGCCCTGCTCTCCGGCTCTCACGTACTGATTGAGGACGTTCCCGGCGTGGGCAAGACAACCCTCGCCTCCGCTTTGGCAAAGGCGGCGGGACTTCGCTTCAAGCGTGCCCAGTTCACCCCCGATGTCATGGCGTCCGACATCACCGGCTTCAACATTTACAGCCGCCAGACCGAAAAATTCGAGTACCGTGAGGGACTCTGTATGTGTAATCTGCTCCTCGGCGACGAGATCAACCGTGCCTCCCCCAAAACCCAGTCGGCACTGCTGGAGGCAATGGAGGAATCCCGTGTGACGGTGGACGGTGTAACCTATCCCCTTCCCTCCCCCTTCATGGTCATCGCCACCCAGAACCCCCAGGGCTTTGTGGGTACCTATCCCCTTCCCGAGGCACAGCTGGACCGTTTCGCCATGAAACTCTCCATGGGCTACCCCACCGAAGAACAGGAAACCGGTATCCTTATGGACAGACGGGGCATCAATCCCCTTGACAGCGTTGTCTCCGTCACCGATGAGAGTACCATCACCTCCATGCGGGATGCGGTTCTGAACGGTACGGTAGACGAAGAGGTCTGCAAGTACATCGTCGCCCTGATCGGGGCAACCCGTAAACATCCCTCCTTCTCCATGGGTGCCTCCCCCCGTGCCTCTCTGGCTCTGATGCGGACCTCCCAGGCATGGGCATTCCTGCACGGGCGGAACTATGTGACCCCCGAAGACGTAAAGGCGGTCTTCAAAAACGTGGTTTCCCACCGACCCATTCTGACCCAGGAAGCCAAACTGGCTCACACCACCGTGGATTCGGTTCTCACCGAGATTCTGCTCCGCACTCCCGTTCCCTTCAAGGGCAGCCGGACCCAGCAAACAGGCTCCGACAAGGACCATAATAAGGCGGCAGAATGAAAAACCAACGACTTCAAAATCTTCTGAAAGCCGTCGGCGGCTTTTTCAAGGGGATTTGGGTGCGGATCCGGAACCGGATCAAGGGGCAGAACAAGGAAGGAAACCAACCCGAGGGCAAGTTCCATCCCATGGGACGCTTCTGGTTCTACCTGCTTCTGATTGTTTTTGCCGTTATCTTCACCCAAGCCCTGCGCTCCACCGTTTCCTCGGTGATTCTGATCTTCCTGGTTCTGCTCCCCATTACCTCCCTGCTATATCTGCTGCTGAGCATTCTGACGTTGAAGGTCTATCTGGATTCGGACGGCACTGAGGTGGAGAAAATGCGGGAGGTGGACTTCTCCCTGATTCTTGCCAACGAATCACCCCTGCCCTTCCCCTTTGTGGAGGCCATGATTTCGGTCCCCGAAGACGACGCCCTCCGCTGCGTACGGGAGCTGACCCGACTGTCCCTGATCCCCTTCGGACGCTACGAAATCCGCAAAAAGCTGGCGTTTGCCTACCGCGGAGGCTACACCATCGGGGTGTCCGACATTTACGTTTACGACCTGTTCCGACTGTTCCGGCTGAGGCTGGATGTGAATCTGTTCCGGGAAATCTTCGTCATGCCCCGCAGACTCAGTCTGTCCGCCAAAGTGGGCTCCGAGGCGGTCAGCGAACAGACCGAGACCGTCAACCGTTATGCCGGCACCGACAACACCGAGATGACCGACATCCGGGACTATCGGATTGGCGATTCCCTGCGTTCCATTCACTGGAAGCTGTCCTCCAAGACCGAAGAACTTCAGGTCCGCCAGTATGCCCGCAACAGTGAGCGGCAGGCGATCATCTTCTGCGACACGGGCAGACGTTTTCCCATCGGGGACGAGCGTTTCACCGATGACGTGGGCGAATTCGTGGCAGACGGCATTATCGAGACCGCCATCGCCCTGACGCTCTACACCCTGGAACAGCATTCGGGCAGTGTAACCCTTGTCTGGTTTGATTCCCGTTCGGAAACCGGCATTTTCGGCATTCGGCTGGAATCCGATGCCGATTTCGACAGCATCTACCGTACCTTTGCCACTGCGCCCATCACCGACACCGCCGAGTCCCCGGGTGATCTTGCCGCTCTGGTGGCATCGGGCAGTGATCAGGTCACCTATCGGTTCGTAACCGGATGCGTGGATCATGCCCTGGCGGCATCCCTGTCCACCTTGACCATGCGGGGATCGGTGACTGCCGAGCTGTACACCTATCTGCCCATCGAAAAGGTCATGCCCTCCGCCAAAAAGGACTATTTTGACGAGCTGAATGCGGCGCAGTCGGCGATTGCCAGAACCGGCATCCGGATTCTGGATGCCCGGGACACCGATCTCTTCTCCGCCGAAAAATCCTCCTCTTTTGCAAAATCCGATGAAAAGGAGGAAGCATAAGCCATGAAAAACAAGAAAAAGAACCGGACACAGGCACTCCTTGACGAACTGACAAGCGATCCTCCCGCCGCCGTGACCGAAAATCCCGCTCCTTCCGACAATCCGGATGCCAAAGATGCCGTCGGAGTCCCCCAAACAGAGAATTCCGACCTTCTTCCCGATGAAAAGGCGCAAAAAAAGCGGGAAAAAGCCGCCAAAAAGGCAGTAAAACAGCAGAAAAAGAAGGAAAAAGCCGAACGTCGGGCAATCCGCAGGCACGACAACGCCGTTCTGTACTCTCCCGATCGGATGAACGGCTTCAAGCTTTCCATTGTGCTGGGCTACTTCCTCCGCTTTTTCTCCATCGCCTTCTCCATCTTCGGAGTGGTGGTTCTGCTTGCCGACTCCTTCCTGATCACCGAGGTCAACTACTGGCTCCTGCTCCTGTACGCCATCGTGGTCGTCAGTGCCTTCTCCCTGATTTTCATCGGCAGAAAGCTGATTCTGCCCGGACTCGGACTGCTTGCCGTCACGGTGGGAGGGATTACCCTGTTTGCCGGCTCCCCTGCCGCCTTCTATGTGGGAGGCTTCATACAGGTCTTCAACCGATCCATGCAGAGGCTTGCCGATCTGGGATTTGCGGCTGCCGATTCCATCGCCATGCCGTCACTGGGCGGACTGACCACGGCAAATCCCAACGTAACCTACCTGTACGGCGGACTGTGTCTGCTGATTACGGTGCTTGCCGTCATTTTCTCCGCCTTTTCTGCCAAGCGGACCCGTCTCTTCCCCATGCTGATCTTCGGCGGCGGACTGTGCGTGATCTGCTTCACCTACAACCTCTGCAACACCAACTTCGGCATTGCCTGCGTGCTGGCGGGACTTTGCTCGGCGGTGGTTCTGTCCACCTACGACAAGATTTACGCCGCCCACAAGCATTCCCGCAAGAGCCGCAGCTATTCGGGCTTCTCCTCCGCATTGGCAGGCGTCCTTGCCTTCGCCGTTCTCCTGCTGCCCTCCTCTGCGGTCAAAGAGCCCTGGGGCGATATTTCGATCATCAGCGAACCCATGTCCACCCTCAGGATGGTGGTGACCACCATTCTGACCGGCGGAAATCCCAAGCTGAATGTCATGAACTCGCTGATCAAGAAGCGGTCTGCCGACATTGAGGACATGGAGTTTGACGATATTTCCCTGTTCACCGTCTCCTCCTACATCAGCCGTCAGAACCTCTACCTCAGAGGCTGGGTTGCCTCCGATTTCAACTACGAGGACGACTACTGGTCGATCCTGTCGGACGACGACTATCAGGAAATGATCAATGAGAGCCGCTACATCCGCTCGGGGCTGACAGGCGATGAGGTCAACTATCTGCTGACTTCCCTGTTCAACTCCTATTTTGACGTGCAGAATCTCCCCATTGACACCTGGTCGGGTTCCTCTGCCTACGGTGTCTACTACACCCCCGTTGACGTTGCCTACACGGGCAACACGGGACTTTTGTACATCCTTCCCTCCTCCTATGTTCCCACCGTCGGGCTGTACGAATACGGCTCCCGAACCGACAGGTACACCGAATCCGTCAGTCGGTATTCCGACGGTATCTACCAATCAAGCTGGCTGAACCTGAGAAAACAGTATTCCGCCGGCGCACTGACTCCCACCTACACCGATTCGGACTTCCCGGAGCTGGCGGAAACCCTGGCGTCGGTCTACGAACTGCTGGTCACCTTCTTCCAGAACAGCAACCTCTTCACCCTTGAAGACGACGATATCCGTCTGCTGTATCTCTCCACCCTGAAGGAAGCGGGATATGCCGAAAATGTGGAAGCAGACCCCGACGATGTGACGGCTTCGTTCTCCAAGCTGCCCTACTATCTCAGGGACCCTCTGAACAGCTTTCTCAATTCCGCCAACCGCAGGCAATGGGTGACAAACTATATTAACCAGATTGTGGAATATCGTGATTATGTCAAGTCATTCTATCTTGATTATCCAACCGACAGCGTCGGAATTGCCGAAGTTTCGGCGGAAATCAAGGAGGCATACGATCAGGCGGATAACGATTACGATCGAGTCATGGCGGTCATCGACTACATGATTCTCAACTATACCTACTCCCTGACCCCCGAAAAGCCCTCCGGAACCTACGAAAGCGACCTGGATTCCTTCCTTCTGGAGACCAAGAACGGCTACTGTGTTCAGTTTGCCACGGCGGCGACCCTGCTACTGCGATCGCTGGGAATGCCCGCCCGCTACGTTCAGGGATACATAGCCAACAGTTCGGTGAAGACCACCGACGATGAGGGCAACGTCATTTACACCTCCAACGTTCTGGATTCGGACGCCCATGCCTGGGTTGAGGTCTGGATCGACGGCATGGGCTGGCGCACCTTTGACGTGACCCCCCAGTATTACGCCTCCCTCTACTACATTCCCCCGGCAAGCCCCGACAATCCTGACGATCCCAAGCAGGAAATCTCGGAGATTCTCGCCACCACCACAACCACCTCGCCTGAGGAAATCACCACGCCGATGACCTCCGAAACCACGCCTGAAGTGACCACCTCCCCCGATTCCGATGAGAATGAAGCGGAGAAGACCGTGGACCCCAAGGTGATGATCACTACACTGTCTACCCTGCTCTGCGCCGCACTGCTCGCTCTGGTGATCTGGCTGCTGATCAGACGGTCCCGAAAGATTGCGGCAGGACGGAACTACTTTATTGAACGGGCAGTCTACGGCAACTTTGAGGAAAGCGAGGATCTGGATCTGGTGTCCGGTACGCTGGGCGACGGAATCTATGACATGATGCGGATTCTGGGACGAAAGCCCAACGTCGGCGAGTCACCTCTTGAATTCGCCCATCGGGTCGATCACCCGAAGAAGCCCGAAACGCCTGCCGAAGAGAAGGCAATCGGACGGCAGCTCATGTGGGCACACACCTTTACCGAGGTCACCGTAATCCTTGAAAAGCGGGAATTCGGCGGTCACATCACCCGTGACGAGCTTGCCATCATGGGCGAGTTCCTCGACAGTCTGATGCAGATAGAGTACAAAGCACTGCCGATCCATAAGAAGATCTGGTTCCGCTACATTCGCTGTCAGATCTGAGTTGGCATCCTTTGCTGAACTTTCCACACCTTTCCACAACTTTTCCACAGTTTTTGTGGAAAAGTTGTGGATTTTAAGAAAAAAAAACCTATTCACAGTTTTGACGATTCTGTGGAAAAACAATATTTGGCTGACGGTTGCCTTTAAAGCAGCCAGAAAGGAACGATAATGAACGAATTTGTTGAACAAAGAGCCGAAAAATGCGGTCAAACCGTGGTGAATGCCTTTAAGAAGCGGCATTTTGACGCCTACTACTGCAAAAACAAGGAGGAAGCCCTGGCAAAGGCACTGGAGCTGATCCCCACCGATGATGTGGTTTCCTGGGGCGGAACCTTTTCCGCCGCCGAGATCGGACTCTTCCCTGCCCTTGCCGATCGCGGACAGCCCCTTCTGGACCGTTCTACGGCAAAAAGTCGGGAGGAATCCCAGGAAATCTCGAGAAAAGCCCTGTCCTGCGGAACCTTTGTCATGTCCGCCAATGCCGCATCGGCTGACGGTCAGCTGGTCAACATTGACGGAAACGGAAACCGTGTCGCTGCCCTGATGTTCGGTCCCCGTCAGGTGCTGGTGATCCTGGGCATCAATAAGATTTGCCCCGATCTGGATTCTGCCTTAAAGCGGGCAAGATTCGTTGCCGCTCCCTGCAACGCCCAGCGATTCGACATCGGAACCCCCTGCAAGACCACCGGAGTCTGTGCCGACTGCCTCTGCCCGGATTCCATTTGCGTTCAGGTCGTGGTCACCCGTCTTTGCCGTCCCGAAGGAAGAATCAAGATTCTCGTCGTAGGCGAAGAACTGGGCTTCTGATTTTCGGAACCCTCCATTTGAAATTTGACCGTCTGATCGGGAATAAATGAGTTCCACACAGTCCAAACTAAGCCATAAAGGCGGTGAGTTTGGACTGTGTGGCTTTTTAATGCCGTAATTGGCTCATTTTTTTCGGGAGCCGTTCCCTTTTTGGGCAAAATCGGAGGCAAGCGGTACGGGCAATCGGCATCGGCGGTGGTCAGGGGCACGGTTATCCTTCTCTGCGCCTCTGTGGGTCTGTTATTTCAGCGACTTGTTCCCGATATGCCCCTGTCCGCCCTGCTCTTCTTTCTGTTTGCCGGAATATCGGACGCATTTGCCTGGTATTTTTTCTTCCGATCGCTTTGCAACGGCATCACCAATGAGACGGTTGCGGTGGAAAAGATTTCGGTCGCCTTTACTTCCATCGCCTCGGCGGTCTTTTTTCGCACCTCCTTCTCTTTTCTGGCAACGATTCTGATTGTTTCGGGCATCGGATGGATTTTGGTTCCCCAAAAAGGCAGTAAAAAAAGCGGAACCGTTCTTTTTGCCGTTTTGTCGGGATTGTTTGCTTCTGCTCAGATGATTCTGTCAAAATTCGGACTCCAATCCGGCGTCTCGTCTGAATCGGGCTTTTGGATTCGGTCGTCTGCTGCTTTTGTTGTCCTGCTGATTCTGCATCTGATCGACCGCACGCCGACCGAAGCCGTCGGACGGTCGCTTATGGGTGCGCTTTCGCTGATAGCGTCGGGCGTCGCCGCCTATTTCGGCTGGTATTTCTGCTACCGTGGACTGTCTGCAGGATCGGCTGCGTCCGTTCAGGCAATTCTGAAGCTGAATTTTTGGGTGACCGCATTATTCTGTCGGCTCTTTTCCGGCGAGCGGCTCCAGAAATCCAGTCTGCCGGGTTACGGCATCCTGACGGTGGGGATTCTGCTCTCATGTTTCACGTGAAACATGACCGTGTCCGAAGTCCGATGTTTCACGTGAAACATTGCACCCATAAAACTGAGTGTTTTACGTGAAACATCGGAGGAAATATTTCAAAAAAGTTGGCAGAAGGACTTGATTTAAGCAAGCGATTGTGCTATAATAGGTGAAAACGCAGGAAAGGAAGATCTGATGGGAAAAATTATCGCATTTTCCAATCAAAAAGGCGGAATCGGCAAGACCACATCGGCAATCAACGTGGCGGCATCGCTGACCGTGCTGGGCAAAAAGGTGCTGATCTGCGACCTTGACCCCCAGGGGAACACCACCAGCGGGGTGGGAATCAGTAAAAAAGGCGATATGCCGTCGGTTTACGACGCACTGATCGGAGAGAAAAAGATGGACGAGGTGATTGTCGAAACAAAATTCGAAAATCTGTCCATTGCGCCTTCCAATATCCGCCTTGCCGGTGCCGAAATCGAGCTTGTAGACCTGGAGAAAAGGGAATCGCTCTTTAAAAATCTGGTATCCGACCTTCGGAATTCGTACGATTACATCATTGTGGACTGTCCGCCCTCCCTTGGACTACTTACCCTGAACGCTCTGGTGGCATCTGACGGCGTCATCATCCCCATGACCTGCGAATTTTATGCGCTGGAAGGGCTGTCCCAGTTGATGGTGACCATCCGACAGATCAAGAAAACCTACAATCCGAAGCTTGAGATCACCGGAATCCTCATCACCATGTACGACAAGCGTCTGAATCTGACCCGAATGGTCCAATCCGAGATGGAAAAGTACTACAAGGATCGGATTTTCGACACCAAAATTGCCCGTAACGTAAGACTGTCAGAGGCTCCGTCCTTCGGTATGCCGATCTACTATTACGACAAGTCCTCAAAGGGCGCAGAACAGTATCTTTCGGTGGCGAAAGAGCTGCTGAAACGAATCTGACGAAAGGAAAAGGGACTATGGCTAAAAAAACAGGGCTTGGACGGGGTCTTGATTCGCTTTTCGTGGAAGCAAGCGAAAGCGAAACCTCCGAAAAGAAGACCAAACTCAGGCTGACCGAGATTCAACCCAGATCCAATCAGCCCAGAAAGAGTTTTGACAGCGAATCTCTGTCAAAACTTGCAGAATCCATTGCCGCCAACGGGCTGATTCAGCCCATTGTCGTGCGGGAATCGGTGGGCGGATACTACGAAATCATCGCAGGGGAGCGCAGATGGCGTGCCTGCAAGCTGGCAGGACTGACCGAAGTTCCGGTGGTTATTCTGAACAGTGACGACCGACAGACTGCCGAGCTGTCACTGATCGAAAACGTGCAAAGGGAAGACCTGAACCCCATTGAAGAAGCAATCGCCTACCGAACGCTGATTGACGACTATCAAATGACCCAGGAAGAGGTGGCAAACCGCATTGGAAAGTCGAGAACGGCGATCACCAACACCCTGAGAATTCTCGATCTGCCCGAAGATGTGCTGAATCTGATTGCAGACGGCACCCTTTCAGAGGGACACGGACGGGCCATTCTGGGACTTCGGAACAGGGAAAATTGGTCCGAAATTGCGAAAACCGTTGCCGAGCGGGAACTCAGCGTCCGCCAGACCGAGGAATTTATCCGCAAACTCAATGAAAAAGCCGACGCCCCCGTGGTAGAGGAGCCAAAAACCCAGTCTGTCAAGGACGTGGACTATGTGGCGGAACTTGAAAAGAAAATCCGCAACACCATCGGACGGCGGGTGCGGATTCTCGGTGGAAAGCGGGTCAAAAAGCTGGAAATCGAGTACACAGACAACAACGATCTGGAAAATCTGCTGAAATCCCTCTGCGGAGACAGCATTTTTGACGACTGATTCAGCGACCAAATAACAGATTGCTGCGACCAAAGGTAAAATACAGATACCGTTTAAAGGTAAAGAAAACAGGAGAAAATATCATGATTGACATCAAATACATTCAGCAAAACCCCGAAGAAGTCATCAAAAGGCTTGCCAAGAAGGGCAAGGATGCAAAGGAAGACATCGACCGCATTCTCACCCTGTCGGACGATCGCAAAAAACTGATCGCCGAAACCGAAGCTCTCAAGGCAGAGAAGAACAAGACCTCCAAACTGATTCCCCAGTACAAGAAGGAAGGGAAGGATGTTTCGGAAATTTTCGCCGAAATGAAGAAAATCGGCGAGCGGGTTGACGAGATTGACAACCGTCTGAAGACGGTAGAGGAGGAGCTGAACAACACGCTGCTTGGACTGCCCAATCTGCCCGACGATGACCTTCTCCCCGGCGGAAAAGAGAACAATCAGCCCCTGAGATACTACGGCGAGCCGAGAAAATTTGATTTTGAACCGAAAAATCACGTGGATCTCTGCACCGATCTGGGGCTCATCGACTACGAGCGCGGCACCAAGCTGGCAGGGTCCGGCTTCTGGATCTACCGTGGAATGGGTGCCCGTCTGGAATGGGCTCTGCTCAACTACTTCATTGACACCCATCTGGCAGACGGCTATGAGCTGATTCTGCCCCCTCATATGCTGGAATACGAGTGCGGACTGACCGCAGGTCAGTTCCCGAAGTTTGCAGATGAGGTTTACAAGATCGAAAATCCCACCGACAACCGGGTTCATTATATGCTTCCCACCGCCGAGGCTGCGCTGGCATCCCTCTATCGGGGTGAAATTCTCACCGAAGCCGATCTGCCCAAGAAACTGGTAAGCTACACGCCCTGCTTCCGCAGAGAAGCCGGTTCCTACCGCTCAGACGAGAGAGGAATGGTACGCGGACATCAGTTCAACAAGGTGGAGATGTTCCAGTACACCCTGCCTGAAAAGTCGGACGAAGCCTTTGATGAGCTGGTTACCAAGGCAGAAAACCTGGTAAAGGGTCTGGGATTCCACTTCCGCACCGTTAAACTGGCAGCAGAGGACTGCTCGGCATCCATGGCACGCACCTATGACATCGAGATCAACATCCCCTCCATGCAGGGCTACAAAGAGGTTTCGTCGGTGTCCAACGCCCGTGACTATCAGGCTCGCCGCGGCATGATGCGTGTAAAACGTGCCGACGGAAGAATCGAGTACCTCCACACCCTCAACGGTTCGGGTCTGGCTACCTCGAGAATCCTGCCCGCCCTGGTTGAGCAGAACCAGAACGCCGACGGATCGGTCAACGTTCCTGACGTGCTGAAAAAATACCTGGGCGTAGACGTCATCCGCAAGGAAAACGGTTAAGCGGCATTGACACCAAGGGGACTTTTGGCAAAAAAGTCCCCTTGAAACGCTGATTATCCTTCGACTTCCGGGTGAAATCACCCGTGAAAGGAGCTTCTGACCATGAAAATCCGAACCAAACGGGTTCTGACGGCACTGACGGCGGCACTGATGCTGTCTCCGACGTCTGCTTTTGCTCAGACCCATGAGGAACCCGCCGCCGATGGGGCAGATACTGCGCCCATTCTGACCTGTACCACCGCCGATGAATGGACGGCACTCTTCGAACGCTCGGGCAAGGAAGGCTGGCTGGGTGCCGACGGCATCTACTCGGTGTCGCTGGACGGAAATGACGCCATCGGATCGGCAAATCCGTCCACCAAAACCTTCTTCATCTTCAGCGACACCCTCATGGGCATCGCTGATGACAAGGGCAAGGTGACCACCATGTACACCATGCCCAACCATTCCTCCGCCATTCTTGAGGGTAATGCCCCCGATCCCGACAAAATTTCCTTCGTTTACGGCTACAAGGGCAGTATGAGTGTGAACAGCCGGGTCAATCTCTTTGCGCAGGAGCAGTGGATGTTCGACTGCTTTACCGTCGGAGATGCGATCTACCTGCTGGCTTTTACCCAGTCCCAGTGGAAACCTGTGCAGATCGACATGATCAAACTGCCCATCGTGGATGGGGAAGTGGATTACCAGCATTTTGAGCGCACCAAAAACATCGAAAATCTGCTGAAAATCACCGACAATGTCCATTACGATTTCGGCATGGGTGTGCTGAACAACACCGAATCCGCCGGCGCACCCGATCCCGACGGCTACCTCTATTTCTATGGCTACAAGGACAACATAAATGAGTTCAGCCGAAAGGATTTGATCATCTCAAGACTTTCTGAGTCGGATTTTCCCGATTTCAGCAAGCTGACCTATTGGAACGGGGAAGAGTGGGGAAGTGAGATCGAGGAGTCGGCAGTGATCCTGTCCAACGTGTCCTGTGAAGTCAGCGTGACCCCCATCACAGGCGGTCCCTACAAGGGCAAATACATTGCCATTTACACCCAGGGGGTTCAGACTGCCCACATGATGTATGCCATCGGCGACAGTCCCGTGGGACCCTTTGCCGAGCCGGTGGAATTCTACACTGCACCCGAGTCGGGACAGCCCTCCAAGGGAGCGGCAGGGACGCTGTACACCTACAATGCCAAGGCGCACCCCCATCTGTCGCAGGACGGCAAGCTGCTGATCAGCTACAACGTCAACGACACCTACGGAATCGCCACCGACGTTTATGACTATCATCCGAGATTTCTCTATCTTGACCTCCAGTACACCGAAGAGGAGATCGCCGCTCTGAATCCCGGAGCGACCACCAATCCCGCCGTTGTCACGACGGAACCGCCCTCCACCGAAAATCCGGTCGTCACCGACAGTGCAGGCAACACCGGCGTACAGGGAGGAATTCCCACCTCGACTGCCATGATCATGGCGGCAGCAGTCGTCGGCGTCTTCGCCGTCGGAGCCCTGATCGGTGCCGTTATCGGCAAAAAACGGCGTTAGAAAGCCGAAAAAGCCGTCCCAAAAGGCAGACATCCGGCAGATTATGCCCTGATCGGATAAATGTATCAAAAAAAGCCCCATGGCGCATCGGAACGCAAGTTCCGGTGTGCTATGGGGTATTTTTGTAATCGGATCAGCCGTCAAATGGTGCCACGGGCTTCCGTAAAAAAGGAAGTGCCGACCCATTGCTGACCGTCAGCGGAGAATTTATGAAGGCATCGAGCCGCTCCCGTTCGGGCGCAGCTGCCAACCGTTCGCAATTTGACGGTCCGATCAATCCCGGGACAAAGGCTTGTCCGCCCGTCTTTGCAGACCTGCCTCCCGATCGCACTGCCGCAGTAGCCGCAGGAGCAGAACCATGCCGATCGCCGTCATGAAAAGCTCGGCGACAAGCTGGGCGAAGGCAAGTCCGTATGGAGGAATGATGGCGTTCAGGATAAACAGAGCGGGGATTTCGAAGACCACCTTCCGGGCAATCGCCATGATCAGCGACAGCGATCCCTTTCCCACCGCCTGAAAAACGCCTACCGCCAGAAAATCCATCGCCAGGAAGGGAATGGACAGGGCAAATCCCCGCAGGAAGATGCTTCCGTAGGCAACGGTCCGGGCATCGTCCATAAAGGCGGCAACAAGGGGGGCGGAGAACAGACAGCAGAGTACGGCAATCACGCACAGCATGCCTTCCGACACCTTTGCGGTGAAGGACAAGGTCTTCTTCATCCGCCCGGTCAGCTTTGCCGCATAGGTGTAGCCAATCAGAGGCATGACACCCTGAGAGATGCCGTTGGCGATATACATGGGAACCATTCCGATTTTATAGGCGATGCCCATTGCCGCAAGGGCAGAGGAACCAAAGGGAGATGCCAGATTGTTCAGAAGCATATGACTGATCACGTTCAGCAGATTCTGGATGGCAGCAGGAACGCCCACGGCACAGACACCGCCGGCAATCTCCTTTCGCAGACAGAATGCAGAAGGATGAATGCAGACAACCGTTCTGCGGCGTCTGACAAAGAGATAGACGAAGAAATAGCCCATGGCGAAAACATTGGAGATGCAGGTCGCCAGTGCCGCACCTTCGGCACCCATGTTCAGCCCCCGGGGAAGGATGAAGATGGGGTCCAGCAGGATATTCAGGAAGCATCCCGACATGGAACCGATTCCGGCATGGAGGGTCGCCCCTTCGGATCGGATCATGTATGCGATAACCACGCTGAGAATCGAGGGAGCCGCACCGATGATAACCGTCCAGAAAAGGTAGCGGCGGGTGGGATCGGCGGTCGTTGCATCGGCACCCAGCAGTCGAAGCAGGGGCGTGAGGAAGATAAGGCAGAGCAGAGAATAGAGGATTCCGCTGATCAGGGAGCCGTAGAAGCCGAAGGCGGAGCTGCGGCGCAGAGTCTCGCCGTCCCGCCGACCCATGGCACGGCTCATCATACTGGAACTGCCCACTCCGAAGAGATTATTGACGGCGTTAAACGCCAGCAGGACGGGAGCGGCAAGCGTGACGGCGGCGGTCTGAACCGGGTCATTCAGGAGTCCCACGAAATAGGTATCAGCCAGACTATAGAGAACCGCCACCAGGCAGCTTACCACCGTGGGCAGGGACAGGGTCGCCACCGCACGGGGAATCGGCGTTTCTTCAAAAAGGGTGGATTTTTCGGTTGTTGCTTTTGACAAAAGACAAACCTTCTTTCATTTGAAAGGACAGGGAATCCTCCACTGTCCGAAATCCGGAAATGGAAGCCGGATTTTTTTATTGTATCACATTCTGCGCAAAATTGCAAGATATTTTTCCACATTTGTGGAAAAATGTTGGGGGAAGTCCTGCCGAGGCAGACGGCAATTCATCAGCCAAAGGTGCGCCGACCCGAGAGGATGGGACTTTTCACCGTTTCTCGGAAGACTCGCCAAGAGGGGAGAAAAACCGGAATGAGGTTTTTCTCCCCCCAAAATACCGGATCTGTCCCCGGTGGAGTCCGGAATAAAACGAAACGGAGCTGTAAAAAAAGTCCACAATTTTCATCGTGGACTGTCAAAGTGCACAAATTCAACATCCGCTTTTTCTCTTGACCCAAAAGGCGCAAGAGAAAAAGCTCAGCAAAAAGAGAAACGCCGAGGGGAATTTCGCACTCTGCGGAGTGCGACGAGGGCTATGCGCCCTCGACCCCACCGCCTTTTGAAAAAGGCGGGCGAAAACTTTTGTACAAAATGACAATACCTTACACTTTTTTTACAGCCCCTGTTCCTTTGCAGCTTAACCGTCAGATTTTGCCTTCGACGTCAGGTTCCGTCACAGGGCAATCTCCCGCCGCTGATCTGCGGAAGAATAAAGGGAATCCAGAAGCCTTGCGCTTTCCAGAATATTTTTGATATGACTGCGGTTGGGCACACCGGTCTCCGCCGACTCCAGGAAGGCAAGGTCTTCCTGCAGGTACATATCGGGAATGTCGTATTCGGGCTTGATGGTTTGCAGGGTTTCGCCGTCATAATACTCGAATTTTCCGCAATAGGTCAGCCGTGCGCCGCCCTTGTCGCCCATGAAGTCGATAAACATATCGTTCTGCTGAATGTTCTCCGCCCATGCGCCGTTGAAAGAGATACTCGCCTTGTCGGTGCGGATGTAACCGGTGACGAAATCCTCTACGTCGTTGGTGCCCTGCTCCACGTCCGAGGTATCCTCCGCCCACATGGAATGGTAGCGGTAGGCCTTCATATCCTTCGCCATTTCGGAGTAGGCATCGCAGGTCACGTTCTGCAATTTCGCACCGCCGAGAACATAAAGGATCAGGTCCAGAAAATGCACGCCCCAGTCAATCAGCACACCGCCTCCCGACTGCGCCTTGGTGGTAAAGGGTCCGCCAAGTCCCGGAATCGAACGGAAGGAACGGAAAGAGCAATAGATGTGGTAGAGTTTGCCGAACTTTCCCTGACGGTTCATCTGCTCCAGCATTTCCACCGACTTGTGATACCGATTGCACACACCGATGTTCAGGATTTTTCCCTGTTTTTCGGCTTCCTCCGCCATTTCAACGGACAGCGCATAGTTGACCGTAATCGGTTTTTCACAGAAGACGTGCTTTCCGGCACGCAGGGCATCCATGGTCACCGTATAATGGGCATAGTTGGGCGTCAGCACATACACTGCCGTCACTTCCGGGTCCTTCAGCGCAATATGATAGTCGGTAATAACCTGCTCCACGAAGGCGTACTGCTCCTTCATTTGCTCTGCCTTTTCCGAAATCAGATCGCAGGCATACTTCACCCGAAGCCCTTCTATTCGGGAAAACGCCGGAAAATGGGCGTTTCTCGCAATTCTGCCGCATCCGATCACCGCAATTACTTTATCCTTATTCATACTCCAACCTCTTATATCCCAGTTTTCACGGACGGTCAATCCGCCCGCATTGGCTCTATTATACAACACAATCAAGGATTTGTCAATCCTTTTCGATTCTTTCGGTCCAAGGAGAAAATCAGGCAACTTCCCCGCAGGCAAGCCCACAGCAGGGAATGCCGATCAAAGGGTCCGACAGCAAAAGGCGGGGGAAACCCTTTGTGTAAAAGGACAACTTATCGACAGACTGAAGGCTCCCCGAAGGGAGCCTTTTCGTCAGATTGCTATGGCGTTTTGGGGATCAATTGGATTTCTTCTTCCGTCCGATCAGCACACCGGCAACTACCGCCAGCAGGATCAGGACTGCCGCACCGCCGAGGACCCAGGGCAGGGGACTCTTCGAATCGCCGGGATTTGCAGGATCGGCAGGAGCTGTCGCTTGATCGCTATCGGTGGGAACCTCCACCGTCGAATCCAAATAGACGGCAGGGATCAGGTGGTATTTCGCATGCTTCAGTGCCGACTTGGCAAGGTCAATCTCGCTTTGCGTCGCATCGGTCTTGTCCAGCACCGCTTTGGCATCGGACAGTGCCGCCTCAAACGCCGCTACGCTGTCGGCAGTATATCCGTCGGTGGACAGGGTTCCGTATTCCGACACCAGTGCCGACAGGGCATCCGACGAAATTCCACGGACTGCCAGCGACAGAGTCACCTGATAGGGCGTGTTGCTGATTCTGCCGCGAACGGTATAGCTTCCCTTGGTGGACAGCATCTCGGCAGGGTATCGGTTCCAGACCACCCCTGCCTCTACCTGCTGACCGTTGACGCTCAGGGGAAGGGTTTCGGGAAGGCTTTCGGCTCCCACGGACAGCTCCCAGGTGAGATTGTCAAGTCCTGACACCGTTGCGGTCGTCTGAACGCTCTTCAGCTCCTCCAATGCGGCGGTCAGGTCGTTGTACCGGACCTCTGCCGCCTCTTCGGAAAGTCCTTCGGCGAGTGCCGATGCCGCCTGATCCCGCAGGGCGAGCGCAGAGGCAAAGGAATCGGCAGGATAGTCGTAAACCGACAGCAGCTCGAAGGAGGAGATCAGGGTAGACAGCCGAATCTCGGCATCGTTTTCTCCCGCAGCCTTCAGGAACACAACCTCGCTCATGCCGATGTTGGTGGTGGAGCCGTAGGTGGACAGCAGATCGAACCGGAAGTATCTCGCTTCGACTCTGCCCAGGGTCAGCAGATCGGAAGCCGGTTCGTTCTCAGAACCGCTTGCCTTGCTCAGGGTGAATCTTCCAAGAGAGGTCCAATCGTCATCGGCAGGGTCGTCCGATGCGGAGATGAAGACCTCCATCTCCTTGACGCCACGGTTGGTCAGGTCCAGCTGATTGTGGTTCCAGATCAGCAGATTGGTCACGGTCTGAACCGTTCCCAGATCAAAAGTCAGGGTTGCGGTGGTCTTGCCGTCGGCGGAATGCCACATGGTGGTAGCATTGTAGGGATTGTCGTGGGTAGACAGCAGAATGTTGTCCTCGCAGACGGTCAGACCGTCTCCGCTTGCCAGATGTCCGATGCCTGCCCAACCGGAGGGATTGCCATCTCCCCAATAGGAGGACGCCGTAACATTCGAAACGGGGATCTGAGTGAATCCGCCCGATGCAGACATCGGGGCATTCACCGTAACGGTAGCCTCGACGATAAAATCAGAGCCTTCAGGGGTGGCAGTCAGAAGGTAACTGCCGCTGACATCGGGATTATAGCCCTCATAGGACCAATTCAGCGTCTTCTCCACCGGCGATCCGTCGGCGGTGATGAAATACGCCGACTGGGGCAGGGGAAGATCGGTTCCGGCAGTTCCGGCAGCCACGCTGATACCGTCGATGCCTTCACGCATTCCCACAACCCGGTCATCCTCCACTCCCTTGGGATTCAGGATAACCTCGGCAAGGGAAAGCTGTCCTCTGGGGGAAAGCATGATACAAACGTAACGTCCCGTCAAGCCCCCAAGGTCAAGGGTATAGCAGTCCTCCACCCTTACGCCCTCTGTCAGCTTGAAGGCAGTCACATCGGGATCGGCAGACAGACTGTCAAAGGACATGGTGTCGGTGTCAAAGGGCTTTTCCGATATAAAGACGGTGGCATAGCGGGCACCGGTCTTGCCTGAGGTTCCGGTATAAACGATCAGCTTGCCCAGCTCTGCGGAGTAGCCGATGTCTGCCATCCACCAGGGTTCCAGCTCGGAGTTGGTCCGGGAGGCGGTGGAGTGATCGTAGTCAGCATCGGTATAGCCGTCCACGGCACGGATCGCCGGTGCATTGGAGGACGACCCTTCTGAGTCGGTGGAGGACTGTATTGCCTCCTTATGGAAGAGCAGATTGTTGTGATAATCGTAGTCCGCCGCCCACCTTTCGGGGAGTTCCACGGTATCTGCCGGTTTTTCGTAGCCTTTTCCGATGTCTGCCAGCAGATTCTTATAGGCGTCAATCAGAACGCCCTGCTTGTTGGGGGAGCAGTTGAGAATAAAGACGGTATTGGACTCCGTGAAGGGATTGACGTTCTGATTCAGAACCCAATCCACATCCTTGAAGTCGGAGGTTTCATAGAAGTCGCACCAGAACCAGTGTGCGGTGGGGGTATTGCAGGAAATGTTCACGTTGTCAAACCAGTCGGGAACCTCCTGTCCTGCCGCAGACTCAAACATGGCAATCTGGCTGTGGCTGTTGTTCGCCTCGCAGGAAATGTTGATCACCAGACAGTCGGGCTGATAGGTGTGAACCAGATTGACGATTTCTTCGTAGGGAAGCTCGGCATAGTGTGGACCGCCCCAATAGGCGTTCCAGCCGTCAAAAATCAGGAAGGGAATCTCTCCGTAGCCTGTCAGCAGTTCCCGCAGCTGTGCCTTGATGAACTCCACGTCGCTGTCGGTGCAATCGGAGGAGGTGATCTTGTGCTTGACATCCAGCATGGAGAAATAAAGTCCCGGCAGGATGCCCTCGGCACGGCAGCCCTCGACGAACTTTTCGACCACGTCGGTCTTCAGTCTGGCGGCACCGACATCGTAGTCGGTGTAGGCAGAATCCCAGAGGTCAAAGCCGTCATGATGCTTGGTGGTCAGAACGGCGAAAGTCATGCCTGCGGATTTTGCCGCAGCCGCCCAGCTCCGACAGTCAAGTTCGGAGGGATTCCACTGGGTCGGACGGAAGGTGGACTGATAGGATTCGCCGCCCCAGTCTCCGCCGACGGAGGCAAATTCATAGGTGGCACTGTTGAAGTGAAGGAACATTCCGAACCGCAGGTCCAGGAAATCCTGTACCAGCTCCATGGTATGCTCATATTCTTCGATGGCGGGGTCCTTTTCGCCGACGAGGACGGCACAGCTTGCCACATATCCGTCCTTTTCCGCAATAACGGTGGTTTTGCCGACCTTGAGTCCAAACACCTCGCCGGACGGCGTGACGGTGGCAATCGACTCATCGAGAGAGGACCAGGTAATGGACCCGTCGGACAGTCCGATCTCACGGGGAACCAGGGTGAAACTGCCTCCGGTTTTCAGGGTAATCTGTTCACGGGTCAGATAAAGTCCGGTGAAATCGTAGTCATTCTTGGCATTTGTCGCCGAAACGGGCAGGGAAATGGCAGGAGCGCAGGTCATCAGAATGGCAAAAAGAAGAAAGGAAGCGAGAATTCGGGTCATTTTTTTCATCATAAACCTCCGATGTTTCTTTATCTGCTGAGCCAGCCCTCGGGAAGGGTTGCGATAGGCTCCGGCAGGGTCAGTCCCTCGCCGATGCGGGCGAATTCCTCCACCTGATTTTGATTGAGGGTGCCGTCAGGCAGGGGAGACAGATTCATAATCAGGGCGATGTTCATAGGGTAGTACTTCTTCATGAGTGCGTGAACCCATTCTGCCTTTTTTACGGGGGTCACGCCGTCGTCGAATCGGCTGAACCAGGTATTGGTCAGCTTCTGGCAGAGAATGCCGGGACCGGAGAAACTGCCCTTCACGTCCTGTCCTGCGCCGTTTTCGTAGAAGATGATGTCGGTTCCCTTGATGCCCTCGGTGCAGCCGATGTTCATCAGCAGGCAGTGAGGCTGGAGGGATTTGACCAGTGCGTCGATCTCCTCGAAGGGAAGATCATGATAGGAGGGACCGCCCCAGGGAGCGTTCCAGCCGTCCACGATCAGGAAGGGAATCTCGCCGTAGTTTGTCAGAAGCTCGGTGATCTGACCCTTGACCATTTTCTTATGCTCCTCGGTGCATTTGGCTCTGCCCAGTCCGCTTGTCAGATCGAGAACCGAAAAATACAGACCCGCAACCAGACCTTCCTTTCGGCAGGCGTCAAGATAAGCGGCAACCACGTCGGTTTTCAGGGTGGCGTTGCGGACGCAATGCTCGGTGTAGGCACTGTCCCAGAGGCAGAAGCCCTCGTGATGCTTGGTGGTCAGTGCGGCGAAGCGTCCGCCCGAACTTTTGATGGTCTTTGCCCAGCTTTCGGGATCCAGATTCACCGGATTCCAGTCCTTGGGATCGAAGGGGAACCGTCTTGCTTGTCCGCCGTTTTCCACGCCGAATTCCCAGTCCTCGGTTTCCCGGCTGTGGAACTGCACCGTTGCACTGTTGAAGTGGATAAAGGAGCCCAGCCGCAGATCCACGAAGTCTTTCTGAAGCTTTTGAAATTCTGTCATTCTTATGTCCTCCGTTATCAGAAGTTTTGCCTTTTCATTGTATCACCCGACCCATCCCTTGTCAAGGCAAATCGGAAAATCTCAAACTATTTTGGAACAAATCAAAATATTTTTGAATTTTATCTTTGAAAAGACTTGCAATTTTTGTGCAGATTTGTTAAAATGGGGATAAGAAAGATGCCGGTTGCGGTTTCGGACAGGGTTATCTCTTCTTTCCCGTGTCGGATTTGTCCCCCATGAGGGTAGCGTCGGTATATCCGCATGCCTTCGTTTCCCGCCGAACCGACTTTCTGCCGCCGTCAAGGAGGTTTCTTTGCATGAAATCCAAAATACCCACCCCATCGGTGCTTCTTCTGCCCAAAGAGGTCTATCTGGGAGATGCCGACTTCGATCTCGCCGACTGCTACTCGGAAAATGCCAGCTCCTTCAACGATCGGCTGCATTTCCACGATTTTTATGAGCTGTCCGTAATCTATGAAGGCAGGTCGGATTATCTTGTCAGCGGCGAACTGTTCGGCATGAAAAGAGGATCGATCCAGCTGATCCGTCCCAGCGACTACCATCGCCAGAATGTGGCTCCCGGCGAACACATCCGATATTTCAACCTGATGTTCACCGATGCCTTTCTGCCGTCATCCCTTCAGGAAATGCTGAACGCCGACAGCCGTCCCCTGTGCATTAACCTGCCAGAAGGCGGGGAATGGTCCTATCTTCTCTCATCGGTTCGCTATACCATGGTGCAGTTTGACCGCTCCCCCGATGATGCCCTGACCGCCATGCTGTGCCGCAGTCTTGTGGAGCTGCTATGCTATGCCGTTCTGCGGGGACGGGACTCATCGGGCGGGAACGAGGGCGGCACAGCAGAGGAGTCCGTGCGGATCGCCATGGGCTATGTGCAAAAAAATTACCGCCGACCCATCACCCTTTCGGATGCGGCATCGGCAGCGGGACTGTCGGAGGCATATTTTTCTACCCTTTTCAAGCGGGTCATGGGCATCCCGTTCTCCGACTATCTGGCGTCCTATCGGCTGAAGATTGCCGACCGCTATCTGCACACCGGCGATCTTCCCATCAAGCAGATCGCCGCCCTGTGCGGATTCTCCTCGCCGGGGTATTTTATCACAAGGTACAAACGTCAGTACGGCACCACGCCGAAAAGAGCAAAAAAGGGCAGGGAAGAATCAAAGCTGTAAAAAGGGATGTCATGAAATCTTGCCCCAAGAGACGGTAAAAAGTGTAGGGTACGGTCATTTTGTACAAAAGGTTTCGCCCGCCTTTCTCAAAAGGCGGGCGAGAATTTTATGTAAATGACCGTACCTTTCTTTTTTAACTGCCCCGGTTCAACTTTCTGAAATTATTCTTCTGCTGCCTCAGTGATTTCCGACGGCTCCGTCGTTTCCTCGGGAATTACCGTCACGATGACACCGTTCTCGAAATAGCCGGTATAATCCGGACGCTCACCGGAGGCAAAATGGTAGGTTCCGTAGCCTGTGATGGTCCCCTTGTAAAAGTCGCCCTCATAGACATCGCCGTTGGCAAAGGTGTATATACCGCTACCACTGCGCAGATCGCCGACAAAGGTTCCTTCGTACCTGTCGCCGTTGGCGAAGGTCAGGACTCCGTACCCGTTCTTGGCATCATTCTGATACTCGCCCTCGTAAACACTGCCGTCCGAGAAGGTGTAAACTCCCTTTCCGTGGCGGAGATTGTTCACATACTCTCCCACATAACTTTCCGAGGGACCGTCCTTGCCTGCCCAGACATAACTTCCGTATCCCCACTTGACGCCGTTCTGAAGCTGACCTACATAAATATCGCCGTTTTTGTAGTAGTAACTGCCGCTTCCCGAGATCTCGCCGAAGTAAAACTCGCCCTCGTAAACATCCCCGCCGGAGAAGGTCAGTCTTCCCTTGCCGTCACGGAGCAGGCAGTTCACCTCGCCGATATACTCCTTTCCGTCGTCATAGGAAATGGTGTACAGCTCACCCAAAAGAACTTCGCCGTTCTGAAATTCCAGACTGCTTCCGTAATAGGACAGCTCAGCCTTCTGACCGTCGGAATAGTAGATTTTGCCCTCTGCAGGAATTCCGTTTTCGTTCAGCGTCCCGATAAACTTGGATCTGCCATGCTCGGAGGTTTCGTAGCTGACATAGCGGGTGCCGGAAAACCAGATGGCGGCAATCACAATCCCGGTCAGCAGAATTGCCGCACACGGGACCAGAATGAGAAATTTTTTCAGACTCATACCCTTCCGGGATGCCATAAGGATACCCACCTTTCTCACATAGCTGAAGTTTTGCCCCATCCGGCGGACTCCGGAAAGGTTGCGCTCCGGCAGCCGAGGCAAAAAAACGCCCTCTTTGTCGTCTATGCCGCAAAAATGACGGCAAAATCGTTTAAAATTTCAAAAAAGAATCGTCCGCCTGTCCGCCCGTCCGCATGGCGGCAACCCCACAGAGAGACAGTCAGGGCAGACCGCCTTTGCCGCCTTATGCCGTTACCCGGCGGTGACGGAGGCAAACAGATCGGTGATGTAGGGAATAAAGAGCAGCAGGGCATAGGCGACTACCACGAAGATAATCACACCCACCAGAAGGGTGATGATGTCGGTTCCCTTGGCACTGTATCTCAGGTCCACCTTGATGCGGTTGGACTCGTCCACATAGAAGTGGGCAGTGTTGATGTCCATTCTCTTGGTGCGGGCGGAAAAGGTGTAGCCCGAAGCGTCGGTGGTGAAATTATCATCCGCCTCCCAGACCATCTTCCGAAGCACCGATCCGTCCCGGAGGGCATGCTTGACAAAAATGTTCTTGCCATAGCCAAGCTCTTCAAGGGTCCGTGCGCTGTCGGGACCGGAGGCACCGCTCCGGAGCAGAGCCCGCACGAAGGAACCGATGACCCGCTTGTTATAATAAAGGGAGCAGGCACCGATGACGATTCCGATGAACACCGACCAGATGACGATCTGCAAGGAATCGGCACGACTGAGCATATCAAGGAATGACATAGAAAAACCTCTTTTTCTCTTCTGACTGAGTTTCCGTTTGGTACCCTTCATTATACCAGAAGTTTGGATGGAATTTATCACATATTTGTGAAGATTTCATAAATTTTATGTCGGATTTTTGCAGGGGCGGAAACAGAATCCGAAGAGATTCCTTTTTGCATACGCATAAAACGGGAAGTGAAGGCAATACTAGCCACAGCAAGCAAATTTTCGCAAGCTAACTCTGAAATCAGAATTTGAAAAGGATGGTAAGTATGCAAATGAAAAAAAAGCTCCCGATCAATGAAAAGACCCTTTACTCGATCCTATGGGGGTGTACGGTGGTTGCGGCAGGTGCGGTGATCATTCTGACCGTTTTCGCCTTCGCAAAACGATCCAATAAAGCCCCTTCTTCCCTGACTGCCGATCCGTCGTCGGAAGTCAGCTCGGTGACCTCCGATACCGTTCCCTCCACCGTCGGCACGACGGAAACCGTCCCCTCCACCGCTCCCGACACCTCGGAGGAAATTGACGCACCCGTCCTGCGTTTCGTTCTTCCCACGGCGGGAACGCTGTCAAAGTCCCACAGCATTGACACTCTGTCCTACTCGCTGACGATGAACGACTACCGCACCCACCGTGGCGTGGACCTGTCGGCTGAAATCGGGGATGCCGTCTACGCCTGCGCTGACGGCATCATCACGGGGGTCTACACCGATCCTCTCATGGGTCAGTGCATCGAAATCACCCACTCCGGCGGCTACAAGTCGCTGTATAAGAATCTCGCCGAAGAGCTTCCCGAAGGCATTGTCGAAGGATGCACGGTGAAGGCAGGTCAGATCATCGCCGCCATCGGGGAATCCGCCTGCGTGGAAATTGCCGACGAACCCCACCTCCACTTCGAGCTGACGCTGAACGGCGATCCCATCGACCCCGCCACCGTACTGGGTCTTGAAGGATAAAAAAGTTAAAGAAGAATAAAATCAAGGGGGCTTTTGGAAAGAAGTCCCCCTTGAACCCCGCAAAAACTTCTGAAAAGAAAACCGCACCCATCGGGAAACCGCCTGCAAAATAAGGCTGTCCCGACCGGGTGCGTTTCCTTTTAATAAGCAGAAAAAGATTGAGAAAGGAACCCTTTCCAAAGAGGCTCCTCTCTCAATCTTTTATTTTTACAGGCTGTTTTATTGGCTATCTTTACCCCAGCGTTGTAACGACATTGCCGGATGCGTCCGTCAGGGTGTAGGTCTGTCCGGACTGCAACAGATCGGAGCCGATCCAGAACCGTTGAGCGGCGACCGTTACCTCAAAGGAGAAGACTACGTTGCCCTGCGCATCCCTGACAGAATACGGTCCCACGCCGAGCGAACTGTTTCCACTGACCGACCGGAGGGTTCCGGAAACCCTGATTGACGAGGAACTGCTGCCCAGAATCACGACGGTGCCGCCGCTGATCGTTACCGAACGCTCTGCGTCAATGGCTCCCGACACGCCCGTGGACGATGCCGCCTTGACCACCAGAATGCCGCCGGTGACGGTCAGGGAATTATTGGAATCAATACCGTCGGTATCGCCCTGTCCAACCACAACATTCAGACTGCCGCCCGAAATGATGAAGTTTCCCGTAGAACTTGCCAGGTTGATGCCGTCATCGGTGGCGTAAATCTTCACGTCTCCTCCGGAGAACGTCAGATTGGTCTTGGATTCAATGCCCTCGGTGGAATTTTTGATGTCGATGGTGCCGCCTTCAACGGTCAGATCGCCGTGCGCCTGAATGCCCTTGCCGCCGGAGGAGGTCAGGGTCAGATTCGACGTCCCGCCGACAGTCAGGGTACCGGAGGAGTGGACGCAGTGTCCGGTGCTGTTTATGACAATGATTCCTCCGATGATCTGAAGATCACTGCCTGCCTTGATCCCCTTGGAGGCGGGTGCCTGAGAGGAGGAACCGTTCATACCGCCCATGTTGCCAAATCCGCCGCCGTGACTGCCGCCCTTTCCACCGAAGCTGCCGCCCGGCTGTCCGGGTGCTGCGGACTGTCCGGTACTGCTTGTGCTGTCCGTGGAAACCTCGGTTCCGGTGGTGGTTATGCTGATTCCGCCGCCGGTGATATAGGTGTAAAGGGAGCCGTTGATGCCGTCAGATGCGGTGGTAATGGTGATTCTGCCGCCGCTGATGAAGACATATCCCTTGGAGGTGTCCTCCTCTTCCTCGGTCTTGATGCCGTCACCGCCGGCGTTGATGGTCAGATCGCCGCCGCAGACGGAAACCGCATTGTTGCCCTTCAGTCCCACGTTCTCGGCGGTGAGATTCAAAGTACCCGAAACGATCTTCAGGGTCTTTTTGGTGGCGATGGCGTTGTTGTAGCTTGATGTGACATTCAGACTGCCCGATCCGTTGATGCTCAGGCTGATCTTGGCATAGATCGCCGCAGGGGAGCGGGTGTCGGTGTCCGATCGGACGGTGGTATCACGGTCGGTGATCGTGTTGGTACTGCCTTCAGCCAGCGTCAGGATCAGCTTGTCGCCGGTTTCCGCAAGAATTGCCGCATCGGTGCTGTTGGTGATCTCCACACCGTTGAGAATCAGCCGCACCTTTTCGGTGTCTCCCACGCTGACGACCACCTGACCCTCGGTCAGCTTGCCGGACAGCTTATAGACCCCCTCCTCGGTGATCGTCAGTCTGCCGCCTTCAAAGACGGCACCGGTACCGCTAATTTCGGCGGTAGTCTGATTGAAGACCACGGTCTTCAGACCTTCCGGTTCTTCGGAGTCGTCCAGATCGTATTTGGAATAATCCACCGACAGACTTTCCACCGAAGAGGGTCCCTGTACGATCCGGGACTCGTCGATGGGCGTGCTTTGCTCACCCGACTGACCCGAGGTGACCGTACTGCCGGAATTTCCTTCATCCGGGGAATTCGGGATGGAACCGCTGTCAGAATAAAAGCCGCTGTCCCGATCGGAGACGGTGCTGTCCCCGAAAAATCCGACAGATCCGGCTCTTGCGCATCCTGCCAGAAGGGAACAAAGCAGAATCAGGGTCAGCAGTTTTGTTTTAAGATGCTTCATAAGGTTACCGTACCTTTCGTGATGGTCATACTGTTCTTTTAACGGCACTATTATACCCTCATTTTTCACAAAAATCAAGGGACTTCACCGAAAAATCAGACAATCTTCACATTCATGGGGAGAAAGCGGGGGAAAATGGCGGGGGAAACGGCGAATCCCTCCCGGTCAGGTAAAATTTCATGCGTTTTGATGAAAAAAGTTTAACGGAGATTTTTCTGTGCCGTGTCGGCTTATTTTACAAGGGGCTGATAAGATAAAGCCAACACCAAAAGAAAGGGATAAAGATGAAAAGATTATTTCGTAAAAGCCATATGATTCCGGTATGGATTGTGCTCTGTCTGGTTATGCTTTCAGCAGTGCCTGCTTTTGCAACCGGATCCGATCTGTCCGTGAAGGTTTCCGATCGTTACATAGCCGTACCGGACAGCGGAACCTTTACGTTTTCAATTGAGCTTGACTCCGGGGAAGAATACCGGGCTGCCGATGTGGGTCTGTTTATCAGCGACGGCGTCGAGATCACCTCGGTAAGCATCGACAACGGGGCGTCTGCCATCGGTCCGACTGAAGCGAGGGGACTTATCTGGTTTGGCTATTTCAGCTCCCAAGCTGCCGCCGGTAAGACTGTGCTGACCGTTTCCGGCGTCTGCCGGGGGGCAGGCGACTGGGCGGTAAAGGTTGACAGTGCCAAGATCACCCATCCCGACTATTCCACCACCCAGGTGGTATGCGGTCTGGTTGTGAATCTGAGCCGTGATGCCGGGGCAGCCACAACCACCACTCCTGCCGGGACAACCACGACCACCGCCCCGATCACCGAAACAACGCCTGTCACCCCTTCCTCCACGGCACCGGTTACCAGTCAGGAGCCTGTGACCTCCGAGACACCCGCAACTTCCGAAGCTCCCGTGACCCCTTCCTCCACGGTTCCGACTACCGATACGGAACCTGTGACCTCCGAGGCTCCCGCAACTTCCGAAGCTCCCGTGACCCCTTCCTCTACGGTTCCGACTACCGATACGGAACCTGTGACCTCCGAGGCTCCGGCGACCTCC